>JBGCDM010000126.1:0-50301 GCA_045105395.1 Devosiaceae bacterium | reverse complement strand
GCCATGCGGCGACCGATCATTCTTAGCACCATCCAGGACTACACACTTAGCGCGTTTTACCGCGACGTGTTTGCTGGTTTCAGCGTGGCTATGGTCGCGATCCCACTCAGCCTGGCTATTGCCATTGCCTCCGGCGCGCCGCCCGAAACAGGGTTGGTGACGGCGGTCGTGGCGGGGTTCCTCATTTCGGCCTTAGGCGGTAGCCGGGTGCAGATCGGCGGGCCCACCGGCGCGTTCATTGTCGTGGTGTTCGGCGTCATTGCGCAGCACGGCTATGATGGTCTTGTGCTGGCCACCATGATGGCCGGCGCCATGCTGGTGTTGGCCGGTTTCCTGCGCGCTGGCCGACTTATTGCCTACGTGCCGGAGGCTGTGATCAATGGCTTCACCATCGGCATTGCCATCATCATCGCCACAAGCCAGCTTAAGGATTTTTTCGGGCTGAACCTTGAGGATTTGCCAGCGCCTTTCATCGAAAAAAGCGCTGTCTTGTGGCAGGCGCGCGAGACGATAAACGCCAGCGCGGTCTTGGCTGGTTTGGCGACAATCGTTATCATTGTTGGCTTGCGGCGCCTGTTTCCACGCTTTCCCGGTTTGATTATCGCGATTTTTGCCGTCTCTGCTGCTGGCATCGTGCTGGCCCTGCCGTTTGAGACGGTGGCGGACAGATTCGGCGCGCTCTCACCCACATTGTCTGCGCCAGCCTTGCCCGATCTTTCATGGTCACGCTTGGTGGAGCTTTTTCCATCGGCTCTGGTGATTGCGTTTTTGGCCGGGGTTGAATCGCTTCTCTCGGCCTTGGTTGCCGACCGCATGATTGACGATCAGCACCGGCCCAACGCAGAACTGACGGCTCAGGGCTTTGCCAATATCGGCTCGGCCCTGTTCAGCGGCTTGCCCGCTACCGGTGCCATCGCGCGCACTGCCACCAACATACGCGCAGGCGGGTGCACCCCTGTTGCCGGTATGGTGCATGCGGTCATCGTTCTGCTGGTCATGCTTTTTGCAGCGCCCTATGCGGGCATGATGGCGATGCCCGCCTTGGCGGGTTTGTTGATGCTCACCGCCTGGAACATGAGCGAACCGCATAAATGGCCGCAATATTGGCGCGCCAGGCGCAGCGATCAGGCGCTACTGGTGATCACTTTGCTGCTCACCGTTTTTATCGATCTGACCGTGGCCATCGGCGCTGGCGTAGCTGTGGGCCTCGCCCTGCGGCTGCATCGTCAGGCAGGCGTTCCCACCGACTGGACACCACCAAAGCGGTGATGGCTCGCTGGGTTATAGCCCCTGTTCGATCGCTTCGAGAATTGCAAACCTGAGCCGTCCTGTTCCACCAGGCAGGGCGATGACAAACCGCACCAATCCGTGCTCGCGTGTTTGGGCATAGCCCGCCAGCGTACTGACATCGCTAAGCGTTCCGGTTTTATAGCGTGAGCCCCGCGGCGAACTTTCCATCAAGCCAGCATAGGGTGCGAAATGAGTAAGCAGAGCGGCAAGGCCGCGCGCGGTCATCTGGTTTTGGCGGCTGATGCCAGACCCTTCGACCATGGCAATGTCATTGCTCAGGCCATAGCGCACAAGCAAATCACCAAGCACACGCTGCGATTGTTGCAGGCTCACCGGGCTGCCCAGAACTTCAGCGCCCACCTGTAGGAATATCTGGTTGGCGATATAGTTGTTGGAGAAGGCCAGCATGCCTTGCGCAATCTCTGACAGGGGTCGCGATTGCTGATGCACATAGATCGGCGCCAGGCCCGCAGGTACGCGGCCAATCGTGATACCGCCCCGAACGGCTCCGCCAGAGCGGGCAATGAACGCGGCCATCAGTTCGCCGGCATAAAGCGCGCTTAATCTTGGGTCTTGCTGGGCCAGGCTGATCCGGCTGGTCCCATTGGGCCCGCGCTGGCGGACCTGAGCTATGGCAAGCGGGGTGATGGGGGTTTGCTCTTCGGCTGAGCGCACCGCATCTCCATCACGCACGGCGTTGATCGTGTTGAAGTTGGCGACCAGCGCCGCGTTCAACGCGTTATAGGGATCGTTGCTCTGCCCGACCCCAGGTATCGTGAATCCATCGGGGAAATGGCTGGTATCAAGTACCACCGCGTTGAACGGGGCTTGCCCGGCCGCATCCACCAAGCGCTGGGCAAGCACGCTAAGCTCTTCGGACACCAGATAGGGGTCGCCGCCGCCGCGCACATAGAGCACGCGGGCCGCATCCACATAAAAGCTGGTTGTGAAGCGGTAATCGGCACCCAAAACTTCCAGGCCGAGCCACGCGGTAGCGATTTTTGTCACCGAGGCTGGCACGAATGCCTGATCAGCATTTTGCGAGACAAGCGTTTGCCCATCCTGCCCAACCACATGCACCAGCCCACCTGGCGCCAGCGCGCGAATGGTGTTGGCCACGTTTGCATTTGTAATGGAAGGGCTAAGGGCGAGACACACGACTAGACATAGCGTTCGCAGCATCTTTGAGTTCCTCAACATGGGCCTACTCCCCTGCCAGCGGTAGCCTTGGCTCTTCACGCTCTACCGCGCCAGTTTCTCGCTCCGCAGCGTTGCCGGGGGCAACATCCAAATTCCCGATCCTATCACCGCGCTTGGTGATTTTGCCGGTGGAAGTTTGGATCTGCTCAATATCGCGCTGTGCTTGGCCAAAATGGGTGGCAAGCTTGCCCACACGATCATCCAGCCGCACAATATCATCCACCAGTCGGCCTACTTCATCTTGAATAAGATGCGCCTGTTCGCGCAGGCGCGCATCGCGCAGCACTGCCTGCACCACCTGAATGGACAGTGTGAGCAGCGAGGGCGACACGATCACCACGCGCTGGCGGGCAGCCTTTTGCACCACATCTTCAAAGCGTTCATGCAGATCCGCAAAAATGCTCTCTGATGGCACAAACATGAACGCAGTTTCGTGGGTTTCGCCGGGAATGAAATATTTCGCCGCTATGTCCTGCACATGCTTGTTAACGTCGGCGCGAAACCGCTGCGCGGCCTGTTGGGCCAACCTATCATCAGGCGCATCGCGAAAGGCGTTCCAGCCCTCCAGCGGAAACTTCGCATCAATCACCAGGCTAGGCGCATTATTGGGCAGGTAGATCACGCAGTCTGGCCGCTTAGCGTTCGTCAGCGTGTGCTGAAACGAGTAAGCTCCACGTGGCAGGGCATCCTGCACAATCGCTTCCATGCGCCCCTGGCCATAGGCACCGCGCGTTTGCTTGTCGGCAAGAATGTTTTGCAGTTCTACCACGCCTTGGGAAAGCTCGGTGATGTTCTTTTGTGCCGTGTCGATGGTGGCCAGCCGCTCATGCAGGCTTTGCAGTGTTTGGTGGGTTTGGTTGGTCTGCTGGCTCATCGATTGGCCAAGCCGGTGGCCAAGGCCATCCATCCGCTCAGACATAACCTTGGCAAGCTCGGCCTGCCGGTCGCCCAGCATTTGGGTCATGCTTTGCACCCTGCCGGTCAGCTCAGCCTGCGCGCCCGCCATGGTGGTGAGCTTTTGGGTAAGGTCTGCTTTTTCCGCTTCGGCTTGAGCGCTGATTTCGGCTGTGCGTCGCTTTAGACGGCTGGTTGATGACCACACCCAAAGGATCATCAGCACCGCCAGCGCGCCAAGTGCCCACAGCACCATGGCCAGAGTTACTGGCGTGCCTTGCAGGGAGAACAGAACAGTTTGAAAGGTGAGGTCCAAAGCGGGAATCTCGGGTCGAATCGGGTCCGTGACGATGTTAGATCAAAACACGAACAAACGCCATGCATCTGCCGTGCCGATCCCCAGATCCCTTGACCAGGCCAGCCCTGCCGCTTAAGTCCGATCTATGGCTATTCGAGAGATTTTGGTTATCCCAGATAAGCGCTTGCGCGCGGTGTCTAAGCCGGTGGGCGAGATCACTGATGAGGTGCGCGCACTGGTCAAGGATATGTACGAGACCATGTACGATGCGCCTGGCATTGGCCTGGCGGCTATCCAAGTGGGCGTGCCGCTGCGCGTGGTCACCACCGATTGTTCGCCGCGCGAGGATGAAACTGAGCCACTGACGCTGATCAATCCGGAAATTTTGGAATTGTCTGGCGAAGAGGTGCCCTATGATGAGGGCTGCCTATCCATTCCCGATTATTATGAGGAAGTGGTGCGGCCGGAAAACGCCCGCGTGCGCTATATGGATTTAGACGGCAAAACCCACGAAATTGAGGTTGGCGGCCTACTTTCCACCTGCATCCAGCACGAGGTGGACCATTTGGAAGGCAAGCTTTTCATCGACTATCTGTCGGCGTTCAAGCGCTCGCGTGTGGAAACGAAGTTCAAAAAAGCCGCGCGGCTGCGCGAAAAGGCAGCCGCGACAGGCTAGCGTTCAAGCCGCTTTGCACCTCTATTGGGCAGCCGTAGCCCGATAGGTGTCGATGCTATCCAAATAGCCATCATCGTCCTCATTATGCTCGGGCTCATTGGCCGTTGCAGGTGCATCTACGGGCTCATAAGGACGGATCCGCGCTTCAATGCGTGGCCAATCACCATCACGTAGCAACGCAATTTCGTAGGCCGCCTGCAACTTCATCCAAAGCTCAGGCTTGGTGTCGAAATAGGTCGATAGGCGCATCGCCGTGTCGGCTGTAATGGCGCGCTGACCAGCCACAATCGCCGCAATGCGGCTAACGGGCACGTCAATGTCGCGGGCAAGCCGGTTCTGACTGATATTGAGGGGTTTGAGAAACTCCTCAAGCAGGAGAACGCCGGGGTGAATGCAGGAGGGGCTGATATGGGTGTGTGTATTGCTCATAGGGATAGTGTATTCCTTTTGCCGGTACAGCGCAAAAGGAATGGAACCAATTGATAAACGGTTAAGGTAAATGAGCTTGGGAGGCAGTTTATTTCGGATGTTAGATCGCTAGCGACATGGGCACCCGTAATCCATCAGCCTACCCGTCCCGGTTATCCGCAGGCTTGACCCAAGGTTTTAGTTTTAGGAGATGTCTGGCATTAAGATTCAGTGCCAAGCATAGTTATAGCGCCAGGTAGCAGCACTTGCCTGCGCCTCCAACAAAATGCACCCATACTGCAAAAAATGAATCGGTGGGGCCAATTTGAATAGCATAAAAGATCTCATAGAAGCATTTGCTCAGCGTGTTCGTTCACCTATAATTGGCTATGTCATTTTGATGTTGCTGATCGTGAACTGGAAGGCATTTTTCTTCCTCTTATTCTCAGGTGAGCCAGCTATCGACAAATTTGCATTCTTTGACGAAGAAAGCAATTAGTGGACGCTGATTGGCTTGCCGCTGTTACTCGGTCTGGCAGCAGCTTTAACAACGCCTTGGATTAATGTTTTCGGACAGTGGTCGGTAAAACGACCCGAAATGATACTCAAAACGGGAAATATTCAAGCCGCTCACGAATTAGCGATAATAAGGGCTAGGCTCAAGAATGCGGAGAATGCAATTGTGGAGGGACTGATCGAAGCTGCTGAACAAGATGTTAGAGCCGACCGGATTGCCAATGATGAAGTTAGGTTGCGTTTACAAAAACAAATAGACGAACTTAGAGACCGCCAAGAAAATAACTTGCAACTGAGTGGTGATGCCAGAGTCGAGAGACTATCTACAATTGAAGCTGAAATAGAAAGGCTGAGGGAACTGGCAAGCGAAGCAAGACATCTCGGTCGACCTGAGGATGCGCTCCGTTTTGAAGAATGGGCCCATGAATTAACAACCAAACTTCATAATCGCTAGCGTTACTTAAGCCTACTCCGCCGCTAGCATCGTTTCATCAAACGCGGCAGCGATGAGCTCGCGGGTATAGTCTTCCTTCGGATTTTCGAAGATGTCCTCACGTGCGCCGCTTTCCACCACCTTGCCTTCGCGCATCACCAATATGCGATGGGACAAGGCGCGCACGACTTTCAGGTCATGGCTGATAAACAGGTAAGCCAAATTGTGCTTGGCCTGAATATCGCGCAGCAGCTCCACCACTTGCGCTTGCACGCTCATATCCAGCGCCGATGTTGGTTCATCGAGCAGTATCACTCGCGGTTTCAGCACCAGCGCGCGTGCAATGGAGATGCGTTGACGCTGCCCACCGGAAAATTCGTGCGGGTAGCGGAAGCGGGTTTCTGGATCCAGGCCCACCTCCTCTAGGGCGGCAATGATTTCAGCATCACGTTCCTTGTAGCCCATCTTGGGCTGGTGGATCAGCAGGCCCTCTTCGATGATATCCGACACCGACATGCGCGGGGAAAGTGAGCCAAACGGGTCTTGGAAAACCACCTGCAAGTCGCTGCGCAAAGGGCGCATCTGTTTGGCGTTGTGGTCAGTAATGTCTGTATCGCTAAAGCGGATAGCACCTTTGGATTCGGTGAGGCGCAAAAGCGCCAAACCCAGGGTCGTTTTTCCAGACCCAGACTCGCCCACAATGCCCAGCGTTTCGCCTTGCCGGATGGAAAGGTCCACACCATCCACTGCTTTGATGTGGCTATGCGTGCGGCGTAAGAGGCCTTTTTTAACCGGGAACCAGACCTTTAGATCATCCGCGGCCAGCGTTACCTCACCATCGGGTGTACCAAGAGGCGCGCCAGAAGGCTCGGTTGAGATCAGCATTTTGGTATAGGCGTGCTGGGGGTTGGTGAAGACCTCTTTCACGGGTCCATGCTCCACCACATGGCCACCCTGCATCACGTTCACACGGGATGCCAAGCGCCGCACGATGCCCAGATCATGGGTGATGAACAGCATCGCCATGCCAAGCTCTTGTTGTAGTTCCACCAGCAACCGCAAAATCTGTGCCTGTACGGTAACGTCCAGCGCCGTTGTGGGTTCATCAGCAATCAGCAGTTTGGGCGTGTTGGCCAGCGCCATAGCGATCATAACGCGCTGGCGTTGCCCGCCCGATAGTTGGTGGGGATAGCTTTTTAACCGGCTTTCAGGCTCGCGAATGCCCACGCGATCCATCAGCTCCAGCGTGCGGGCGCGGGCTGCCTCATCACGCATACCCTGGTGCACGTGCAGCACCTCGCCTATTTGCCGCTCCACAGTGTGCAGCGGATTGAGCGAAGACATGGGCTCCTGGAAAATCATCGAGATATCATTGCCGCGTACGCTGCGCAGCTGTTTTTCCTCAGCGCCAAGGAGTTCTTGGCCATCAAACTGGATAGAGCCAGAAGGATGAGATGCCGCCGGGTAGGGCAACAGCTGAAGCACAGAGAGCGCCGACACCGACTTGCCGGAGCCAGATTCGCCCACCAGCGCCACAGTTTCACCCATCGCAACATCAAACGAAACGGAGTGCACGACCTGGTTCACTTGGTCGCCAGAGCGGAAGGCAACCGATAGGTCTTTGACCGAAAGCAGAGGTGCCATCTAACCCTCCACCTTGCGCGGGTCGAACGCATCTCGCACGGCCTCTCCCACAAAAATGAGCAGCGACAGCATGATGGAGATCGTCAGGAAGCCAGTAAGCCCCAGCCATGGCGCGTTGCGGTTTTCTTTGCCTTGCGCCAGCAATTCGCCCAGCGAAGGGGCATCACCCTGCAGGCCCAATCCTAAGAAATCCAAAGCTGTGAGCGTGGTGATGGATCCCGACAGGATAAACGGCAGGAAGGTAACGGTGGCCACCATGGCGTTGGGCAAAATGTGGCGGAACATGATCCGCACATCAGAAAGCCCCAGCGCACGGGCCGCGCGCACATATTCAAGGTTGCGCCCGCGCAGGAACTCCGCGCGCACCAGCCCGACCAGTGCCACCCAACTGAACAAGAGCAAAATGAACAGCAGCGTCCAGAAGCCGGGTACGAAAAACGCCGAAAAGATCAGTAGCAGATAGAGCGAGGGGATGGAGGTCCAAATTTCAATGAAGCGCTGGAAGATAAGGTCCGTCCAACCACCAAAATAGCCCTGCACAGCGCCCGCGGCAATGCCAATGACCGAGGATATGAGGGTCAGTGTGAGCCCGAAAAGCACCGATAGGCGGAAACCATAGATGAGGCGCGCGGCCACATCCCGGCCCTGGTCATCCGTTCCCAGCCAATGGTAGCCGCTAGCGCCGCAAAACGCATCGTCGGTGCCACCAGGCAAGTTGGCGCAGGCCACATCTGGCTCCAGCGCCCATGTGGGCGCGATCGGGTAGGGCAGCGTTGAGGCGTAGGATCGGGTGGTGTGATCATAGCGAATAGGCGCGTGGATCATCCAGCCATTGGCTTCAATCTCCTCGCGGATGAACGGATCATAGTAGCGGGTAACGGCGTAGAATCCGCCAAATTTTTCCTCCGGATAATCAATGATCACCGGAAAAAGCAGCTCGCCCTTATAGGAGACGATCAACGGGCGCTCATTGGCCACAAGCTCTGCAAACAGCGTGAGCAGGAACAGGGCCAGAAAAATCCAGAGGCTCCACCAGCCGCGCCTGTTGGCTTTAAAATTGTTAAGCCGTCGCACATTGAGCGGTGAAAGGCCTTTGCGCTTCATCTGCACCGGACCATTAGGAACCGGTTGGTCAATCACTGTATCAGGTGTGCGCGCATCCATCGGTTAGGTCCGCCGCGCTTCAAAATCGATGCGCGGATCAACCCACATGTACACAAGGTCGGATAGCAGCGCGACGACGAGGCCCATGAGCGAGAAGATATAAAGCGTGCCAAAGACCACCGGATAATCGCGCCCGAAGATGCTCTCAAAGCCAAGCAGGCCCAGCCCATCGAGCGAGAAAATTGTCTCAATGAGCAGCGCACCGGTGAAAAAGGCTGAGATAAACGCGCCAGGAAAGCCGGCAATAATGATCAGCATCGCGTTGCGGAACACATGGCCATACAGCACCGTGCGCTCATCCAGCCCCTTGGCGCGCGCGGTGGTGACATATTGTTTGCGGATTTCATCCAAGAATGAGTTTTTGGTGAGCAGCGTTGTGGTGGCAAAAGCCCCCACCGCCATGGCAATCAAAGGTAATGTGAGGTGCCAGAAATAATCGAGGATCTTCTGCCACCAGTTAAGCTGGTCCCAGTTCTCAGACGTTAGCCCGGACAGCGGGAATAGGTCCCAAAATGATCCGCCCGCAAAGAGCACAATGAGCAAGATCGCAAAAAGAAACCCAGGTATTGCGTAGCCAATGATAACAATACCACTGGTCCAAATATCAAAGCGCGTGCCGTCTTTCACCGCCTTGCGAATGCCCAGCGGAATGGAAATGCCGTAAGAGAGCAGCGTCATCCAGAGGCCCAGCGAAATAGAAACTGGCAGCTTTTCAATGATCAGATCAATCACCGCCACATCGCGGAAATAGCTCTCACCAAAATCAAAGCGCGCATAATTCCAGATCATCAGACCGAAGCGCTCTAAGGGTGGCTTATCAAAGCCAAACTGACGCTCAAGCTCGGCTATGAACTCTGGATCTAGCCCCTGCGCACCGCGATACACGGCGGCATCATCACCCCCGCCTCCAAAGTCCTGATCTTGGTTGCCAAAATCGCTACCGCCACCAGTAAAGCGCTCGGTGGCGCTCACATCAGTGCCTTGAAGCTGCGCAATAACCCGCTCAATGGGGCCGCCAGGGGCAAATTGCACCACGGCAAACGACAGCGCCATAATCCCCAATATGGTGGGGATCATAAGCAAGATGCGGCGGATAATATAGGCGAGCATCGTGAGTTAGCTTTCCACCCACCAATGGGATTCAATTGGCAAAGCATAGCGCGGTTGTGTTTCAGGGCGCTGCAGATTTGCCTCATGCGCAACCCAATCACCGGGCGCGTGCCATTGCTCTATCCAGAAATGATAAGGCCGCAGCACACGATCCAGTGCCCGCATGATCACATAATTTTCTTCCAGCGTTTCAGCCCGCTCCACCATCGCGATAAGTGCATCAACCGCTGGCATGGCGATACCAGCCAAATTGCGGCTGCCAGAGGCCGTGGCGGCCTGCGACCCCAAAAGCACGCGCAAGGCACTGCCCGGCACCAGGCTAGGTGGAATGTTCTGGATCATCATATCGTAATCAAAGTCCAAAACCCGGGCTGATAATTGCGCCGGATCAACGCCGCGCGTGCTTGCATCAATGCCAAGTAGCCTGAGATTTTGGGCGTGCGGCAGGAAAATACGTTCAAAGGCCGATGATAAGAACAGGAACTCAATGGTTAGCTGTTCGCCGTCTGCGTTCACCAGGCGGCCATCCTGCCGGGTCCATCCCGCCTCACGTAACAGCCGCGCCGCTTCGGCCAGGTTGCCTCTATCGGCCTGGCTGCCGCTATCACTAACTGGTGGCACGAACGGTTCTTCAAACACTTGTGGCAGCAGCTCATCACGGAAAGGTTCCAAAATCGCCAATTCTTCAGGCGATGGAAGGCCTTCCACCATGTAGGGCGCGTTCTGGAACATAGATTGTGTGCGGGTGAAGAGACCGAACTGTAGGTTCTGATTTGTCCATTCGAAATTATAGGCCAAGCCAATGGCTTTGCGCACCCGCCAGTCGGAAAACTTGCTGCGCCGGGTGTTAAAAAACATGCCCTGCGCACCGCCAGGTGCCTCGTTTTGGATGGTCGATTGGATGACTTCGCCGCTGCGCACGCGGGGAAAATCATAGCCCGAACCCCAGATGCGCGAGGAGTTTTCAAAGCGCAGGTTCATGTCACCGGCTTTGAAGGCCTCAAAGGCCACATCGCGGTCGCGGTAGAAATTGATCCGGATGGTATCGAAATTGTTCTGGCCACGCGCAAACGGCAGATCAGCAGCCCAATAGTCCTCCACGCGCTTGTAGGAGAGGAAGCGGTTTTGCTCATAGTCATCCAGGCGGTAAGGGCCAGATCCTAGAACAGGCTCCTGAATGCTATCTGCGAAGTTGCGTCCTTCCCAAAAGGCTTGGCTGAACACCGGCAGAGAGGTTGGGGCCAGGTGCGCCGTGCGTGAGCGCTCAGGTGAAAACGTATAGCGCACCAAATCGTCGTCCAGAGCTTCAACGCTATTCACAAAGCGCAGCGAAGACTGGGCAAGAGAAGGGTGCCCATCTTCCATCAGCGTGTTGAACGACCACACCACGTCGTTGGCGGTAAGCGGGCTGCCATCGTGGAAACGCGCCTCTGGCCGCAATTTATAGTTATATTGCAGGCCATCATCGGTAAACTCGACCCATTGTGCCAGCAGCCCGTAAGCGGCATCGACCTCATCGCCCGTTGCCGCCATCAATGTGTCAAAGGTCAGCTCCACGCGTACCGGACCATCGCCCTGCAGTACGTAACCGTTGAGCGTGTTGACCGTTTCAAAGCTTTGGTTGAAAGCGCGCGTGCGCGGCCGGTAAATCAGCGCGCCACCCTTGGGTGCATCCAGGTTCACATGCGGGAAATGGGCATAGTCAGCTGGCAATGCCAGTGTGCTAAAAGCTGCCAGGCCATGGCTGCGAGTCAAACCCGATTGTGCAAAGGCATGAAGCGGAAACGCGCTAAGAGCTGCAGCGCCACCGGCAGCTTGCAGAACCGTGCGCCTCGTCACATTCCGCACGATATGATCGGGTGTCTTCAAGCTCATTGTTGGCCCTCTTCAATCCTTGCCGCACGCGCCTCATCAAACCACCATATCGTGGGGAACGCAGTCGAATAGGTTGGCAAAACATCTGGCCTGCCAAACCGATCCCACCGCGCCACACGTTGTGCAGGAATACCCCAGCCAGGCACCACATAATGGTTCCAAAGCAGAACGCGATCCATAGCGCGCGTGGCAACCTCGAGTGCGTCTCGCTCTTCGGCAAAGATAATGCGCTCAATCAGCGCGTCCACCACGGGGTCATCAACACCTGCATAATTGCGCGTGCCATCAACACTGGCGGAGGCCGAACCAAAAAAGTCGCGCTGTTCATTGCCGGGTGAGGTACTTTGTACCCAGCCAGAATAGATCATGTCATAGTCGCGGCTGCGCACACGGTTGGTATATTGCGAAGAATCCACCGCGCGGATCACCAGCTCTATGCCAACCAGTTCAAGCGACTGGGCCAGTTGATTGGCTGCCGGTTCTTGCGTTGCGCCATTGAGCAAAAGCTCCACAATTACAGGCGCGCCAGATGCATCACGCATCACACGGCGTGTCGGGTCTGAGCGCAGGCCAATGGTCACCAAAATACGGTGTAAGAACCCGGTGCCTGCTTGCTCTGGGTCAACCTCATCGCGCACGGTCCATCCACCGGCTTCAAACAGGTCAAGCGCCGTGCGGATGTTCTCACGCCTGCGCTCCGGCGTGCCATTGACCGGATTGAAATAGGGGGTGGTGAACACCTCGTCGCCAATTGCAAGGCCTTCAGCACGTAGGCTTTCAAGCAGCGCAAGCTCATCGCCTTCAGGCACGCCAGTGCTCGCCAGCGCCGAAATGCCGGTAAAATAGCTGTCATATTGGCGGTAACTGTCAAAAAACAGCGCACGATTAAGCTCTTGAAAATCGAGCATATAATTGAAAGCGCGCCGCACATTGCGATCATCAAACACAGGCTGCTGGGTGTTAAAAATAAACCCAACCATCAGTCCTCTGCGGCGATAAGGCTCTTCAAATTCTTCCAGCACAATGTGGCCACGCTCAACCGCCGGCACATCATAGCCTGTGGCCCAATTGCGTGCCCGGTTCTCCACACGGAAATCAAACGCATCGGCCTTGAACGCTTCAAACGCCACATCAAGATCGCGGTAATAATCGTAGTCAACCCGATCAAAATTGTGGTGGCCGATATTCACATTAAGATCAGCCGCCCAGTAATCATCCACCCGCTCATAGGTGATCGTGCGGCCAGGGATGACTTGGCCAATGCGATAGGGGCCTGAGCCAAGCGGCGGCTCTAAGGATCCGCGCGAAATATCACGCATATTGCCGTCGCTATCGCGGTCGCTCCACCAATGGGCCGGCATCACGATCAATTGGCCAATAATGTGCGGTAGCTCGCGGTTACCCGTCTGGTCAAAGGTGAACGTTACCTCACGCTCACCGGTAATGGTGGCGCTGGTGACGTGCGAATAATAGGCGGCTTGCTGGGGGTTATGTTCCACCAAGGCGTTGAACGAATAGACCACATCGCTGGGCGTTATCGCCACGCCATCATGCCACGTGGCACCCTCTCGCAGGCGATAGGTGACAGAGGAATAATCCTCTGGATAGGTCATCGCTTCGGCAAGCAGGCCATAATCGGTGGACAGCTCATCCTGCGAGGGTGTCATCAGCGTGTCGTAGATAAGCCCCAGGCCAAGCGGGGTCTCGCCGCGCGTTGGCACAAAGTTGAGGCTATCGAATGAACCAAAATCCGACATCCGCACCGTTCCACCCTTGGGGGCATCTGGATTTACATAGTCAAAGTGTGTGAAATCTAGCCCGTAGCGCGGTGCCTCTTCGCCCAATGTGGTTGCATGGCGCCAGATGCGGGTATCTTCAGCGACATCTGCGGCTTCTTCTGGTGCCTCGCTGGTTTGCGCCAAACCCGCAGAAGCCCCACCAAGCGCCAGCAAGCCCGCCAAAACCAATGGCGTAAAACGCTCCAAAGAAAGGTTTGCGAATACAGGGTAGGCAGGACGTATCACCAGGCGGCACCTCAAGGAGATTGATTCGTATTGCAGACGTGACCCGGAATATGGCGCAGATGCGGCGACGCGGCGAGGGGCAAGCGCTGTTCACGCGCAGTTGATCGGCCAAGAACGTAAGAAATTGCGGCTGAAACGAAAAAAACGCCGGACAATGCCGACGCTTTGATCAATCAAACCTTGTGCGGCTTACTGCGTGGCAGCAACCGTCGATAGGTCAATCGGTGATGCTTGCAGGCTATTGAGATACGCCAGAATATCTGCCCGGTCTTCTACATCGCGGATACCGGCAAAACCCATGG
The DNA here is from genome assembly GCA_045105395.1 of Devosiaceae bacterium. Taxonomy (GTDB): domain Bacteria; phylum Pseudomonadota; class Alphaproteobacteria; order Rhizobiales; family MH13; genus MH13. The sequence goes on along the minus strand of JBGCDM010000126.1, from coordinate 36,467 downwards.
TCGTGCCATCAAGATAGCCACGCGGGTTAGCGATGAAGCCGTCAAGTTCCTCAAAACCCCAGACCTGACCATCAGCGCCTACGGCGGCCATGGCATCAGAATAGTTGAAGCCGCCAACAGCGCCCTTGGCACGGTTCAGCACACCCCACAGGTGCGGACCAACGCCATCAGCGCCACCTTCTTCAAACGTGTGACAAGATGCACAGCGGCGCACAGCGCTCTCGCCAGCGGCCACATCGGCTGTGGCCAGCAAATCAAGCACCGAAACCATCTCTTCTTCTTCTGCCGCGTCTGCCACTTCAACTTCGGGCACATCGACGGAGTAGCCGGCCACTTCTGGCGCTTCCTTATGGAAGATAATCTCGCCCACGAAGCTGACGAGCATGATAACCAGGACGGATCCCAATATCGCGCCTACGATCTTGTTGAGCTCAAAACCATCCATGTCGCTGTTTTCCCGATACATGCGTAAGATAAGACCATCGCCAAGCGAGCGCCCACGATTTGCGCTGGTGATAACCTCAAACGTTCACATCTTGCAATAAGTGCAAAGGGATGACAGGGGGTCTTGCGACCAATTGCCCGCGCCAACCCCTGCTTTCCGGAGCTTAAGAGCGCAATTATGGCCAACAAGAATGGGACACATGAACCAAATCGCCGCCAGCACCCTCGTTCTTATCCCCGCGCGCATGGCATCCACCCGGCTGCCAGGCAAACCGCTGGCGATGATTGGCGACAAGCCGATGATCGTTCATGTGGTGGAGCGTGCGCGTGAGGCAGGCTTAGGCGAACCGGTGGTGGCAACCGATGCGTGCGAGATCGCTGATTGCGTGGTGGAGCATGGTGGAAGAGCGGTGATGACCCGCGCGGATCATCCATCAGGCTCTGATCGCATCTTTGAAGCGTTGCAAACGCTTGATCCTGATGGGCGGGTAGAGCGGATCGTCAATGTTCAAGGCGATCTACCAACTCTTGATCCAGCAATCATTGAACGTGCTAATGCGCTGCTGAATGAACCGGCGGTGGATATTGCAACGCTCACCACGCCCATCACTGTGGACCATGAGCGAACTGATCCCAATGTGGTCAAAGTGGTGGGCACACCGCTGGGTGATGATCATTTGCGGGCGCTTTATTTCACGCGCGCCACGGCCCCGCATGGTGATGGGCCACTTTACCACCATATCGGGCTTTATGTGTACCGACGGTCGGCCTTGGAAACTTTTGTGGGTCTGCCGCCCTCACCATTGGAGCAGCGCGAGAGCCTTGAGCAGTTGCGCGCCTTAGAAGCGGGCATGCGCATTGATGTTGCCATTGTGGATGGTGTACCTCTGGGCGTCGATACGCCAGAGCATCTGAACGAGGCCCGCAAACAACTGGCCGGTAGCCAAGAGTAAGAAACAGCGCAACCAAGCGGTTGTATTCTCTATTTTGCTCTGGGCGTTCCGCCCAACCGCAGGTACGACCAGAGTGCCTTTTGCCAACTTAATAAAGATCTTTCATGAAAATAGTTTTCCAGGGTGAGGCTGGCGCCAACTCCCACATTGCCTGCCTTGAAGCTTACCCAGATGCAACGCCACTGCCGTGCGCGACATTTGAGGATGCGTTTGCGCATATTGAGGATGGATCGGCTGATCTGGGCATGATCCCCATTGAGAACTCGGTGGCGGGTCGCGTGGCTGATATCCACCATTTGCTGCCAACCTCGCCGCTCCACATTACTGGCGAGCACTTTTTGCCCATTCACCACCAACTGGTTGGGTTGAAAGGCACCTTACTTAGCGATGTGAAAAGCGCCCAAAGCCATGTGATGGCGCTTGGTCAGTGCCGCAAATTCCTGCGCGAGCATAAGCTGGAAGCGGTCATTGGTGCCGATACCGCAGGCTCGGCTAACCAGATCGCGCAGCGCGGTGACCCAGCGCAGGCGGCGATTGCATCGACTTTGGCGGCTGAGGTCTATGGTCTGGATATTTTGGCCAAGGACATTGAAGACGAGGATCACAACACCACCCGCTTCATTACACTGGCCCGTGAGCCGATCAGCCTGCCTGCAGGCAATGGCCCTGTGGTCACGGCCTTCATTTTCCGGGTGCGCAACGTATCAGCGGCGCTTTTCAAGGCGCTATCTGGGTTTGCCACAAACTCGGTGAACATGACGAAATTGGAAAGCTATCAGACAGGCGGGCAGTTTTTTGCCTCACAGTTTTATGCCGAGATTGATGGTCACCCCGATGATAAGCACGTGCAACTTGCCATGGAAGAACTTGAGTTTTTCTCCGCTGAGCTGCGCATTCTGGGCACGTTCGCCTCCCACCCTTACCGGGCCTACATTCTGGAACCTGAAGAAAACCGGGCGCTGCGCCCATCACCAGGGATATGACGATGGATCAAGTGGACCTTGGCAAAATCATTCTCACCACTGGCGACTGGTCGCCTCAAGGCTGGCTGGAGCGGTTGAAAGACCATATTCCAGCCGAGGACATCATCCCCACCGATGGGCGCGCACCGGCGGACCCTGCGATTGTTGATCAGGTGAAATATGCCGTAGCATGGCAGACGCCAGATGGGTATTTCGCGCAGTTTCCCAACTTAAAGGCCGTGCTCTCCACCGGAGCGGGCGTGGATCATCTCGTCCACCGCACCGACCTGCCCGCGCATGTGCCACTGCTGCGGGTGATCGACCCGGATTTAACCGGCCGTGTGACTGCATGGACGGTAATGAACGTGATTGCCCATCACCGTCAGGTGTTAGGTTATCTGGAAGGTCAGAAGGCCAAAAACTGGAAGCCTTTAAAGCAATCCTCCGCGCCAGATGTGCGCGTGGGCATTATGGGCTATGGGGCGCTGGGCCAATCGGTCGCCAAAGCCCTCTCTCCGCTGGGGTATGATCTGGCAGTATGGGCGCGCACAGATCGAGACGCTGATGTGAAGCTTTATGCAGGCATGGATGCGCTGGATGCATTTTTGGCGCGCACGGATATCCTCATCTGTCTGCTGCCATTGACCGAGCAAACGCGCGGTATCCTCAACGCACAAACCTTTTCCAAACTACCGCAGGACGGTGTAACCGGGCCGTTTCTTATTAATGGAGGTCGTGGCGGTCATCAAAATGAGGATGATCTGCTGGCGGCCTTGCAGGATGGCACGCTGAAAGGCGCATCAATTGATGTTTTCCAGCAGGAGCCGTTGCCGACGGAAAGCCCGCTCTGGACCGCGCCGAACATACTGATTACCCCGCACACCGCTGGCGTTAGCGAACCGGCGGCGCTGGTCGACAATATGATGGCCAACCTGGTCAAGTTTGAGCGCGGCGAGCCGGTGGACGTGCTGGTGGATAAAAAAGCCGGGTATTAAAGCCGTTTGATGGTGCGCGCCTTACCAGCGCGCGCTTCTACATCAGCCAGCGGTTCAGGCACGGTGGACATGGCAAAAGCATTGGCATGGAACAGCTTGGCTTGGTCCAGCATAATGCCAACATGGCCTGGCCAAAACACCAGGTCACCGCGCTGTAAGCCTTCGGCTCGATCCACGGCAACACCCATATCAGCTTCTTGCATGTCGCTATCGCGTGGGCAGGGCAGGCCCGCCTGCTGCAGGGCAAGCTGGACAAGCGCTGAACAGTCAATGCCAAGAGCTGAGCGCCCGCCCCACACATAAGGTGTGTGGGCAAAACGTTCGGCCACCGCCACCCAATCGGCTTGTGGCGTACCGATCTCTTGCAGATGGGCGGCCGGTATGGCCCCTGCATCACTTTGCGCAAATGGCGCAGATGACCCGTTAACCGCTATCGACGCGTCGGACACGCGCAGCTGCGCGCCCATAGGCAGTGGGCCTGTACCAAGCACTTTGATGCTGGCATCAGTTGCACGGGTCAGCGGCGCACAGATCAAATGCGTTGCCTGGGTGCTATCATGGGCGATCAGGTCGAGGGCGCTTACCCACCCCACATAACCATCGGTTAAAAGCTGGCCCCAGGCCCAGTAACCTTGGGTTTGGTAGACCATAAACGTTTCACCAAAAAACGCCTGGTTTGTGCGTGCATCGCCCGATGGGTCACTCAAAATATTAGTGATTGGTGCCTGGATCCGGTGCAGCGAACCCTCCACAAAGGCGTCCGCTTGCACCTGGCCTTCCAGGTGCTTGGCCGCCACGTCGCCCTTATAGGGGTACAGGCGCTGATCCAGGTTCATGCGCGCATATCCTGGCCGTGATCAGTGATGGTTTCGGCCAGTGCTTCAACATAAAGCGCGCCATCTACAGTGCGCTGGATAATCACATTACGCCGATCCGCTTCATCGCGCTTGCGGCTAACCAGCCCCATCGCGCCCATCGTATCAAGCGCCCGCGTTATCACAGGCTTTGTCACGCCCAGCTTGGCGGCAAGGCCGCGCACGGTGTGGGGCGGGGTTTCAATATAGATGGTCAGCAAGATCAGCATTTGGCGTTCGGTTAAGTCGCCAGCATTGCCGCGCACCCGTGCCAACGCAACATCATGCCATAGCCGTAAGGCGCGCTGCGGCGTTAGGTTAGATTTTGCCGTTGCAAACCCAGTGAGTGCCAAGACAGGTGCCCCATCAATTGTTTCGGGAGCGCAATTGATAGGGTATTCTAGGGCCTTGAATCAATCCACCTTGGGGTAACGCGTCTCAATAAGGTTAAAAAGTGCGCGGATAGCCTGCGCTTCGCCACCCTCGGGACGGCCTGGGCGGTTGCTTGGGTTCCAGCCATAAATATCAAAATGCACCCAGGCTTTGGCTTTCTCAACAAACCGCCGCAGGAAAAGTGCTGCTGTGATAGCCCCTGCAAAGGGCATGTTGCCGGTGTTGGAAATATCACCCACTTTACCCGCAATGGCGCTGTCATAGCGATCCCAAAGCGGCATGCGCCACACCGGATCCTCATGGTCTTTGGCAGCCTTTTCAATTTCACCGGCCAAAACATCATCATCGGTGAAAAACGGCGGCAGATCTGGGCCCAAAGCCACGCGGGCGGCGCCAGTGAGCGTTGCCATATCGATCATTAAGTCTGGGGTCTCTTCATCTCCCAAAGCCAGCGCATCGGCCAGCACCAGGCGGCCTTCAGCATCGGTGTTGCCGATTTCAACGCTTAACCCCTTGCGGCTGGTCAGCACATCACTTGGTCGGAATGCTTGGCTTGCGATGGCATTTTCTACCGCTGGAACAAGCACGCGCAAGCGTACCGGAAGGCCTGCTTCCATAATCATGCTGGCAAGGCCCAGCACAGCTGCTGCGCCGCCCATATCTTTCTTCATCAAAGCCATCGAGTTGCCAGGCTTAATGTTCAGCCCGCCACTGTCAAAGCACACGCCCTTACCCACCAGCGTAATCATTGCGCCATCCTCTGCGCCCGTCCATCTCATGTCGATGAGGCGTGGTTCATCCTTAGCCGCCGCACCAACTGTGTGGATCATGGGAAAGGGATTGGCTGGGTCCAGCAGATCCGCACCAATGGTGAGGTTGATATCAGCGTTATAAGCCTGTGCCAGGCCTTCTGCGCTTTCTCCTAGCGCTTGCGGACCTAGCAGATTGGCCGGTGTGTTGATCAGTTCGCGGCTAAAAATGACCCCGCGCGCCAGGTTCAGCGCCTTGTCTCTGGCAGCATTGTCAGTGGCAAGCCGCACTGGCCCACGCTTGGATGGCTTGAAAGCGGTGAACTGATAGCTGCCGAGCAAGAACGCGCAGAGCGCCACATCAGCTCGCGCAAGTTCGCTCTTGAGCGCATAGGTGCCAGAGGGAAGTGTGCTGGCTAAACTGCCAAAACCAAAGCCAGGATCGGCCAAGCCATCTTCGCTTAGTGGGCAACCAACCAATACAGCCAAAACCGCGCCCTCACCATTGGGCAGCACCAGGCTCTGGCCAGGTTTGGCCTCAAAACCCTGCGCTTTGGCCCAATTGGCAAGCGCAGTTGCATGGTTTGGTAAGGCAGCGCCCGCTGCTTCCATGGAAGAAACACAGAAAAGCGAAATGACAGCCTCTTCAGGACCGCGGTCGGAAAGGGTGGGCAATAATGCGGCAAGCGCATCGCGGTTGGGTAAGGAAACGACCAAGACAGGGCCTCAAAAAGCAAAAGGAAAGGGTAGCGGCAAACCGCTGATGTTCATCGGGTTTAAGGGTTCATTAGGGTTAACGGAGTATTGCTGAGCGCACCCAGAAGGCAAGGGCAAGCGGTTGTTTTGCGCCTTGCGCTCCACGTTTTTAGGCGGCACGCCATGACAATTTCGCTTCTCTCTAAGCCAATGACCACCAAGCCCGCCCGCCCGCACGCCCTGCGTAAGCTTGCAGCGCTGGCATTGGTGGGTACCGCTCTTGCGGTGGCTGGTTGCGGTACCTCCTCGATGTCGAGCCATAGCGGCACCACTGTTGAAGGCCGTGCGGAGCTGATGTCAGATAGCCAATTGCGCCAGGCGGCCAACCGTTGGGAGCAACGCTATGAGCGCGATCAAAATGATCGCACCGCAGCGCTGAACTTTGCAGCTGCGTTGCGGGCCCTTGGGCGCCACGATCAGGCGGTTGCCATTTTGCGCCGCGCTGTGGTCACTCATCAAGGCGACCGTGCCGTGCAGGCAGCCTACGCCAAGGCGCTAACCTCGGCTGGTCGTTTTGAAGAGGCGCTGAATGTAATTGGTCAGGCGCACAGCGAAGCACGCCCAGATTGGCAGCTTCTCTCAGCGCAAGGCACAATTCTGGATCAGCTTGGTCGTCACCAAGAAGCGCGCGCAAGCTATGCACAGGCGCTGCGCATCGTGCCGGATGAACCAACGGTGCTGAGCAATTTGGGCATGTCCTATGTGCTTGAAGGCAACCTGGTGGAGGCTGAGCGCACGCTACGCCAAGCCATTGCCAATGCGCGTCAGGTCGACCCACGTGTGCGTGGCAACCTAGCTTTGGTTGTTGGCCTGCAGGGCCGGTTTGATGAAGCCATGCAAATCGCCCAACAGGATCTGCCACCACAAGCAGCTCAAGCCAACATCGCCTACCTTCGTCAGATGATGTCTGAGGCAGATCGATGGGGCCAGGTTGCTGCTGTCGATGAATAGGTCGCCGAACTGAACTTTTTGACCTTGAACAAAAAAGCCCGCTCGATTTGAGCGGGCTTTTTTGTGAGCTAAATTTCAGAGTGCAAAAGGTTGCTAGTTCATATCCATAACCTGGATAACCGCTGGCCCGATGATCACAATGAACAGACATGGCAAGAAGAACGTAATCATTGGCACGGTCAGCTTTGGCGGCAGGCCAGCAGCTTTCTTTTCTGCTTCCGACATCCGCATATCGCGGCTTTCTTGCGCCAAAACACGCAGTGCTTGGCCAACTGGTGTACCATAGCTATCGGCCTGTATGAGCGAGGTCATAACTGCCTTCACCTGCTCAAGGCCTGTACGACGGCCAAGGTTCTCATAGGCTTTGCGGCGGTCATTGAGATAGGAAAGCTCAGCGTTTACCAGGGCCAACTCTTCGGCCAACGGAATGGATTGCACCGCCACTTCATCGGCAACTTTTTTGAAAGCCTGCTCGATGGACATGCCAGATTCAACGCAGATCAGCATGAGATCCAGAGCATCAGGCCAGGCGCGGCGGATGGAGAGCTGCCGCTTTTGTATTTTATTCTGCAGCATCAGGTTTGGCAGGTACATGCCCGCCCCACCAATGGCCAACGCAATAAGGACGCGCACCATGGCTGGTTGGTCAAATTTCTCCACGCCAAACAGATAAACAATGGCCAGCAAAAACAGCACCGCAGGCATAACCAGGCGCGAAAAGAGATAGCGAACAACGGCTGTTTCGCCGCGCTCACCAGCTTGAGCCAACTTGTCGCGCGTGCCCTCAGCCAGCAGTTTTTGTTTCAGGCCAAACTGGTCGACAATGTTCTGCATATATTGCTTAGGCTGCTCGCGCAGGTTTGGACGCGGACCACGCTGCGTTTCACGCGCTAAGGTCGCGCGCTCACGGGCACGAATAGCTGAGCGCTCCACAGCCATGCGTTTTTTGCGCGCATCCAGGTCACTTTTGGCAAGCAGTGGCACAGCGACTGTAAACACAGTGGCCGCAACAGCAATCGCGCTGAACAACGCAAACAAAAACTGCGAGTTCGTGAGCGTATAAACCAGCTCATCCATGGGTCTTTTCCCGTCCCATCGCTAAATGTCGAAATTGATCATTTTGCGCATCACCAACACCCCTGTGAGCATCAAGATGGCACACGCCCCCAGCATCAAATTGCCCACCTGCTGGGTAAACAGCAGCGTGATGTAATCGGGGTTGGACAAATAGATCATTACAATAACGGCCACAGGCAAGCATGCGATAATGGCAGCTGATGACTTGGCCTCCATCGACATGGCGTCGATCTTGGCTTTCATTTTTTTACGGTCACGAACAACCTTTGAAAGATTGCCCAAAGGCTCGGAAAGGTTGCCGCCGGATTGGCCCTGAATGGCCATCATGATCGACAGAAAATTCACTTCAGGCAGCGGCACACGGGTGTACATTTTGGCAACAGCCTCATGCAATTGCATGCCCAATTGTTGCTGTTCGACGATCTGTTTGAACTCACTGCGTACAGGCTCTGCTGCCTCGCGAGAAATGATCATCATACAGTCATTCAAAGGCAAACCAGCCTTCATACCGCGTACAATCACGTCAATCGCATTGGGGTATTCTTCAAGGAACTTCTTCATCCGCCCCTTGGCTTTGAAATTCACGTACCATTGCGGCAAGCCAAGTGCGCCCGCTACTCCGGCAGCAAGGCATGCAAACATCGGTGCGCCGCTGGCAAACAGGGCGGCATACAGGCCGATGCCACAGATGATGCTGATGATAACAAATGTGCGCTTGGTCCAGGTTAGGCCTGCCCGCTTGAGACGCACATTCAGTGGCGCTTTGCTAGAGCCAGCGTTTTTGGCTTTCTCATCAATAACCTGCTGCTGAACTTTAAGTTTGTCAGCGATGCTTTTGCGCCGCGAGGCTGCATCGACAGCAGACAATTGGTTGGCATGGGCTGCACGCCGATCAACCACTGCTACCTTGTTGATACGCTCTTTCTTGTCTTCGCGATCAATCAGTGGTGCCAGCAGTGCATAGGCCAGCCCACTGATGGACAAAGCTGCCAGGATGCTAACGGCAATGGTAACGGTTTGCGGATCAAACACAGGCGCGCCCCTTAGGCTTAAGCCGACATGCCTTCACCCTCGATCGCCGAAGCGTCCAGGGCGGCAGCAAGCCGGTTTTCTTCATTGTAGTAACGCGCGCGATCCCAAAATTTGGGGCGACCAACGCCGGTCGACTTATGACGACCAATAATTTTACCATTCGCGTCTTCACCAACCATCTCGTAAACAAACAGATCTTGGGTGGTGATAATGTCGCCTTCCATGCCCAGCACCTCGGTGATGTGGGTGATGCGACGCGAACCATCGCGCAGACGCGAAGCCTGAACGATAATGTCCACTGAGGATGTGATCATGTCGCGGATCGTGCGCGATGGCAGCGAGAAGCCACCCATTGTGATCATAGATTCCATACGGCTAAGGGCTTCGCGCGGCGAGTTGGCGTGTAAGGTGCCCATTGAGCCATCATGGCCAGTGTTCATTGCCTGCAGCAGATCAAAGGCTTCCGGTCCGCGAACCTCACCAACGATAATACGCTCAGGGCGCATACGCAGGCAGTTCTTGACCAAATCACGCATCGTCACCGTGCCCTCACCTTCAAGGTTAGGCGGGCGGGTCTCTAGGCGCACCACGTGGGGCTGTTGCAATTGGAGTTCAGCAGCATCTTCGCACGTGATGATGCGTTCATCTTGTTCGATGAACGCGGTCAGGCAGTTGAGAAGCGTGGTTTTACCCGAGCCAGTACCACCGGAGATCACCACGTTACAGCGTGACTTGCCGATAACCTCCAGCACGGTTGCGCCATCGGGTGTAATCGAGCCAAAATTGACCAACTGATTGAGCGTCAGTTTGTCTTTCTTAAACTTACGAATGGTCAGCGTTGGACCATCGATGGCCAGCGGCGGCGCAATTACGTTCACACGAGAGCCATCTAAAAGACGCGCATCGCATATGGGTGAGCTTTCATCCACACGGCGGCCAACCTGGCTCACGATGCGCTGACAAATGTTCATCAACTGCTGATTGTCGCGGAACTTCACGCTGGTCAGCTGAACCTTGCCCTCAACCTCGATGAACGTGTTGTCGGCGCCATTGACCATAATGTCGGCGATGTCATCGCGTGCCAGAAGTGGCTCCAGCGGACCAAAGCCCATCACATCGTTGCAGATGTCTTCCAGGATCATTTCCTGGTCGGCAATCGACATGGCCAGATTTTTAAGTGCGATAATCTCGGTAACAACGTCGCGAATTTCCTCGCGCGCGCTGTCATTGTCCATCCGCGTGAGCTGCGCCAGATCGATGGTATCGATCATGGCCGAAAAGACGTCAGCCTTGATGTCGTAATAGTCAGAGCGGCGCTGCTTTGCCGCAGGCTCAGCTTGGGCAGCAGGCGGCGGTGCCATTTGTGCTGGCGACGGTGTTGGGGCAGGCACGGCTGCTGGGCGAGGCGTTGCAGCCATAGGTTCCTGGCTAACCGGTGTGTCGGTTGGCGCAGCAGGTGTTACAGGTGCGTGTGCTCCATCACCACCAGGTGGTGGGGTTGCAGTGTTTCCAGATACGCCACGACGCCCAAACATGATCTACGATGCCTTCTTGCGCTGCAAAAGCTTCTGCACGAACGGTGGCAGAGTTGATTTCTTGTGAATGCGGCCTGCGTCTCTGCCAGTGATGGCTGTTGCAATGGCTTGGAAAGCCGTAACCGCTTCGTGTTTTGGGGCCACTTCGGCAATCATGTGCCCTGAATTGGAGGCATTACCGAACACTTCCGCATCAAAGGGGATAACAGCCAGCGGTTCCAACGATAGCGCGGCAGCAAAGTCCTTGGCCTCAATTTCTGGGCGCTTTGGCATCCCAGCCATGTTCAGCACCAGGCGCGGCGGTCCATCATTGGGCCGGGCTTGTTTGACGGCATCAATAAGGTTCTTAGAGTTGCGCAGGCTCGCCAAATCTGGCGCTGCCACAATCACCAATTCATCGGCATCGATAAGCGATTTACGCACCCAGCCTGACCAATGGTGTGGCAAGTCGAAGACAGTGGCAGGTACAGAGTTGCGCAAAAGGTCGCTGACCTGCTCAAACTGATGCTCTGGAAAATCTGTCACTTTGTCCAAGGTGGAGGGCGCAGCAAGCAGGCTCAGCCGGTCCGTACATTTGGCAAGCAACCGATCTAAAAAAGTTTCATCCACGCGGTCCGGCGCGTTCACAACATCGCCAATACCGGTGGGTGGATCCTGGTTGAAATCAAGGTTTGCCGTGCCAAAAGGCAGATCAAAGTCAGCAATGACGGTGTTGGTTTCCAGCGTGTCTGCCAGCATCCAAGCCACATTGTGAGCCACAGTGGATGAGCCACAGCCGCCACGCGCACCAATGAAGGCATAGGTGCGGCCAATCGCTTTGTCGCTGTTGGAGGCATAAAGCTCTGAGACCAGCGCCACCACGTCCATTGCCGAAAGCGGAGCGACCACATAGTCCCTCACACCTTGGCGTGTCAGTTCGCGATACAAAAGCACATCATTAACATGGCCAACGATGACCACCTCAGTGCCTGGATCACAAACCTCAGCCAACTTGCCCAATTGCTCAAGCAATTGCGGTGCCGGCATCTGGTTTTCTATAATCAACAGGTTTGGTGTTGGGGAAGCTGAGTAAAACTCCAGCGCAGCAGCTATACCACCTGGATGAGCGCGCACATGCGCCTTGGCCATGCGTCGGTCACGCGCCGCTTCCTGTACAGCCTCCAGCAAAGCCGGGCTTTCGCAAAAGGCTTGCATGGAAATGCGCGGAACCGGTGCAATAACGTTGGTCACGTGCTCCCCCGAGCTGTCTTGAGGCAGCGGTGGTGGTGCTTGCGAAAAGTCGTTTGGAGGGTTGTTCTGCATGACTATTCCACCTGCGCAACGGAAGCTTCGGCGCCTTCGGCAGCTCGCGTGGCGGTTGACTCGCCACGACGATAAGCAGCCAAGACTTCAGCCCGGCGGCCAGCATCGGCGTAACCAACGCCGCGTGGGCGAACCAGGTCACGCGGGTCGGCCAGCGTGGCGCCAAAGTTGGCCTGTGTTGAGCATCCAAAGTCGTGATAGTCGGTCTGCTCAAAGGCCGGATTGAAAGAGTCACGCCACGTACCGCACGGGTTGGTCACGGCCTCTACGCGGTCAAAAACAACCATAATCGGAGCATGAGCGTTTGGGTTGCCAACATGGTAGCGCTCCACCAAGACCGCGCTTGGATTGCCGCCAGAACGGGCGACCACATCGTGGATATCAGCCAGTGCACCTGTTGCAGCGTGCGCATTCTGCGAGCCCTGGGGCACACGAACACGCAGCGAGCTTTCGCCCTGCGCAGAATAATTCTGCATGAAGCCTGAAAGCGCGGTGCGATCACCACTGGTTAGTCCAGTTGCATTGGCCCCCACCAGTAGGGGCAATGTGTGCTCCTGTTGCTGAAGCTGCAGCGCGTGGCGCTGATCATAATTCACTGTGCGAGGGTCATACGTACCTTCGCTTGAGCTGGTATGGTTGCAAGCGCTTAGCGCCAAAGCCGCCACACCAAGGAGGCCTGCACGCATCGCAATTTTGCGGCTTTTTTGCTTGCTCGCTGTCATGTTTATCTCAGTCATTACGCACACATCCTCAAGGCTTGGAGCCGTTCACGGAACAATAAAGCCAGCATGGCCGTGGTAAGGGCCAGATGGCGCCTGTCCTTGCGCGCCATAGCGTTGGATCAACTGGTTGAAGAACAAAGTAGAAAGGTCGCTTGCAGGGCGCAGATTTTCATCTGGGCGCACCAGCTCTTGGCGCGAAACCGCCTGGGTTAGGTAAGGCGTGATGAAAATCGCAAGTTCGGTTTGCGAGCGCTGGAAATCGTTGGAGCGAAACAGCTGACCAAGGATAGGCAAGTTCATAAGGCCAGGAATACCATCGACCGTCTGACGCAAGCGTTGATCGATCAAGCCCGCCATCACAATGGAACCGCCGGACGGAAGCTCAACCATGGTGGAAGCACGACGCACGCGCAGACCAGGGATCGACAGATCATTGCCGTCCGTGCCGTTCAGCGTGAAAGCCCCTTCACTGGTCAACTCAGACACTTCGGTTTCGATCTGTAGCGAAATACGGTCGCCGGCCAAAACCACTGGGGTGAAGCCCAGGCCAACACCAAAGGGCTTGTACTCAACAATCACATTGCCCTGGCTATCGCGGCTAATCGGCACGGGAAACTCACCACCAGCAAGGAACTGGGCGGATTCGCCTGAGATAGCTGTGAGATTTGGCTCGGCCAATGTGCGCACAATGCCATCTTGTTCCAGCGCGCGAATGCGTGCGGAGATACCGTTGCTGGTGATATCAAAAGCTGATGTTGCAATCGCCTGGCCCGATAGAGAGAACGGATTGGACGTAAGCGCTTGGAAGGCTGTGCTGCCTAGGCTTGCGGTTACAGGCTGCGGTGCACCGCCGGTGAAGTTGCCAATGTTTACGCCAAGCTGGCGAAGCGCATTGCGCTGAACCTCTGCAATAGTAACGCGCAGCTGCACCTGTTCACCGCCTGCAATTTGCAAAGCATTCACAACGCGTGAGGCATCGCCAACGAAGCGAGTGGCCACATCAACGGCTGTTTGGGCCTGGGCCGCGCTACCAACAATACCGCGCAAAATTACGCCGTCATTGACAGGCTCCACAGAGATTTGTGCACCGGGCATAAGGTCTGCCAGGGTTGCTTGAATGCCTGTTACATCGCGCTGAACGGTAAGATTAAGCACTGCGATCTGGCGATCAGCGCCATCAAACAGGAAAATATTTGTATCGCCTGCACCCATGCCAATAACGAAAACGCGGCGTGCCGTGCGTACAATCGCATCGGCAACTGCTGGATTGGAAACCAGCACATCGCGCACATCAGCGGGCAGCTCGATCACCATTGATTTGTTGATGCCCAGCGACAGCGTACGTGTTTGACCAAAAGCGCTAATGGTCAGTGAGTCTGTATCGGTGGCCTGCGCAGATGGCACCGGCACAACAAAGGTTAAGACACTCAAAGCGAGCGCGCCAAGCATCATCCAACGCATGAGGGTGTCCTTAAAAAACTGAACGGGGTTTGAGCCATCTATCTGTGTCATCGCGCTAGCCCCCTTGAATTCCGAAGCGGATCATACGAACGGCACCGCCCTGACCACTGCCACCGCGCAAGCGACGGGCAACGTCTTCGTCAATGCCTTCCTCGCTCTCAAGATCAGCGATGGAGCGCAGAGAAAGCGAAAGGCCGCCCATTTCATCGGCAAGCGCGATTAACTCAGCTTCGCCGGGTGACAGCTCAAGTGTTGCGATTTCACCGGAGACAAATTGCTCGCCATCGCGTTCTTCAAAGGTTTGATCGATCGCCAAAACGCGAACGTTCTGAAGAATCGTTTCAGAGGAAATTAAATCGCCACCATCACGCGATGAACCGCGTTCGACGCGGGTCATGATCACATCAATGCGGTCATTAGGAAGAATGAAGCCTGCTGCACGCGCTTCGGCCTCAACGCGAACAGACACGGCCCGCCGGCCAGCCGGCAAAATGGCTGACATGAAACCGCGTCCTGCAGTTGCGATAACAGGGGAGCGAATTGGCTCGCCTGCATAAATGGGCGCGGTTACGATGCCTTGATCAAAATCGCGCATCGCGTTTGGCGTTGCGTCTTCTGACACAAAGGCTTGGGCCACGTTAGCAGCTGGCCAATCCTGCCATTCCATCGATGAAGGGCTAAGCCGCTGGCCAATGGTTAAGTCATGGCGCGCCACCAAAACACGCGTGGATGGAATAGTGGGTTGCTCTGCAACAAGTTCAGGCGCCGGAGGCGGGGCTGACAAGTTGCCTGCCATAAGCCAGGCCAAACCACCGGCAACGGCGGCAACACCAAACACGATCACTCGTGAGGACTTCATAACGCTATCCCTTCAACGCAGGGACGCACCTTTTGCCAATTAAGGCAGCCATACTCTGGCTATTAGTGCGTCAACTCAAAGCCTAGAGTGCGCCGTAAAGGTATAAGTAAGGTTAATCGAATGTGAGCAAATGAAAACAGCGCCGCTTCTTTACGGGCATGACGCCACGTTCAAAGTGCGATTGCGGACTGAAACCAGGGGCTATTTGAGAAAACAATCATGGCTGCAGCCGAAAGCGCAATGCCGTAGGGGATGCCAACTTCGCTGGACAATAGGCGCGCAGCCCATTGGCTATCGATTGATGCCGTATACGTTGGGAATGAGCGTAATGTGACTAAAAATAGGGTCAATCCACCGCCGAGCAATGCCGCAATCAGTGCAAAATCGAAGGCCAGTGCTGGTCCAAGCCATAACACAATAGCTGCTGTGAACTTGGCATCGCCGCCACCGAAAACGCCTGCAGCAAACAAACCGAAAGTCACTGCCAAAGCGATAGATGCTGCCAGCACATGCCAACCGACGGTTGGCAAGGGCATGCCAACAAGCAAGGCAGTGACAAAGAAACTTGCCAGGAGTGCCACGCATAGCCGGTTTGGAATGGTCATGGTGAAGAGATCTGTACAGGCAGCTAGCACCACCAATCCGGGGAATACCCCAAGAATGAAGATTTCTAACATTTTATTCTCCTGCACGCTTGTTCATTACCAGACACAAAAAAAGCAGCGCATCGATGACGACGCGCTGCTTTTGTCTTCAAATCATCGGGCGCTTTAGAGAAGCGCAGCAGCGATGTTGTCCCAAGTCGCTTCCAGACGTGGGCCAGCAAGGCCAACGGCAGTTACGATAACAATTGAGATGCCAGCGGCGATCAGGCCGTATTCGATTGCAGTCGCGCCAGATTCGTCATTAGCGAAACGTGAGAGAAACTTTTTCATGTCCAGACTCCATACACAGTGTGTTTTGTTTTTAAAGCTCCAACTCGTTTTGGCTGGAACGAGAACCACACTAGGCTTGACCTCTTAAAGGGGAGTTTTCGAATAGGCGCAGATTGTGTGTATTTGCGTTCATACTTCCCCAAACGGCATGGTCAGCAAGCAGCGGAAACGCTTCGTTAGCCAATCAACACTCTGAAATTTCACAATTTTTGGCGCTGGCTGAGTATGAAAAGTGAGACTTAACGCACTGTTCACCAAAATCATGCATCGTGCATTTTGAGTGTTTTTGGAGGAAGTATCGTGCGTTTAGGCTCCCATAAGATCCCACTTCGAGTGGTTATCGCAGGCATTTCACTGGTTGGATTGGGTGTGGCGGCAGCACTTCCTACGGTGGCCAATGAGACTTTGCTTGATCGCGGTGCTGGCAGCGGCGTTGATCCCATTATTACAAGCTCACTGGACAAAGTTGATGGGCAAGCGCCAACGCAAACCCAGTTACCCGCTCAAACACAGGCTTCACCCGGTGAGGGTACATTGCGTCAGATCCTACCCCAGGCACCTGAGGCAGTCTTAGCAACAAGCATTGAACCTCAGCCTACCGGTACACAGTCAGTGCCAATGCTGGCGGACGACACCATGGCTTCAGCGCCTATGGCGGGCGACATCGCGATGAGTGATAGCACCATGGCCTCAATGCAAGATGCGCCAATGGTGTCATCTGTTGGCACAACCACGTCCTTAGCTGGTGATGCAAGCGATGCAGGCGGCATCATTCTGGCACTGGACCATGCGCGGGTGATGCGTGTTGTCGGCGATGTGACAACAATTATTATCGGCAACCCGGCTATCGCTGATGCTTCAATGCCTGATCCAGGCACCATTGTTCTCACCGGTAAGAGCTATGGTGAAACCAATATGGTCATGCTGGATGCCAATGGAGATATTCTGGCCGAACAAATGTTGCGCGTTACTGTGCGTGGGCAGAGCCTTGTTTCCGTTTATCGCGGTGTTCAGCGCACAACGCTTTCCTGTTCTCCAACCTGCGAAATTAGGCCTACGCCGGGTGATTCACCCGATATGGTAGCCGCTGGCCTCAGTGCATTTTCAGCGCGAAACCAAGCCGCTCTGGACGCTATTCGCGGCAACGAATAAGCCATGTTCGACAGCGCTGGTGTTAAACTGGCGCGTTGGCCGGTCATCACTCATTGCAGTACACATTATATATAGCGCTGATTTCAGACTTGGTTTGGTGAACGCGAATTAACCCACTTTCATCGGTTAAAATCATCGCGCGTTTACCTTTTCGCTCAGCTAAGACTTTACTTTTGCATGCCTATTGTAGGCCAACGATTGGGGCGCACTGCGGTTTGTGCAACCCAGCGATGACGACAAAAGGCGAGTATCGATGATACAGGCACTTGGCAACAGAATGCGCGGCTTAGGCGCGCTCACAAAGCGCTTTATCAAGCAGCCTTCCGGTGCAACGGCGATCGAGTTTGGTCTTGTTGCGCTTCCCTTTTTCTTTTTGAAAATGGCGATCATCGAAACGGCATTTATTTTTTGGGCAGGGCAAACGCTTGAATCCGGCGTTGGGCAAGCAGGGCGCGAAATTCGCACCGGTCAGGTCCAATCACAGGGTTTGGGTGAAGCCGAATTCCGCACCTTAATGTGCGTTGAAATCGGCGTTTTGTTTGATTGTGATGCGCGCTTGGCCATCGATGTACAGCGCGTGGCCACATTTGATGCGCTAGACCTCACCGAGCGTCCGGTTGATGGCGCTGGCAACTTCAATGGTGCGTTTGGCTTCGACCCTGGCGTTGGCAGTGAAACGGTCATTGTGCGCGCCTATTATCGCTGGCCAGTTCTGTTCAATTTTCTGGGCCTTGATGCCGCTGATATTGGCGGACGGCAACGGTTGCTTGTCGCAACAACGGCTTTCCGAAACGAACCCTTCTAACGGAAGAAACCATGGCAAATCCTCTCACCACCAATGCATCTGAAACGGACCGATGGGGCTTTTTAAAAGTCGCCCGACGTGTGCGCGGGTTCCGAAAAGAACGTCGCGGTGTGGCTGCGATTGAATTCGGCCTGATAGCCCCATTTATGATCGCTCTTTGGCTTGGTGGTATTGAATTGAGCCAGGCGGTAAGCGCAGACCGAAAAGTCTCGCATGCATCCAGCGCTTTGGCGGATCTGATCACCCAGCAAAACAACCTCACAGGTGCTGAGCTTGATGACATCATGGACGCTACGCAGGCGATCATAATGCCTTTCGATGTGGGCAACCTAACGATCCAAGTCGCAGGCGTTGAGATCGATAACAATGGTGATACCGAAATTATGTGGTCCGAAGCGCGTAATGGTACTGCGCCAGCCGTCGGCGGCGTCTATGATATTCCAGCACCGCTAATCATCCCTAATAGCTTTCTGGTGGTTGCGAACCTCACCTATTCCCACACGCCGGCAACCACCACTGCGATCACTGGCCCTATTGAGCTATCAGATGATTTCTACCTGCGGCCGCGTCGATCAGACTCGATTACCTATACGCCATAAATCATGGGCGTAGACTTGCCGTTACGGCATAAGTGTCTGAGCAGGCGGTATTTTTTTAGCGCATTAAGGTGCGCGGAAAGCGTTCGTTAACCATATACGCCCAGTGTAAGCGGGTGGAAATGAGTTGAGGACGCCCGTGGCTGCGCCCGAGCAAGCATCACAATCTTGGCTGGCACGGCTTTGGCCAAAGCGACTGACGTTGGGCTTTGGGGTTGCTGTTTGCACAGCTGTGCTCGTCACCGAGATTATTTTTCTCATTCCTACATCTCATTTTTGGTACAAGTCCAATCAAGTCGCCGCAATCGAGCAAGTGCGACTTGCCTGGTATCATGCTTCTGACCCAGCAGGCTTCCTCACCGCTGATCACAAAGCCCGCATTGGCCAACGTATGGCGGCTGATGGCTTGGTACTTGGCGGTGTTGTCTATGACAGTGCTGGTGAGCCGCTTGCTGTGTTTGGCGAGCGCCCAATACTGGATATCAACATTGCGCGCTTGTCGGGCCAAAGCGTGCAGCAAAGCCCGCATGCACCTGCACTTGATGTCCATTTTACGCCAGAGCAAACAGGCCTCTCGCATCACATGGTGATGCGCCTGCCCACAGAACCCATAGAACAAGCCACAGCGCTACAACTTCGCAATTTCGGCTTGAGCGTTCTGTTTATCGCAGGGCTAACGGCGATACTGTTTATCTTAGCATCGATGTTTTTGGTGATTAAGCCGTTGCGCGCCATCAACACCTCGCTGCGCCGAGCCGTAGAAAACCCCGATCACGCCGATAGCTATCAGATACAGATGGTACGCGGCGATGAGATCGGTCAGATATCCCAATCGCTCAACATGCTGCTGACGTCCGTATCAGTGGTCTACCAGGATGAGCTGGCATCAATGAAGCGTGCCATTGATGGCTTTGACTTTGCCATTATGCAGTTTGATCACAGTGATCGACTGGTCGCTGGCAACCCAAAAGCCTTGGAAATGTTCAACCAACCCGATTTCAATGGCCTTAGAACCATGAATCGCAATTGCGCCCAGCCGTTGGGCAGTCGCGGTGCGCGCCCGCGTCCGCTTGTTGATGTACTTGGTGATACAAGTGAGCCAATGCTGCTTACACTGCACACCGACACCGGCTTCTTCACCGGCATGGCGTATGGCGTCAGCATAACGCGCATCGATGGTTCCACGCTTTATCGCTATGTTGCGATTATGGAGATGGACACGTTGATGAAGGACTCTCGCAAAGCCCTTACATCAGCTCAAAAAGCCGATACCGCCATGAAAACCGCCAATGTGCAGACGCAGGAGATGCGGCGTTTGTTGGAATCCTGCCTGTGTCTGCTTGAGCAAAGCGATGCTGGCTCTGATGATTTTGATCCCAGCTTTTTACCAGACCGCATTTTAAATGGTTGGTATAGCGAGGCAGTGCGTGATGGGCTGGTCACCGGCGAGCTCGAGCATGGCATGTTGCCGCTTCTATCTGGCGATAAAAACGCCATTCGCAATGTCCTGCGCCAAGCTATGTTATTGGCCTATGCGCATACTCAAGCTGAGAGGCCTGTGCTCAAGGTTGATGCTATCACAGCTGGCGAAATGATCGAATTCACCATTCTTGATGTGTCCGAGCAGCGCAAAGATGTGGGTAAGACCCGCCGTCAAAAAGGTGTTGACCCCACGCTTCCACAAGCGGCGCTCATAAAGGCGCTAAGCCGAGCAGGCGGTAGTTTTGGCACTGTTAAAACCAATGGTGTCGTAGCCGTATCCTTCAGTTTGACAGCCGCAAAAATGGGCGAAATCCCTGTGCCTGCATCGCCTTTTGCAAAAGCCAGCTAATCAGTATCAGGGGGCGGCTTGATCCCAATAACTGAATGCATCGAACACGGCCTGATAGTCGCTCAATGTTCGTGTCACGAACGCCCGTCCACTGCCCTGATCCAATGCATCAAAGGCATCGCCGTTAGTACCTGTGAGCCGTGTGAGCATGGCGCGCAATGTGGCAATCGTTTCCGCCTCTAGACCCGTGTGAGCAAAATGGGTCTGCGTGGGAATTGCCCGGGAGCGCCAGACAAAGCGCAAGTTAGCGCGTGCGTCCTGATCAAGCGCGTTAAACGGCTCTTGGTCAAAAAGCGTGCTGCCCTCTGCTTGTCTGCTCCAGGTTAAAATGGCATCGGCCTCATCACCGGCCAGAAGCGTCACAGCGGCTTCAAGTGTATCGCTGAATGCTATTTTGTCAGGGTTCAGGCGCACATCCGCCAGCCAAAGCTCTGCCAAACCGATACGGTGGGCCACGGCACTGCCTTCACCCACTACAGTGATGCGCGCTTGGTCAAGGTCCGCCAGCGTGCCGATGGGCCCATTTTCTGAACTTAAAAGCGCTGCCACCAGGCCGCTTGATCCATCAAGATTGGGTTGGCTTGCCAGTGGCTCAACGCAAGCGCATGCGCGGTGGGTTGCCGCAAAAAGGCTGCTGGGCGCAATTGCATAGTCAACATTGCCGCGCCGCATCGCCTGTATCAGCGCGCGCGCATCGCGGTAGGGTAGCAACTCAACAGGGCGCAGAAGAACCGCTTCCATGTGGCGTCGAAAAGGCAGCAATTGGCGCTGCTGTTGGCCTGGCGCCGCGTCGGCCAAGAACCCAACATCAAACACTTCACCACGCGGCGCGTTCTGGCTTTCAAGGTTGAGCGTCAATCCTGCTGAAGGTGGTGCCAAGGGCGCAGATGTGACAGGAGAACCGCCTGTTTGGGCAAAAACATGCGTTGCGCCAAATAGAGCCCAAAACAGTGCCAGGAACAGGGGCAAACGTTTTATGGAGGTCAAGACGCTGGCATCCTTATCATGTGTCTGCTGTTGCTATTTGTATCTGTCACAAGCATTTGGACAAAGTGTAATGGCTGAACTGCAAAGTGAAGAAAGACGATCTGACATGAAACCGCAAATTGACGCTGTTATCTTCGACGTTGGCAATGTTCTGCTCGAATGGGATGCCGCGCGTGTGTATCGCCCGCTGGGTATGCCAGAGAGCGAAATTGCGGCGTTTTTTGAGCGCATTGGGTTTGCCGATTGGAACCTTGAACAGGATCGCGGTCGCAGCTTTGCCGATGGGATAGAGGCCAAGGCACAGGAGTTTCCCAATGATCGGGCTCTGCTCGAGCGCTATGACACACACTGGATGGACTCCATCGTTGGCCCTGTTGAAGGCACGGTGGAAATTCTAGGCGCGCTCGTTGCCCAAAATGTGCCTGTGCATGGCATCACTAATTTTTCAGCTGAAAAATATCATTGTGAAGTAGAGCGATGGCCGTTCTTGGCGCAGTTTGGTGTAACCGTGGTTTCAGGTGATGAAGAAGTGGTGAAACCAGACCCAGTCATTTATCGCACCTTGCTGGCGCGCACCGGCCTTGATGCGCAGCGCACGGTCTTCATTGATGACACCCTAAAAAATATTGAAGGCGCGCAGGCGGTAGGCATGCACGCAATACACTTTACCTCGCCAGGTGATTTGCGCGAGGCGTTGCGTGGCTATGATTTACCTGGCGGTGCGACCGTCTAAGAAACCAGCCAGTGTTTTATGGGCATTGGTTGCCAGGTCATCCACTGCATAGCCGCCTTCAAACACGATGACAGTTGGCAAGGAAGATTGGCTAAGCATACCGCCAAGCTTGCTGAAATCATTTGTTTTCAAGGCAAATTGAGAAATTGGGTCACGCTCAAATGTGTCCAATCCCAGCGAGAGAACAAGCGCATCGGCGCTAAAGCGCTTTATCTGCGCCAAGGCGTGGCTAAGCGCTTGTGCGTAGGCGGCCCAATCGGTGCCAAAGGGCAGGGGCAGATTGAGATTAAAACCCTCACCATCACCGCTTCCCATTTCGTCGCTATGGCCAAGAAAATAAGGGTATTCGTCCATTGGGTCGGCGTGAATGGACGCAAAGAATACATCTGATCGATCGTAAAATATAGCTTGGGTGCCGTTGCCATGGTGATAATCAACGTCCAGCACTGCCACCTTCGCCGCACCACAGTTGCGCAAAGCTTGGGCTGCAATGGCAGCGTTGTTGAGGAAACAATAGCCACCATAGGCGTCTGGCATTGCGTGGTGGCCAGGCGGGCGACAGAGCGCAAAGGCGTGCGGTAGGCCATCAGCCACGCGCTGCGCCGCCGTTTGTGCAGTGGCCGCGCTGGCCGATGCCGCTGTCCAGGTGCCAGGGCCCATAGACGTGCCCGCATCAAAGGAATAGCGGCCCATCAGCCCATCCAGATGGCGCGTTTCAACCTTGCGCAAACCGGGTGTCGGCCAAACAAAGGGAAAGGTGTCGGTGACTTCCGGGTCGCGGTCTGCATCCAGCCAGCGCTGCCAGAAGCTTTCTAGAAACTCAACATAGGCAGGCGCGTGAATCTGTTCCACCAGCGCCCTGTCCAATGGTTCTGGGGTTATGATCGCGCCGAATTTTGCAGCCTGCACTGCCTCCAGCACCATCTGTGCCCGCGAGGGTATCTCCACCGCAGGCACCAGCGCGCCATCGGCCATTTCCACTTGTGGATCGTGGCGCGCGTGGTCGGGCGAGAAGACGGTCAACATCTGGGTTTAGATCGTCTGGTTGTAGGCGCCAACTTCTGGGTTTTCGCGCAGTACGCTGTCCATCGCGGCAAACATTTCGCGCATGCGCGCCTCAGATACAGGGCTTTCTACCACCACCACCAGTTCTGGTTTGTTGGATGATGCACGTACCAGACCCCAGGTGCCATCTTGCGCCACCACCCGCACGCCATTGACGGTGATAAGCTCGCGGATTGGTTGGCCTGCAACCTCCACGCCATTGGCTTCCATATCCTTGAAGCGCAGCACCACCTTATCCACGACGCCATATTTGGTTTCATCGGCGCATTTTGGGCTCATGGTCGGAGAGCCCCAGGTTTGCGGCAGGTCGCGGTAAAGGTCGGCCATTGTTTTGTTAGGCGCTCGCTCAAGCATTTTGCAAACTGCCAGCGCGGTTACCAGCCCATCATCATAGCCACGGCCAATGGGATCGTTGAAGAAGAAATGGCCGGATTTTTCAAAGCCTGCCAGCGCACCTGTTTCGGCCACGCGGCGTTTGATGTAGCTGTGCCCGGTTTTCCAGTAGTCAGCACGTGCGCCATTGGCCTGCAGCACCGGATCGGTGAGGAACAGCCCAGTTGATTTTACATCCGCCACAAAGGTTGCATTGGGGTGCTGCGCAGAAAGATCACGCGCCAGCATGACGCCAATTTTGTCGGCAAAGATTTCATTGCCTTCATTATCGACAACACCGCAGCGGTCGCCATCACCATCAAAGCCAAGCGCCACATCCGCGCCATGCTCTTTGATTGCCTCTGCCATGGCATGCAGCATTTCCATATCTTCGGGGTTTGGATTGTAACGCGGAAATGTGTGGTCCAGCTCCACATCCAGCGGCACCACTTCGCAGCCAATACGCTTGAGAAAGTGCGGCGCAAAGGCACCTGCTGTGCCATTGCCACAGGCGCAAATCACTTTCAGCGGCCGCTCCAGCATCACTCCACGGCTCAGATCATCCAGATAGACCTCAGCAAAGTTTGGCACGTAAACATAGGCGCCGCCTTCGCGCGGTTTGCTGGTGTTTTCCAGCACAATGTCGCGCAAGCGACCCATCTCGTCTGGGCCGAAGGTAACCGGCGGGTTGGTGCCCATCTTCACGCCCGTCCAGCCATTGTCATTGTGCGAGGCTGTCACCATCGCCACGGCGGGCACATCCAGCGCGAACTGCGCAAAATAGGCCATCGGGGACAGCGCCAAGCCAATGTCATGCACTTTGATGCCTGAGGCCATAAGCCCAGTGATAAGCGCATATTTGATGCTGGCTGAATAGCTGCGAAAATCGTGGCCGACCACAATTTCAGGCCGCGCGCCCTGCTCGTGCATCAACGTGCCAAGCCCGGCGCCTAGCGCCTGCACGCCCATTAGGTTCAGCTCAGGTGGAACATCAGAGCCGGGATGTCCAAACCACCAACGTGCGTCATACTCGCGAAAGCCCGTAGGCTTCACCAGCGGCGTTGTTTCAAAACTATCTGTATTGGGGGCAAGGTTGGCAACGGGGGTGGGGAAAATCATAAAAGGCCGCCTTATGTGATCGATGGCGACAGGTTTAGTCGGCGAGCGTTAATTTTCCAAGATCAGCTGACCACCTTCGATACGTACGCTGTCCAGTTGGCCAAGAAATGACATGCCCAAAAGGTTGGTGCTCAAAGCATCATCCCGGCTGACCAGCGCATGCACATCGCGCACGCGGATGGAGCCAAGTTCAATTTCGCGCAAGACAATGGGCGCAGCATATTTGATGCCGTTGGCGGTGCGCACAGAAACGGTGAAGTCAGCGTCGCTTAGGCGATAGCCAGCGCGACGTGCATCGCTTTCGCGGATCGCAACGGTGGTAGCGCCGGTATCCACCAAAACATCCATGCGGTTGCCGTTCACCTCAACTTCAGCGACGGCATGGCCACCTCGGTTAAGCTGCAAGATCTCATCACGGCCAAAGGAGGTGGGTGCAGACTCTTGTGCAGGAGCCTGTACTGTCACATCGGCCACCAAGGGTTCAGTGCGTTGCTCATGTACGTTGATGTTGTAGAACGCCACGCCATAGCCTGTGATAAAGGCGATAACGACCATCAGAACTGAATGCATAACACCCCCCAAGTTTAAGTTGGGAGGAGATTAGCAAACAGGCGTTTCTGTGCAGCCAAAGCGGGCAATGCAATGCGACGCGATGAAGTAAGATCGTGTTAAGTGAACCTTAGCGACTTAACCCGCCCACAAGGCTTGGCATATCAAGTGGGCGGAAGCCATAATGCTTCAGCCAGCGCACATCGGCTTCAAAGAAAGCGCGAAGGTCCGGCATGCCATATTTCAGCATCGCCAGTCGGTCGATACCAATGCCCCAGGCAAAGCCCTGGTAAACGTCGGGATCGAGGCCACAATTGCGCAGCACATTGGGATTCACCATGCCGCAACCAAGAATTTCCATCCAGTCATTGCCTTCGCCCAACTTCACTTCGTTGCCTGAGCGATCGCACCCAATATCCACTTCCATCGACGGTTCGGTGAACGGGAAATAGGACGGTCGGAAGCGCATTTTCACCGTCGGCACTTCAAAGAAGCTCTTGCAGAATTCTTCCAAGATCCATTTTAGGTGACCGATATGGCTGTGCTTATCGATCACGAGCCCTTCCACTTGGTGGAACATGGGCGTGTGGGTTTGGTCACTATCGCAGCGATAGGTGCGCCCAGGAATAATTACCCGGATTGGCGGCTCTTGAGAGCGCATGGTGCGAATTTGAACCGGCGATGTGTGCGTGCGCAGAAGCAGCCGTTCGTCATCTTCCCCATTCTCTCCCTTTTTGGGATTGAAGAAGAATGTGTCGTGCATTTCGCGCGCTGGGTGGCCTTCAGGAAAGTTGAGGGCTGTGAAATTGAGCTCATCGGTCTCAATGTCGGGCCCTTCGGCCACCGAAAAGCCCATATCGCCAAAGATCGCCGTGATCTCATCAATCACCTGGGTCACGGGATGGATGCGGCCTTCAGCTGTTGGACCCACCAAGACTGGCTTGGTGATATCCAGTGTTTCTGTGGCAAGGCGTGCGTCCAGTGCAGCATCTTCAAGCGCCGTTTTGCGGGCGTTGATGGCATCGGTAAGGCGCACTTTCAGTCCATTGAGTGCAGGCCCCATGATCTGGCGTTCTTCTGGGCTCATCTTGCCAAGCGTTTTCATTTGCTCGCTGACCGAGCCCTTCTTACCCAGAGCTTCAATGCGCACAGTTTCTAGCTCAGCTTCATTGCTGGCCGATGTGATGGCACTCGTGATTTGCGCTTCTAAAGCGTCAACTTGGGAAAGGTCGGTCATAAAATGTGTCCGTTGCAAAGGATGCGGCTTTGTAGCGACAGGAGCATTTTTGGCAAGCACTGCCGTGCCAGCAGCTCGCCATGCGATCGTTGTTATGCATGCGATGAGCATAAAAAAGCCTCGCCAAACGTGTTGGCGAGGCCTTTGAACTTCAAAAAGCCAGCTTGGTGTTACGCCAGCGCACCTTTGGCCTGATCCACCAAAGCGGTAAATGCCGCCGGCTCATGCACGGCAAGGTCGGAAAGAACTTTGCGGTCAACTTCAATACCGGCTCTGGTTAGGCCGTTGATGAATGTACCGTACGTCATGCCCTGCTCGCGCACAGCAGCGTTGATGCGCTGAATCCAAAGCGCGCGAAATGTGCGCTTTTTGTTGCGGCGATCACGATAGGCATATTGGTTCGC
Organism: Devosiaceae bacterium; assembly: GCA_045105395.1. GTDB lineage: Bacteria > Pseudomonadota > Alphaproteobacteria > Rhizobiales > MH13 > MH13. The sequence continues at coordinate 9,637 of JBGCDM010000126.1, read as the reverse complement.
CTTCTCCACCGCCTGCATAGCAATGCGAATGGTGTTCTTCCGACGGCCATAATAGCCTTTGGCTTGCTTGATTACTTTTTTGTGGCGGGCGTGGTTTGTAACGCCCCGGGATACGCGTGACATAGCGGTGTCTCCAAACTGAGAAAAATAAAGGGGCTAGATTAGCCGTTCGGCAGGAAGTGGCGGCGGATGACCCGTGAATCGGGTTCAGCCATCACCATTGTGCCGCGGGCTTGGCGGATGAACTTGTTCGACCGCTTAATCATGCCGTGCTGTTTGCCAGCTTGTGCAGCTTTCACTTTACCGGAAGCTGTCAGTTTGAAGCGCTTTTTCGCGCCCGAGTTGGTCTTCATTTTGGGCATTTTGCTCGTCTCTATTTTAGCGCGTGCATCACACATGTTTGTGGGTGCGCGGGCGAAGGTTACGCAGCCTGATTGAAAATCTGGCATGAGCGGTTCAGCAAACACGGCAGCCCAACACTGGCCGGCTCGCTGATGAAGGCGCTGCTATAACGCTAAAAAAGGTGCGGTGCAACCTTTGTGGTGCCCGTGTTGGCGGCTAGGCTGTAAGCAAAGTTTGTTGACTGCATTCACAACTCAGGTCGACAAGCAGGACCCGGTTGATTTCTCAACCAGATCCACCAATTACAGCGAAAATGACGCAGCTTATTCTTGGTTGAAATGCTCGCGGAACAAGCACCCCAGTGGAATTGCGCCAGAAAGCAGTGCTTCCTCTAACGTCATCTCTCGGTCCTCTTCCGCACCCACGATCATTGCGCAGGCGATGATGGATGCAACTGAGAAAAAGATCCCACCAACAATCCAGCCGCCGGCCGTTGAACCGCCCGATCCCGCCACAATAGGGGCCATCATAGGCGAGGTCATATATTCACCAGCATGGGATTGATGAGCGGTTCCCAGCGAGGCAATTGGCTGAATAAGCAGTGCTGCGGCGAGGCTTAGTCCGAGCAGGCGCGATTTTTTTAGGAACGATTTCATTGAAATTTCCTCCAGGTTTGGGACAGCTAGTTGTCCTTAACGCTAGGTAAACATATGGAAATTTGTATTGAAATCAGAGTCTTGCGGTAAGCTTAAGCAGCAAGGTTAGCGGTCTTGGTGAAGCGAGATGGTAAATGAGGTCATGGAACATCCAAGAAAAACCCCGCCGAAGCGGGGCTTTCAAATCTCTATCAATCCTCGTCGTCGTCGGGGCCGTCATTTTCAGGCTCGACCTCGCCTTTGACGTCAATCTTACCGACCATATGCGGAAGCGGGCCTAGCACCATCATCATCTGGCGGCCTTCCATCTTCGGGTAGGCCTCCACCTTAGCATAGGGCTCAGTTTCAGCTTTCACCTTCATCAGCACATCCATGCCAAGGTTTTGGTGGGCCATTTCGCGGCCACGGAAGCGCAGCGTGAACTTCACCTTGTCGCCTGAGTTAAAGAAACGGCGGGCATTGCGCATCTTCACATCATAGTCATGCACATCGATGTTCGGCCGCATCTTGACCTCTTTCACCTCAACCGTTTTTTGCTTTTTCTTCGCCTCGGCAGCTTTTTTCTGCTGCTGATATTTGAAGCGCCCATAGTCCATAATTTTACAGACTGGTGGGTTGGCGTTGGGCGAAATTTCTACCAGATCAAGACCAGAAGATTGGGCAAGTTCTATGGCTTCGCGGGTGTCGGTTTCTCCGCGATTGTCACCTTCAGCATCGATGAGCTGAACAGATGCTGAGCGGATTTTGTCATTAATGCGTGGGCCTTCTTTAACGACGGCTTGCGATCGGTGTGGACGGCGAATGGCTGTGTCTCCTAGGACGTTTCGTAAATATCAGTGTTTATTCAGGGTGTGTTGTTGTGCCGCAAGCGTGCGCCGCTGGCAAGATAAGCGCGGGCGTGAACGTGAGGTTTGAGGGCAAAAAGGGCCAATTCAACCCCATGTTTGGTGCTTAAGGCACCAAGTGACGGTAAATGGCGAGGGTTGCTTGGCACATAGCGGCCAGAGAAAAGTGAGCATGAACATGTTCTCTTGCACGCAAGATGTGGGCATCGCGTGCCGCTCCTTCAAGGGCCAGAGCGTTACGAATGCCTTGACCAAGCGACATAGGGTCTCCAGGTTTCACGTGCCAACCGGTGCGTTTGTTCTCGGCCACAACAGGGGGAACAAGCACGGTTTCTGGCACAGCGCCAAGGTTGGAAACCACAACAGGCACACCTGCCGCCTGTGCCTCGACCGCTGCCCGTCCAAACGCTTCAGGGTGTGTTGAGGGCACAATGCACACATCCGCGCTGGCCAGTGCCCGCGGCGCATCCACATGACCGACCAAATGCACGCGGTGGGAAACTTCTGCGCGCTCTGCAAGGCGGACGAGACTTTGGCTATAATCAGTTCGCCCCTGGTCCTCGCCTGCCAGCACCAGGTGTACATCATCTGGCAGACCAGCCAGGGCACCAATTGCGACGCTCTGCCCCTTCCATTCGGTTAGGCGTGACACTTGCAGCACCACACGGGCACCCTTTGGTAGCTTCCAGTTATAGGGCTTGGCTGATCCATCATAACGGGCAAAGTCGGTTCCCCGTGGGATAACTGCCAGCCGTTCATGTGCAAACGGATACTGCGCTGCGATGCTGTTGGCAGTGAACTGCGAATTGGCGATCACTTTGTCGCCGCGCGCCATAACTGAGTTATACAAGCGCTTTGCGCCATTGGAGCCTTTGTAGGCGCCATGATAGGTGGTCACAAAAGGCAACTTGCATTGCTTTGAGGCAGTCAACCCAGACCAAGCTGGGGCACGGCTGCGCGCATGAATGAGGTCGATATGCTTGCGTCTGCAAACCGCAGCGATACGGCGTGCATTGGCCAGCATCACCAGTGGGTTCTTTGATGCAACGGGCAAGGTGATGTGGGTGGCCGCGTCTGGCAAATCAGCCACCATGCGCCCGCCCTGGCTCATCACAATGGCATCATGGCCTGCATCCACCAGTGCGTGCGCAATATCGACGGTGGTCAGCTCTGCGCCACCAATCTCAAGCTCTGGAATGATCTGTAGGATACGCAAAAGGGCTTCCCGTGTTTCTTGGGCTTGCTATACCGCCCACACCTGAAACGCAAAATGGCTTTCTATCATGTCTGCATCTTTCCTTGATTGTGGCACCCACCAATTGGCCTTTGAGAAGGTAGAAGGAACCGAACCAACACTGGTTTGGCTCGGTGGGTTTCGCTCAGATATGACCGGCTCCAAAGCGTTGCGGGTGGAGGACTATGCCAAAGCACGCGGGCAAGCTTGCTTACGGTTTGACTATTCTGGCCACGGCGCATCCAGCGGGGCATTCACCGATGGAACCATAGGATCCTGGCGCGATGATGCGCGCGTGATGATTGAGGCGCACGCTTCAGGCGATGTCATTTTAATCGGCTCGTCCATGGGTGGCTGGATATCGCTTTTGTTGGCGATGGAAGAAGCCAAGGTGGCCAAGACAGAGGGCCGTGCAAGCCGGATCAAAGCGCTGGTTCTGATTGCGCCAGCACCTGATTTTACACAAAAACTCATGTGGCCGAGCTTTTCAGCTGAAATCAAACGGGCGATCCTAGACAATGGGCAGTATGCTCAACCAAGTCCCTACGATCCGGAGCCAACCATCATCACGCGCAAGCTGATTGAAGATGGTCGCGATCATCTGATCCTAGATGATAGCATCGAAACAGCTTGCCCCGTGCGCATATTACAGGGTGTTGCTGATGATGCGGTACCCCATACCCACGCGCTCAAATTGCTCGATGTCTTGGCGGGTGAAGATGTGGTGATGACGCTCATCAAAGATGGTGATCATCGGCTCTCGCGCGATCAAGACTTAGAAGCCTTGGTGCGCACGCTTGATGCCTTACCCGGCCAGAAAAGTGGCTCTCTAATTTAGTGTAAAAACTTCGCCTTCGGCGGCCTCTGCGTCTGCTGGATCGTGGGTGACCAGGATCACCGGCAGGTTGCGCGCGCGGGCATGATCAAACACCAGTTTGCGCATGTCGTTGCGCAGGGCCGCATCAAGCTTAGAAAACGGCTCATCCAAAAGCAATGCACGGGGCTGAGAGAGCAGCGTTCGTTGAAGCGCAACACGTGCCGCTTGCCCGCCTGAAAGTGTGGCTGGGTCGCGCGGCCCATAACCTGCAAGGCCAATAGCGCCTAGAGCATCTTCGGCCAATTGCTGACGTTCGCTGCGCACCTTGGACACGGGGCGCGGGATTGCAAGCATCACGTTGCCGCACACAGAGAGGTGAGGGAAGAGCAGCGGATCTTGAAAAAGCAGCCCCATACGCCGTGTTTCAGCAGGCAGAGCCAGCATATCAATTGCACCCATATGCACCTTGCCTGAAAGCTGAAACACCGGCGCCAGTGATCCAGCCAAAGCATGCAAGAGCGTGGATTTGCCAGACCCGGACGGTCCCATGACCGTCAACACCTGTCCTGGCGCAACCTCGGCCGAAAGTGAGATGAGCGTTCGGCCATCCAATTGAATGGTCACGCCATCAAGGCAAAGTGGATTGGCGGGCGCTGTTTTCATTCTCATCGGATTTGCATGCCTCGCCGCTTGCGCGCAAGGAAGGATGGCACAACCAACGCTATCCAAAAGGCCACAAAGGGTAGGAGCGCCTGTAGGCTGGCAGCAACTGCCAGCGCACGCCGATCACCACCTGCAGATAGGGCAACAGCTTCCGTTGTTAGCGTCGGCACACGCCCAGCGCCGATAAGAAGTGTCGGCAAATATTGGCCAATGGATACCGCGATCCCAATGGCCAGTGAGGTAAGAATGGGCCCGATCATCATCGGCAAACGCACCTGGAAGAGCCTGCGCCAAAACCCAAGGCCTAACCCCGATGCAACTTGCAAAAGCCGACGGTCAAACCGGCGATAGGGCTCAGCGAGCGATAGAAACATGTAGGGTAAAATGAACACCAAATGGGCGAACATGACCGAGATCATCAGCCCATCCAGCCGCAGAACCACACCCAAAAACTGTAGCCCGAACAAAAAGGTTACCTGCGGAACGAGCAATGGCACGTAGAGGATTAGCAGGGAACGACTTCCCCCTGTTTTGCCCGTGGCATGCTCTACCTCCAGGCATCCGATAATCAGGATGGCTGCGATAACCGTGGGCATAATGGCAACCAGGAGCGATGTACTGGCAAGTCCGAGTGCGCCGCTACCAAGCTGATCCCAGGCCCGCATGGTCCAACTGGCTGGCACGCTATCTGGAAAGCGCCAGCGCCCGGCAAACGACCACACAATAAGAAGTGCCAATCCGATGGCGATGGACAGCATTGGCAACAGCGCGAGTGTGAGACCAACAGCGCGCGGTGCACGCCCACCACCAGAGCGCAATCCAGAGGTTGTAAGCCGCAACCAGAGCTTGGCGAGAAGCTTTTCGCCAGCGACCCACAGTCCCAAAAGGCCAAGCGTGATGGCAATCTGGATGAGCGCGCCCGCCGCCGCCATGAACCGGGTAGAAAGATCCGGGTCGGATATCCATTGTAGGATCCGCACTGAAAGTGGCGCTGGCGTGGTTGGGCCCAGCACTATGGCAACATCGGCTACCGAGGATGCATAGGCGATAACCGCAAAAACAGGCAGGCGAATAAGCCGGTAAAGTTGCGGCGCAACAGCGATGAAAAAGCCCATGCCACGGCTGTAACCCATAGAGGCCATGACCATGCGCCGCCGCGCGCTATCCAGGGCGGGTAGGGCGGCCAGTGCCATGAGCAAGAGAAACGGCATCTCTTTGGCAACTAGGCCAGCCATCATGGATAGGCCCCAAAGATCATTGACGATCAAAAGGTCGGGCGGACGCTCCCATCTGGTAAGCCACGGTGAAAGCAGACGGAATATATAACCCGAAGGTGCAATGAGGAAAGCAAGACCAACGGCAGCAGCTGCATGCGGCACAGAAAGCAGCGGCGCCACCATTCGGCGAACGGCGCTTAGGCCCTTGGTGTCCCATACGCTGGCCAGTAAAATGAAAGTGAGGGCGAGCGCGATAAGCGGCGAGACGAACCCAACAAAGGCCGCCAGAAAGATTGATCGACCAATGCCTGGCGCAGCCAGCACATCACGCAAAGGCGCAAGCGAAAAAGATGTGCCGCCGATGGGTGGGAAATAGCCAAAGGCCGGAAGCAGCGCGGCGATAAGGCCTGCTGCCACTGGCACAATAAGCAAGGCAATGGTGAGCCCAGGCGCAAGGCGCAGCCAATTTGGCATAAGCTGTCCCTGCGTCTTCGTTTAGCCGCCCTGGTAGCGGGCAGCCCACATCATTTCAATAGTTGTCAGCCAGCTTGTATGTGGTTCAGAAATAGCTGGGCCAAGCTCTGTTGGCGTTAGCGTTGCCGGTCCCAAATCCAGCGCCTCAAACCCGTCTTGTACGTTTTGATCGAGCGCTGAGACGTTGAGCACGGTAAAGTCTCCCCATACCGATGGGTCTTGCTTGCGCAGCTGCGCCACTGGCGACATCAAGAAATTGGCGACCACGAGGGCGGCCTCAGGCGCATTGGCATTGGAAGGGATGGCCACGAAATGGGAGTTAGCAAGCATGCCATTGTCGAGCACGAAGGACCGCGTTGAGGTAGGGAATTCATCTCGCGCAATCGCGCCAGAGGCCTCTGCCGGATTGTTGGCAAAGCCAATGACAATTTCACCATCAGCATAAAGTTGGCGCAGGGCAGCTTGATTGGCAGGGAAGCTGCGGCCAGAGCGCCACAAATGCGGGTGCAACTCATCAAGATAGGCAAAAAGAGGCTCTAAAGCTTCGTCCGCATCAGCCGCAACCAGTGGCGAGGCCAGTCGTTCACGATCATCAATGATATAGGCGAGCAATAGCTTCAGGAATGCTGAGCCTAAGAAGTTGGGCGGCTGCGGATATGTGAAGCGGCCCGGATTGGCCTCTACCCAGCCCAGCAATTCATCCAGATTGGCGGGTGTATCAGCCAGTTCTTGGCTGTCATAGTAGAAAGAGAATTGCACCGTGCCCCATGGCGCTTGAAACCCCTCTACAGGCACCGTGAAATCGGTTGTTATCGACGGATTGCCCGCAATATCGACGAGCTCCCAATTAGGCAAGCGATCGGCCCAGCCATCACCATCGGGCGCGTAAAGCAGATCAGCTTCTTTAAGCGCGACAAAGTTTTCGCCATTAATCCACACCAGATCAACCGACCCGCCAGTTTCACGCCCTGCGGCGGTTTCAGCCAGAACAATGCCGACAACATCGGCTGTGTCTGAAACCCGTACATGCTCCAGCTCAATGCCGTAGCGTGATTCAATTTCATCACCTGCCCACTCAATATAGGCATTGATGGTGGGATCGCCCGACCAGGCGTGGAAGAATACGGTCTGACCACGTGCTGCTTGCGCCAAGGTTTCAAAGTCAGCCAGGCTATCAGCCGAAGCACTGCTAGTAGAAAAGGGAGCGGTGAAAAGCGCGGTGCTAAGGGCCAGCGTGCGCATTGAAATGGTCATCTGTGTGAGCTTTCTGGTGAACAGCCATAGGATTTGGATCACACATGCACGCACGCGTGCGCACATGCACATCACAATTCTTTGAGCAAAGAAGACGTGCAAATTTTTAGCGGCCCAAACACGGCAGCAATAATCGCTTAAAGGGTTGAGACGTCCCGTGGAGCTGGCCCGTGCGATGAGCGCGCAACAAATTGCGCCTCGATCCCCGCATTGAGGTCTGGTGCTTCTGTGCCCTCAACTTGCGCAACCACGCACTCTGCTGCCAGGCGGCCTGCTTCAGCCAGCGACCAGCTTACCGTGGAAAGCCCACCGGATAGCCAGGATGCAAGCTGCGATGATCCAATGCCAATGATTGAAAGTTCTTCAGGCACCGAAAGACCGCGATCGCGCGCCGCCATGTAAAGGGCAACAACGGTACGCTCGCAGCCACAGAACACAGCTGTTGCGCGTGATGGTTTGTTGTCCAGTATGCGCTCGGCACGGTGGGTGAGTGATGCCGCGGTTTCGGCTTCAAACTGCGCCGTACCCTTGTCGGCATGGCGCTCACTGTCAGAGCGGATGTCGCGGAAGAAATTGGTGTTCCGGTTGCCGCATGAGGCAGCAAGTGTTTCGCTATGGAATTGTTGAACGGCCTGTGGCGCGTCGCAGCCAAAATAGGCAAAGCCATCATGGCCCATGGAGTTGAGATAATCGACCAACCCATCAAGCACAGCTGTATCATTGATGCCGATTACCGGCATCTCACTGGTGTGAGAAGAGCGCACTGCACTACCACCAATAATCGCTCCAGGCACGCAATTGGCAGCGGCTAGAGCCACACGCTCATCAGAAGGGAAGAGCGTGCTAAACACAAACCCATCCACTCGCTTGTCATCAATCAGCTGCTGCATAGTGTCTTTGGCGTGTTCCATTGTATCGGCCAGCGACACCATGAGGCCGTAACCGCGCAACGAGAGCGTGGATGACAACGCACTTAAGAATGAACGCTCAATGGTCATCCAGTCTGATCCAACGCCAATATAGGAAACAAGATCATTGCGGCCCGTTGCCAGCCTACGAGCTGCACGATTTGGCTTGTACCCAAGCTCATTAGCAGCCTGCAAAACCCGTGAGCGGGTGCGTTCGGCAATCTCAGGATAGCCATTAAGGGCACGCGATATGGTGCCTTTGGACAAGCCTAAATGTTGCGCAAGTGCCTTCAAATCGACAGTTGGTGATGAAGGTTCTGTCATAGAATCCTGCGTTTGGGGTGTGACAGATTGGGGCGGCAAAATTTTGCCAAGTGTGCGCGTCATAGCTGAACTCCTGCCCAACTATTGCATTTACGGAAACAAACTACAACATTATTGCCAATACGTGGGGGTTATTACCCATGCGCGACCCAATTAACTGCCCAGGCACTGCTTTGCGCCGCATTGGTCCATGCAAAGCCGGTTATGGCACCAAGCCTGAAATAGTCTTTATGAAATAGGGTGTTAGGCGTTAGCGTACAGCAGCAATTTGGCCTTCAAGTGCGTTATCGACTGTAACTAGCCTGTCGCTGCGGCTTGCGGGTTGGTCGGTGGCATGTCCCACTTCACTGGGCTGCAGGCGGGCATCACGATAAATCGCCTCTGGATCACCAAAGCGATTGTAGTTTTCCAAGATGCCGATGATAGCGATGCCAAAGCAAGCCCCAATGAGGCCCGCGCGCGCCAACATAGGTTTGGCGCGTTGCAGCCAATCATGCAGGCGAGCACGCCGGGATGTGTCCACAGGGGGGCTTTTTGCAGGGCTGATCATGATCGTACTCCAACTCATACTCGTCAGGCGTCCTCCTAGCGCATAGCGTTTTAACGCTGGGTTAAGCTTGACAAAACCTTGGCCGCGCCAAATGCGTTGCTGATGGCTACGAACACATCTTTTCCCCTCCCCATTGATGCCAGCGTGCCTGATGTTCGTGCCGCTCTTGCCCGGCAAGCCAATGTAGTTTTGGTCGCGCCTCCAGGTGCCGGTAAATCCACACGTTTACCGCTTAAGCTGCTGGATGAGGCTTGGTTGAGGGGTCAGAAAATTCTGCTCATTGTACCTCGCCGCTTGGCCGCCATTGGTGCTGCGCGGCGCATGGCTGATGACCTTGGGCAAAGCGTGGGTGA
>JBGCDM010000125.1:0-14470 GCA_045105395.1 Devosiaceae bacterium | reverse complement strand
CATCAGGCCAGGCTGAGAGGTACCGCGAATGCGTGTAACCAGGTCTGCTGCATGACCCGATATCTGCTTGCGGGAGATATCGCTAAGGTCTGCCATGGCAACCAGCCGTTGCAGCAGCATCGCTTCATCGGTGCGCTTGTTTTGGTCCCATCGTGGATCAAGAATGTTCATGCTACCTCTCCCTTTGGGGGCAGAATAGCAGTGAAGCTGAAGGCTATTTACCTATATTTTATAAAATGATAGATCAATTGACTGAAATATCTTTCAAACATAGCCTCTATGTATGCCAATTGATGAAACCTTAGATCAAATAGACCGATCCATTCTTCGCATTTTATCCTCGCAAGCCAGGATATCTATGATGGAGCTTGGCCAGCGCGTGGGCTTATCCAAAACCCCCGTTACCGCGAGGGTCAAACGGCTGGAGCGCACAGGCCTGATTACAGGATATCGCGCGGAGCTATCGGCTGAAAAATTAGGGCTTGATCACATAGCGTTCGTGCAAATCAACCTTTCTGATACCCGCGAAAAGGCCCTCTTGGCCTTTAATGATGGTGTTCGCGCGATTGCTGAGGTTGAGGAATGTCACATGATCGCTGGCGGCTTTGATTATCTGGTGAAGGTGCGCACGAGCGATATCAAGGCCTATCGCCATGTGCTCAGCGAGCGCATTTCCCAGCTCCCGCATGTCGCATCAACCTCCACATTCGTGTCGATGCAAAGCGTTCGCGAGCGTGGCGGGATGCTATAACGCACCGGATGAGATGGGTTGGGCTGCCCCCGCACGCGCGGTTGGGCAGCACGCCCACAGCCGGAGAGAAAGCGGTTAGGCGGTACGCCCAGCGCAAAACAAAAATGATGCAGTTGACCTGAAAAACCTAGAATCAGTGCTCTCGGCGATTGCTGCGCATTCGCCTGCCGCAACCGATCATCGTGCAGGTTGTGTCGATTTCTCCGAAATCAACTTTGGTGCCCCTGGCCAGACTCGAACTGGCACTCCTTTTGGGAACTCGATTTTGAATCGAGCGCGTCTACCAATTCCGCCACAGGGGCAAACCTAAAAGCATCACGTGCGGTAGATGGCGCGGACCATACTGTGATCCGCCCACCGGTCAATCCTCATTTTCCACTGATCGAACAATCTTAGCGTCCACAAAGCGTGTCCTAACCATATCAGGTAACGCGATGGCAGCATCTTCTTGCTATCAAACGGCCAATTAAGGCATGTGCACTAGGGCAAGCGAGCAGGATGACCACAATCACCACCCCCGCATCACACACCGACCAAGCCGCGCTGGAAATGACGGCCTTTGACCGTATAGACGCGGTTTTGGCGCAGGCCGAGGCCAGCGGCGAGGCCCGCATGGGGCTTGGCGCATTGGCTGATGCGCTTAAAGAGCGCGCCTTTGGCATGATGATGCTGGCACTGGCGCTGCCCTGCTGCCTGCCATTTGTCTATCTCATCCCACAAATCGTGGCTCTACCCATGCTGGTGTTAACCGGTCAAATGGCAAGCGGACGGCATGTGCCCTGGATGCCGGAAAAATTCAAAACCCGCGACTTTGATATCGCAGCCATGCGCAGTGTGGTCGCGCGCGGGAAAAAATGGTTCGGCTGGGCTGAGCATTTCGCGCGCCCACGCCTGCTAGCGCTCTCCTCACCGGCCATGAGCCGCATCATTGGCGCACTGTTGATGATCCCTAGCGCATCCATTCTTGTGCCGCTTCCCTCTACCAACACTGTACCTGGCATTGGTGTGGCCATCGCCTCAATCGGCCTTGTGGAGCGCGATGGTCTGCTAATCTTGCTAGGTCTTTGCCTAGGGCTCGCATGGGTGGCATTTTTGGTCATCTCCGCACCGCTGCTTGCTCTTTGGGCGGTTGACTTTTTCACCGCTTAAGGGTTCGGCTGCGCCTCATGAGTCCAATGTTGAAAACCGGTGACTTTTACCCTGCCGATGCCCGTCAGGCGCGTGTTGCGCTTGGCGTGATTGCCGCATCGATTGTTGTGCTGGCAATTGCTTGGGGCTTCCAGATTGTGGGCGGTTTTACGCCATGCAAGCTGTGCCTAGAGCAGCGTGAGGGCTACTACGCCGCAATTCCCATTCTTGCTATCGCAGCACTTTCGATAGCGCTGAAATGGCCAGCCTGCGTACCGCGTGGGTTGCTGGCAATTGCAGGCTTGCTGTTTGCCGTTTCTCTGGTCACTGGAGCCTTTCAAGCGGGAGCTGAATGGGGCTTTTGGCCTGGACCCAATGATTGCGGCAATGGCGGACTTCCAACCGTTTCATCAGGCAGCCTGCTCGATGAGATAGAACAGACCACAATCATCTTTTGTGATGAGGCCGCGTTACGCGTGCTTGGACTGTCCTTTGCTGGATGGAATGTGATAGCAGCAGGTGCGCTCACGAAAGCATGTCTTTTCGCGGCAATTTGGCCGCCAAAAAAGTCCTAATATCAAGGCTCTAACTCGGTATCCCAGTAGAGAAAGTCCATCCAACTTTCATGCAGATGGTTGGGCGGGAACTGGCGCCCATTAGACTGTAAGTCGTGCACCGAGGGGGCAAAGGGCGCTTGGCGCGGGAACATCTGCGCCACCTTCGGCATTTTGCCACCCTTGCGCAAATTGCACGGGCTGCATGCGGTAACGATGTTCATCCACGTTGTTTGGCCACCACGCGAGCGTGGCACCACATGATCAAAGGTAAGATCATCTGGTGAGCCGCAATATTGGCACTCAAAACGATCGCGCAAGAACACGTTAAAGCGCGTAAAAGCCGGGTTACGCTGCGGCTTCACATAGGTTTTCAGAGACACTACGCTGGGAAGCTTCAATGTCATTGTTGGGCTGTGAACGCAGGTTTCGTATTCGGAAAGAATGTTCACCCGCTCCAAGAAAACCGCCTTCACCGCTTCCTGCCAGGGCCAAAGCGACAATGGATAATAAGACAGTGGCCGGAAGTCAGCATTCAGCACCAAGGCCGGACAGGCCTCAGGCTTCATAAAACGGGAAGAGGATCTGACCGCCGGGGACCCAGCGACATTCAACTCTTCCGGTGAAACGGCAACGGTCAAGCTTTGCTCCCGGTCCGATCCGCACAACACAATGTTACGCACATGCCTATGTATAGCGTGTGTGTCAGTCTTGTGAAGATGCCAAGCATAACCCTCTGTGGAGCTTCAAAGTGCAATGCCGGAACGGCCATCCTGAACAACACTGTGATAGGCCCATAAAAGCCGGGCGGCCACACCACGCCAGGGTGACCAGACCTCTGCCCGTTTGGCCAAAGCATAAGCACTCATGCGCTCAGGTTCACCAAGCGCCCAAGCAGCCGCTTTTTGCAAAGCCAGATCGCCAGCGGGCATCATATCGGCATGGCCAACACAGAACAGCCGGTAGATGTGCGCCGTCCACGGGCCAACGCCATGAATGGCCACCAGTTGCGTTTCCATGGCCTCTCCATTGCTCGCGTTAAGCTGCGTGAACGCTTCACAATCTGGAAGAGCCTGTGCAATGGCGCGAAGCGTGCGCTGTTTGGGCCGCGAAAGGCCACACGCTTTGAGCGCCTCATCACTGGCAGCGGCAAACGCAGCCGCTTCCAAAGCACCAAGCGTTTCTATCGTGCGCGTTGTAATGGCTTTTGCGCTGGCCACCGATACTTGCTGAGCTATTACAATGCGCGCCAAGCCTTCAAAATCAGGCGTAGACCGGCGCAATGGCACGTGATCCACCGCATCCAAGGCACGCGTTAACGCCGGATCCAATGTGCGAAGAGCCACTAACCCCTCGACCACATCATCATCACATTCTATGCATCGCATGATGAGCCCTGCTTCTGCGCCAAATTCAAAACCTGTGTTGCGCTTTGCGCCGTCCCCAAATGGCTATCTGCATTTGGGCCACGCGTTAAGTGCCCTTGAATGCAAACGATGGGCCGATAGCTTGGGCGGACGATTGCTGCTGCGCATTGAAGACACTGACCTATCACGCGCCCGCCCTCAATATCGTGATGCCATTCTTGATGATTTGAAATGGCTCGGGCTCAAATGGGAAGAGCCAGTGCGGGTGCAGTCAGACCATCTGGACCTCTACCAAGAAAAGCTTCAACACCTCTATGAAGCAGGGCTCGCTTACCCTGCCCCCGCCTCACGCACGCACATCGCGCGGGCACTGGAAGACATTAAAAATGAAGGCTTAGCTTGGCCCTGCGACCCGGATGGCAGCCCGCATTATCCCTTTGCGCAGCGCGACAAAGCCGAGCGCCCGGATAACATGCCGCTGGACGGGCCAATTCGGCTGGATATGCAAGCCGCGCTCAAATCCCTAAATGTGACACGCCTGCCAGAAAAACACATCGAAACCCCAAGCAGCGCACCGATAACCTCAATAGCCGATCCATCGGCCTGGGGTGATGTGCTGCTACGCGGGCGTGATAGACCAGCCACCTACCACTTGGCGGTCGTCGTGGATGATGCCGTTCAGGGCATCACCCATGTGGTACGCGGTAAGGACTTGGAGCCTGCGACATCGCTCCATCGTCTGCTGCAAGAACTGCTGGGCCTTCCAGCACTGATTTACCATCATCACCGGCTGATCATGGGCGAAGATGGCCGCAAACTGTCCAAATCAGAGGGTGCAAAAAGCCTGCGCTCTCTGCGCCGCGCTGGCGTTGACCGTGAGGCGCTGATTGAGCGCCTCACGCACATATCTAATTAGGGGCACGTACCGCCTATTCGACGGTTACCGTGATAACATCAGAGGCAATCACAGGATTATGCGGAATGTGGTTGTGGTCACCCAGCAGTAACTGCAAGGTGTGGGTGCCTGCAGGCAGGTCCAGCGTAACCTCAGTTTGCCCGCCGCCAAAATGACGATGATTGTCATCATTGGGAAGCGAGGCGGTTAGGTCTACTTGGTCAAGCGGCATATTGATCAGCAGATGGTGATGGCCGGTGTTCATTTGCTCCACACCGGCGGGCGCAACACCCATACCACGCAGGCCAAACTGAATGGTCACAGGGTTAGTGAGTGTCGCCTCATCGTCTAGCGCAATGAAATACACTTCCGCGCCTTCAGGGGCCATCGTTTGGTCCATCGCGTGCGTCACGGTCGCAAAAGTGGCAGTGGCAAGCAGCGCTGCAGCCGCACACGCTTTGATCTTCTTGGTCATATGCATGGTTCGTCTCCTAGTTTTTGTTCGATCAGAAACTTAAGGCACGCGAAGCAAATGGCGAATCACAAGCCTGTGTTCAGACCCACACACTAGCCCTGATAGGTCTGCAAAACCCACAGCCAACCAGTGACAGAGACCACAGCCAGTCCCGTTGATAGCGCAATAGAGGAAGACGCTATGCGCACCCCCGTGCCATAGCGGTTAGCCAGCAAATAGGCATTGATGCCGGAGGGACAGGCTGCAAACAGCACCGCTGCTCCAAGCCAGACCGGGGGCAATTCCAGCACAAAGGCGCCCAGAAAAAACACCAATCCGGGGTGCACAATAAGCTTCAGCACACTGACAGTAAGCGTGATGCGCAAATCACCGGCAAGCCCATAGCGTTTCAATGCCATGCCAGCGGAAAACAGCGCGCAGGGTACAGCTGTTGAACCCAGCATATCGATGATCTGGAAGGGAATGGCCGGAATGCTCCACCCGGTCATACGGAACGCCAGCCCAAGCAAAATGCCGATAATGATAGGATGGGTGAAAATGGAAATCGCTAGCTTGCGCAGGGTTTGAGCAAAATTGCTGGTCTGCGATCCTCCAAGCTCAATCGATAGGGTTGCAACGCTCATCATGATGGGCAGATGCACGGCAATAAGCAGAAAAATGGGTACCCGGCCCGCATCACCATACGTGGTCAGAATAAGCGGAATACCAATAAGCACGGTATTGGCCTGCGCAGAGGAAAACCCGGCCACGGTGCCGGTTGGTTTGTCGCGCTCAAATCCACGTGTCACCACCATGTGGGCTGTGACCCAAACCACAAGAATGGCACTGAAATACACCGCCCAATAGGCCCAGGGTGAAGCTTCTGGCACGTCGGCTGTTGCCAGCGTTTTGAACAACAGACACGGCACAGCAACGGTGAACACGAAATCTGAAAGTCCGTCACCAACATTGTCCTTGATAAGACCCGTGCGGGCGGCGACAAAGCCAATAGCAATGAGGCCAAACACGGGAAGGACAATGGCAAGAAGTGACATAAGGCCGGTGTGGCATCGTGACCTAACGAAGGCAAGGCGTGCCAATCGCTAGGTCCCAATTGGGCCTGGTCGTTTTCAAGTATAGATCAACGCTGAAGAGGCCATCGACCACCATATGGACGATGACCTCATCACTGTGCGCAGCCATCACATGGCGACCCATCTTGGTCGCTTGGAGCGAGCCTACCTGGGTCTCGTGATGGACATGAAATTTATATGCTAATGCGGCTTAAACGTGCGTGTCTTCAATATCTCAGAGTTTAACAGTCGGTCGATTTAGGCAGCTTTGTCAGCACCTTCAGCTACAATGCGCACAATATCGGCCATGATGGTGTTCACCTTAAAGTCTTTGGGTGTGTAGACCGCCGCAACCCCCATGGCTTTGAGCGCCACTTCATCCTCTGGTGGAATGATACCGCCCACCACGACCGGAATATCATCGGCATCTTGCTTGCGTAGGCGCTCCATCACATCGCGCAGCAGCGCAACATGGCTTCCGGAAAGAATGGAAAGGCCGACAATGTGCACGTCTTCTTCAATCGCTGCGTTGACGATTTCAGCGGGTGTGAGGCGGATGCCTTCGTACACCACTTCCATGCCGCAATCGCGCGCGCGCACGGCAATCTGCTCAGCGCCATTGGAGTGACCATCAAGGCCAGGCTTGCCCACCAGCATCTTGAGCCTACGCCCCATCTTGGTTGAAACCGCATCCACATTGGCGCGCACCTCTACCAGATCGTCGACGTCAACGCGGGCGGCTTTGCCAACGCCGGTGGGTGCGCGGTATTCGCCATAAACTGAACGCAGCGCTGCGCCCCATTCACCGGTGGTGACGCCCGCTTTGGCGGCCTCAACGGAGGCATCCATAATGTTGGCGTTTCCATCAGCGACGTTCTTCAGCCCAGCGATAGCAGCCTCAACTTTTTCCCCATCACGCTGTGACCTCCAGGCATTCAGGGTGGCGACGGTCTCTTCTTCCACGCCTTCAGGCACGACCATGATCGCGCCTTCGCCAGTACCAAGCGGGCTTTCTTCGCTCGCCTCAAATGCATTGACGCCAACCACGGTCTGGTCGCCCTTTTCAATGCCCTCAAGGCGCATTGTGTTGGAGGCGACAAGCTGCTGTTTCATGTAGCTGGTTTCAATGGCTGCAATCGCCCCGCCCATCGCTTCGATTTGGGCAAGCTCGGCGCGGGCTTCATCTTTCAAAGCTTCGACTTTGGCGTCGACTTCTGCCGAGCCATCAAAAAGATCGCCAAACTCCAAAAGGTCCGTTTCAAACGCCATCACCTGCTGCATGCGCAGCGACCATTGCTGATCCCAGGGGCGCGGCAGGCCCAGAGCCTCGTTCCAGGCGGGCAACTGCACGGCGCGGGCGCGGGCCTTCTTCGACAGCACCACGGCCAGCATCTGGATGAGAATGCGGTACACGTTGTTTTCGGCTTGCGGTTCGGTCAGCCCCAGCGAGTTCACCTGCACGCCATAGCGAAAGCGGCGATATTTGGGGTCTTCCACGCCGTAACGCTGCTCGCAGATTTCGTCCCACAGATCCACAAACGCGCGCATCTTGCACATCTCAGTGACAAACCGCATGCCAGCATTCACAAAGAATGAAATACGGCCGACGGCCTTGGGGAAATCTTCGTCCGGAATAATCCCGCGCGCTTTCACAGTGTCGAGTACCGCGCAAGCGGTGGCCAGCGCATAGGAAAGCTCCTGCACCGGCGTCGCACCAGCTTCTTGTAAGTGGTAGGAACACACATTCATCGGGTTCCATTTGGGCGTGTGCTTATAGGTCCAGCCGATCATATCGGTGGTCAGCCGCATCGAGGGCTCGGGCGGAAACACATAGGTGCCGCGCGAGAGATACTCTTTGATGATGTCGTTTTGTGTGGTGCCAGCCAGCTTGCCACGGTCCGCGCCCTGTTCATCCGCCACTGCCACATAAAGCGCCAGAAGCCACGGCGCGGTGGCATTGATGGTCATGGACGTGTTCATGGCATCCAGTGGAATGCCGTCAAACAGCGTGCGCATATCGCCCAGATGCGCCACCGGCACACCAACTTTGCCGACCTCACCCTTGGCCAACACATGGTCAGGATCGTAACCCGTTTGCGTTGGCAGATCGAAGGCAACCGAAAGCCCCGTCTGTCCTTTGGACAGATTGGTCTTGTAAAGCGCGTTGGAATCCCGGGCAGTGGAATGGCCCGCATAGGTGCGGAAAATCCAGGGGCGATCCTTGAGTCGATCCGTGGAACGATCTTTGGCTTTGTCGCGGTTTGGACTATCACTCATGGTCTTGCATCCTATGACTTCGCAACAACTTGTGCGCTGCAGCATAGGACGGGATCAGGCCGTCGTCACCTCGTCTTTGGATGCAGACGGCCCACAAACCCTAGCGGATTACAGCTCGCTTAATGAAGCATGCCGTTAAGATCAACATCGAGGCACCAGCCATTGCAGCAAAGAACGGCAGATGCGGTGCATTCATCACCTGCGTAGCTGAGCCAATATAAAGCATTAGCAATGTGGCGCCGCCTAGCGAGCCAGTCATTAGGATTGCGTAATTGCCCCACAAGCCAAAGGCATTGTCTTTAAAAAAACCATCAGAAATCCACGCCATCGGCCACGTGAGTACCGAAGCGGTTAGAAAAATGAACCAAAGATTGTCCATCACAAAAGGTGGTAGCAAGCCGGTCATGGCAACCTCCTCCATAGGGCAGGAAAACACGTCCGCTTTTGTCGCCAGACGCTCTCCTGCTAACCAACCAGTAGGGCAATCGAATGAAGGTCACGTTTATTGGTTCTCGAACAAAGGGTTAATTTTGCTTAACTTTTTGTTACTGATGCCACAGCTCAACCACATGTTTTGAGCCATGCAACGCATTCTCTACCTCAACACGATGGTCGTATAGTTTTTTGCAGTGCAGCATGCTTGGTTAGGGCTGATATTCTTCCGTGCATGAGAGGCCCGCTGATGGCTGCTGATACCGCCCACAAAGACCTGTATGAAATTGGCGAAATTCCGCCGCTAGGGCATGTGCCCGCAAACATGTACGCTTGGGCGGTGCGCCGTGAGCGCCATGGCGAGCCTGAAGTTGCCATGCAGCAAGAGGTCGTACCCACCTGGGACATCGGCGATGATGAGGTGCTGGTGTTCGTCATGGCGGCAGGCGTCAACTACAACGCCATTTGGGCAGGCCTTGGCGAACCTCTGTCGCCCTTTGACTTCATCAAAAACGATTATGTCATCAACGGATCGGACGCTTCTGGCATCGTATGGGCCGTAGGTTCAAAGGTGAAGCGCTGGAAAATAGGCGATGAGGTCGTCATCCACTGCAACCAGGATGATGGTGATGATGAGGAATGCAATGGCGGCGATCCGATGTTCTCGCCCAGCCAGCGCATCTGGGGCTACGAGACCATGGATGGCTCCTTTGCCCAGTTCACCCGCGTGCAAGCGCGTCAATTGATGACGCGGCCCAAGCACCTGACCTGGGAAGAATCTTCCTGCTACACCCTCACCCTCGCCACTGCCTACCGCATGCTCTACGGCCACCGGCCACACGTGCTGCGCCCAGGTGACAATGTGCTGGTTTGGGGTGCCTCTGGCGGCCTTGGAGTGTTCGCCACCCAAATTTGCGCCGCTGCTGGGGCCAACGCCATCGGCGTGATCTCGGATGAAGACAAGCGCGACTATGTTATGTCGATGGGCGCAAAAGGCGTGCTCAACCGAAAGGACTTCAACTGCTGGGGCCAACTGCCAAAGGTCGGCTCACCAGAGTATGATGCCTGGTTCGGCGAAGTGCGTAAATTCGGCAAAGCCATTTGGGATATTACCGGCAAAGGCGTGAACGTAGATTTCGTGTTCGAGCATCCAGGCGAAGCGACCTTCCCAGTGTCTACCTTTGTTTGTAAGCGCGGCGGCATGATCGTCATTTGCGCAGGCACCACGGGCTTCAACCTTACCATGGATGCACGTTACGTTTGGATGCACCAAAAACGCGTGCAGGGATCACACTTTGCTCACCTCAAACAGGCCGCTGCCGCCAATAAACTGGTGGTAGAACGGCGCATTGATCCTGCCATGTCAGAGGTTTTCTCTTGGCGAGATATTCCTAAAGCTCACACCAAAATGTACAAAAATCAGCACGCGCCAGGCAATATGGCCTGCCTTGTTGGCGCGCCAAAGCCAGGCTTGCGTACGTTTGAGGATGCCATTGAGGCGGCAGGGTAGTCAAAGCACAGGTATAATCCTTGGACTTGATCCGAGGATCCAGCTCAATCGCTCACCACCTGCATATTTGTTTGCATTAAGGCTGGATGGCCGGGTCAAGCCCGGCCATGACGCATGTGGTGACGCGTATGGTGACTTGTGCGTTAGATGTCGATAAGCGCGCAGCACTGCGCCCTTTCTCCGAAAGCCCATCATGCTGCTACGCTTAGCGCCCGTTCTGTTTGTATTGATTTGGTCAACGGGCTGGATCAGTGCGCGTGCAGCAGCGCCCTATGCTGACCCACTCACGTTTTTGGCCATTCGGTATGCGCTCGCCACTGTAGCGTTGGCCATTATTATGCTGGCGTTTAAGGTTCCGCTGCCGCGCAATCGTGCAACCTGGGTGCATGGGCTGGTATGTGGCGTGCTGCTGCATGCGATTTACCTCGGCGGTATTTGGTACGTCATAGCGCAGGGCCTTGCCACGCCCCTTTCGGGGCTCATTGCCGCGCTGCAACCCTTGCTTACGGCCGTTCTGGCGGTTACTTGGCTGTCTGAACATCTTAGCCGCCGCCAGTGGATAGGCCTACTGCTTGGGCTAGCTGGCTTGGTCATCGCGCTCCTACCACAGCTGCTGGAGCTTGAAGGCGAAGTGCTTACCACGGCGAGCTGGTTCATCGCCATCAATGTGGTGTCTATGGTGTCGGTGACGCTGGGCACGCTTTACCAGAAAAAATTTCTACAAGGCGGCGACCTGCGCGCCATTACGCTGATCCAGTATATTGGCGCTACTTTTGCCACCCTGCCTTTTGCCTTGCTGTTGGAAGACCTGCGCTTTGAGGTCAATCTGCACAGTATGGGTGTTATGGCGTGGTCTGTCTTCGGCCTGTCGCTGGGCGCCATTGGCCTGTTCTTGCTGCTCATTCGCCATGGCGCGGTGTCACGCGCGGCAACGCTCATTTATCTCATCCCGCCGCTAGTGGCGGTAGAGGCCTGGATTTTGTTCGATGAAGGCCTCAGTGCCATCGGCATTGTTGGCATGATTATAACCGTGTTTGGTGTTTACCTGGTGAACAAGAAACCCAAACCAGCTTAAACGGCACAGCGTGAACTTTGCACTCACCTAGGCCCATAGGCGGGGTTGCTGCACTGCACCAAATTGATCATTTTGCACTGCACACATAAGTTTTCGGACACAAAACTGCGCAGACGACAAGGACAAGATGATGAGCTTGGCAGAAGATCTTTCGACAAACGAACCAGACAACATCACCTTAGCCATCGACGCTTTAGAGGCTGTGAACTCGGTCTATACAGCCGCCAAAACTGCCGTGTCTGCCCTCACCATGGAAGGTGGCAGGGTAAAGGGTGCTTTGCTTGAACAGCATCAGCATGCCGCCCACGGCCTTGCCTGGCTTGCCACCTACCGCGAGGCGTTGCGCGAATTGGTGGAGTATTCCAAGCGCATGCAAAGCGAGGGGCTTTTCGGCGACACAGAAAGCTTGATCCTGGAAATTGGCTTCGCCGAATATCTGGCGCAGATCGAAGGCGGCATTCCTATGAACCAGGGCGAGATCATTCGCCTTGCAGCCTTGGGCGTACCCGCCGATGCCGCCCGCGCTTTTTCCGACAATCCTTCCGTACGTGCGCTCATTGAAATCGGCCTGGACACCACCAAGCGCGCGGCCTTGGTAGCCACGATGATGGAAGATAGCGGCGCGGCCACAGTTGGCGCCGATGGCTTAGATGAAACCATGCAGGCCTTCCGCGATGAGATGCGTCGCTTCAGCGCCGATGCGGTGGAACCGCACGCCCACGAGTGGCACCTAAAAAACGAGTACATCCCAATGGACGTCCTCAATGCGATGGCCGAATTGGGCGTGTTCGGCCTTACGATCCCGGAAGAGTATGGCGGCCTTGGCCTTGGCAAAGAGGCGATGTGCGTGGTCTCCGAGGAGCTTTCGCGCGCCTATATTGGCGTAGGTTCGCTTGGCACGCGCTCTGAGATCGCCGCTGAACTTATTTTGTGCGGCGGTACTGATGCGCAGAAGGAAAAATGGCTACCGGCCATCGCCGCTGGTGAGATTTTGCCCACCGCTGTTTTCACAGAACCCAATACCGGATCGGACCTTGCAAGCTTAAAAACCCGCGCTACGCTAACCGGTGATAATTACACAATTACCGGCAACAAAACCTGGATCACCCACCCAGTGCGCGCTGACATCATGACCGTGCTCGCCCGCACAAACCCTGATGAGCCTGGCTATAAGGGCCTGTCCATGTTTATCGCCGAAAAACCGCGCGGCAGTGACGAGGAACCCTTTCCCCACCCAAACCTTTCAGGCGGCGAAATCGAAGTGCTCGGCTATCGCGGCATGAAAGAATATGAGATCGCCTTTGATGGCTTTGAGGTGCCCGCAGGCAATTTGCTTGGCGAAGCGGAAGGCAATGGCTTCAAACAACTGATGGAAACCTTTGAAAGTGCCCGCATCCAAACCGCAGCCCGCGCCGTTGGCGTTGCCCAAAGCGCGCTGGATCTTGGCCTGCAATATGCCAAAGACCGGGTGCAATTTGGCAAGGCGCTGATCCATTTCCCACGTGTGGCTGATAAGCTGGCCATGATGGCGGTGGAAACCATGATTGGCCGCCAGCTGACCTATTTCTCAGCACGCGAAAAAGATGAGGGCCGCCGCTGCGATGTAGAAGCTGGCATGGCCAAGCTTCTGTGCGCTCGTATTGCGTGGGCCAATGCTGACAATGCGTTGCAAATCCATGGCGGCAATGGTTTCGCGTTAGAATACGCCATTTCCCGCGTTCTGTGCGATGCGCGCATTCTCAACATTTTTGAGGGCGCTGCTGAAATTCAGGCACAAGTTATAGCGAAACGCCTCCTAGAGGCTTAAGTGCATCAATATACTTATGGTTGTATTTAACATATATGCAACCTAATGCATCCATCTTGAACCTCCCATTGTTCAAGGTCATTATCCATGCCGCTTTATACCATCACCTATATTAGCCGTGCGCCTGAAGTGCGTGGCGAGCAACGGCGCATGTTTCTCAGCAGCTTGGTCAAACAAGCGGACAAAAACAATATACCGCAGGGTGTTGCGGGCTGCTTGATCCATGTGGATGATTTTTTCATCCAGGTGATGGAGGGTCCGCGCGGTTCATTAAGCGAAACCTATAATCGCATCTGCATCGATGAGCGGCACCGTGAAGTGCATCTGGTGCATGCCAGCCCGGCGATCACCCGGCAGTTCACCGCGCCCACACTGGCCGCGTTCGATATTGCAAGCGACACCAACCCGGTCTTTGCCAAATACAAGGTGCGACCGCAGTTCTGCCCCTATCAGATGGCCCCGCACGCACTGGCTGATCTGATCGAACAGATCGCACTGGTCTGCGCCAAGCTCGACACCAGCAACCGACAAAAATCAGCGGCCTAGCCTTCCCACTAGCCCCGCGCTAAGCCGTGCCGATGACCAAGCGCTCTGTTCTTATGACCGGTGTCTCAACCGGCATTGGCTATCATGCTGCTAACGCCCTTCAAGCGCGTGGATGGCAGGTAATCGCCACCGCACGAAGTGAGGATGATCTGACACGCCTTCGCCAAGAGGGCCTGGTGGCCGTTCGGCTTGATTATACAGATGAGGCCAGCATTCACGCAGCACTGGAAGAAACTTTCAACCACACAAATGGCCGCCTCGATGCGCTGTTTAACAATGGCGCCTATGGGCAGGTGGGCGCGTTGGAAGATGTTTCAACACAAGATTTGCGGGCGCAGTTTGAAGCCAATTTCTTTGGCTGGCACACGCTAACGCAAGCTGTTTTGCCAACCATGCGCAAGCAGGGCCGCGGGCGCATTGTGCAATGTTCCAGCGTTCTTGGGTTCATCGCCGCTGCCTATCGCGGGCCCTACATCGCGTCCAAATTTGCGCTGGAGGGTTACAGCGACACATTGCGCACGGAGGTAGCCCAATTTGGCATCAACGTGATCTCCATTCAGCCCGGCCCGATCACCAGCCAGTTTCGCGCTACCGCTTTGGC
>JBGCDM010000124.1:0-32169 GCA_045105395.1 Devosiaceae bacterium | reverse complement strand
CGTGGAGCAAGCTCAATTGTTTCCAGCGTCCATCCAAGCCGCTGCGCAAGTTGCTCAGCTTTATCCACCAAATTATCGCGCAAAACCTCATCCACGCGAGCAAACATATCCCTCGCCAGCAGCAGGCGCGTTACCGGCCTGCCATCACCATCGGTGGGCAGCAGCACCGCCCCCACTTTGGCCATCACATCGGCGCAGCGGGCAAACCACCCCACCGTGTCAAAGCTTTGAGCCAAGGCGACAGCGCCGCTCGTATCGATACGACCGTGGGTGGGGCGCAAACCCCAAATGCCGCAGTAGCTAGCGGGCAGCCGCACCGAACCGCCGGTGTCCGAGCCAAGGCCAATATCAATCATGCCCCCTGCAACAGCAGATGCAGACCCCGCAGAGGATCCACCCGGAATGCGATCTCGGGCTGCTGGGTTTATCGGCGTGCCATAGTGTGCGTTCTCGCCATTGAGGCTCCACGCCATCTCATCGGTCAGGGTCTTACCGACAAATCGCACGCCAGCATCAATAAGCTTAGAAACAGCAGCAGCATGCGTCTGGGCATCACGTGCTTTGGCCAACCAATCGGGCGAGCCAGCTCCGGTTTTTAACCCCGCAACGTCATACAAATCCTTCACGCCCAGCGTGTAGCCCGCCAGCGCGCCGGACGCTGCTGGCTGGGCGTAACCGTGTAAGGAATAGGGGCTGTGCGCCAAAAAAGCGCCCAGACCATCAGGCGTCGTTGTCGTTGGTGATGAAAAACTGACCATAGCAACCCTGATGTGTTGGCGTGCGAAGGACCTCGCAAAGCACCTATGCATCCCCTATGTGGGCAATCAAAGCCTTTTCAGCGACCGTTAGGACAACGCCATGAGCAGCACCATCACTTATCCCGCAATTGAAATGCTGATTGACGGCAAGTGGACAAAAGGCACTGGCGGTTCAGTTGAGCCAGTGATCAACCCGGCAACCGGTGAAGCGCTTGGTGAGGTGCCACGTGCCAGCGCGGCAGATCTGGATGCAGCGCTTGCGGGCGCAGAAAAAGGCTTCAAAGCTTGGGGCTCAAAAACGCCGGCTGCCCGCCAAATCATCATGAACAAGGCTGCCGACCTAATGGTCGAGCACCGCAACCAACTGGCAGAAGTCTTAACCCTGGAAATGGGTAAGCCGATTGGTGAGGCCAAAGTAGAGATCGACTTTGTGATCAGCGTGACGCGCTGGTGCGGCGAAGAGGGCAAACGCGCCTATGGCCGCATCATCCCTGCCAGCAATCCAGGCGCGCGCTATATGGCCGTGCGCGAACCCATCGGCCCCGCCTGTGCGTTTACGGCATGGAACTTTCCTGGCTCAAACGTTATCCGCAAGCTTGCCCACGGCCTGGGTGCGGGCTGCTCGGTGACCATCAAACCATCCGAAGAGACGCCCGGAACCGCTGTTGAAATTGCCAAATGCTTCCATGAGGCTGGTGTACCCGATGGCGCGGTCCAGATCGTGTTTGGCGTGCCTGATGATATCTCACGCCACCTCATCGCATCCCCCATCACCAAAAAGCTATCCTTCACCGGATCAGTGGCCGTGGGCAAACATCTGGCCAAGCTTGCCGCCGACACGATGATGCGGGTGACAATGGAGCTGGGCGGGCACGCGCCCGTTCTGGTCACCGCCGATGCAGACCTCGACAAAGCCATCAAAATGTCGGCGGCCTTCAAATACCGAAACGCTGGCCAAGTGTGCATCTCGCCCACGCGCTTCTTGGTTGACCGGAAAGTCTATGCAGATTTTGTGGATGGCATGACCGCGGCCTCCAAGGCGGTGACTGTTGGCAATGGTCTGCAGAAGGGCGTGACCATGGGGCCCTTGATCGCTGAACGGCAGGTGGAACGCATGGAGACCTTGGTGCAAGACGCGCGGGATAAAGGTGCAAGCGTCACCACAGGCGGCGAGCGTATTGGCAATCAGGGCTCTTTCTATGCCCCCACTGTTCTGGCCGATATGACCGACGAAATGGAAATGATGAACGAGGAGCCGTTTGGCCCGGTTGTGCCCATTTCACCGGTAGACGGCGTGGATGAGATGATTGCGCGCGCCAACCGACTGGATGTTGGCCTGGCGGGCTATGCCTTCACCCAGGATGGTGCGACAGCCGACAGGCTTTCACGCGAGGTTGAGGTTGGCATGCTGGGCATCAATGCCACGGCCATTTCGCTGGCAGAAACACCCTTTGGTGGCATCGGCGACAGTGGCTATGGCCATGAAGGCGGCATTGAAGGGCTGGATGCCTATCAGGGCACCCGCCTGGTTGTGGAGTCTCGCTAAACTATGCGGTTGGTGGTCCACCTGCTGGCAATATTCGCCGCTTTAGGACTCTCAACCCATATGGTCGCTGCTGAAAAAACGGCCGAACGCGATCTGTCACGCAGGCTTCCAGCCTTCCTCGCCGCTGAAGAGATCGCTGGCGGGGTTGTTCTCATTTCCGGGCCAAAGGGGCGCTTTGTTATAACTGCCGGTATCAGCGACCGTCAGAGCGAAGAGGCTGTGCATGAACACACCCGCTTCTACGCCGCTTCTACCGGCAAAATGTTCATCGCCGCAGGCATTCTCTCTGCGCTCGATGATGGGCAGATCGCGCTTGATGATCCCATCAGCCCATTCCTGGCGACCATCAATGGCGCACACCAAATGGATCGCGCAGGGCCGGTGACCATCCGCCAGCTGCTCGACCATAGCAGCGGCTTGCCTGAATATCTCACCGATGGGTTTGCTGAAGCCTCATGGAATGATCCCGTGCGGCGCTGGGCTGTATCTGACGCGCTCGCGTTTGCCTATTATGATCGAGCGATCCCGGCTGGCGAGGTGCCAGAATACACCAACACAAACTACCTGATTTTGGGTCACATCTTGGCGAGCCTTGATGGTTCCTTGGAGCAGTCCCTTCAAGCTCGCGTGTTTGATCCAGCTGGCATGGCCTCAACCACCCTCGGCGCGCCAAATGATCCTGGCCCAAACTTCGCCCGTGGCTATGATGAAGATGGACGAGATGTCAGCGCATTCGGCTGGAACAGCATCCTCGGTGACGGACCGGCCATCACCACAGTTGGCGATTTGGAAGCCTTCGCGCGGGCGCTTTTTGGCAGCGAGATTATTCTTTCAACACACGCGCGCAATGCCATGATCGCGCCATCTGCGCTGGACCCCTATTATGGGCTAGGCACAAGCGTGGAAGAAGATCAGCTCGGCACCTGGTACGGACACTCCGGCGGATATGATGGCTTTGAGGCTGACCTGCGCTACTACCCAGATCATGACCTGGTGCTGGCCTATATGGTCAATGGCAACCAAGTCTCTGATGTCAGCTTCTTAGATATTGCCGCGTCTTGGTACGCCAGGCAGTAACCGCAAAAGGGCACCAGAGCGAGCCAGATGTGTAAACCAAACCTTAAAAATCAGGCCTGAAGCGGGTTGCGTGATTTCCAACTCTTGTCTTAAGGAAAAGCACGCGCACGCCCGAACGACAGAAAATGACCAAATTGTGCGTCAAGAAGCAATAATTGTGCGTTTCAAACGTACGCATCGTCTTCACAGGGAAAAACACATGAAAAAAATTCTCCTCGCCGGTCTTAGCACCGCAGCTCTTATGACAGCATCCGCCGCTGCGCTGGCCGATGGCCACGAAGTGAAGCTGGGCGTTATCCTTGGCTTCTCCGGCCCAATTGAATCGCTCACACCAGACATGGCCGCAGGCGCTGAACTTGCCATGGCCGAAATCTCCGCTGGCGATTTCTTGGACGGCAAAACAGTCACATCCGTTCGCGCTGACTCAACCTGCATCGACGCTGCTGCTGCAACCGCTGCTGCTGAGCGCTTGATCTCCGCTGAAGGCGTTGCCGCCATCATGGGCGCTGATTGTTCCGGCGTAACCACCGCAATCATCAACAACGCAACTGTGCCACAGGGCATCGTCAACATTTCGCCATCAGCCACATCGCCTGCGCTAACAGACATTGAAGACAATGGCCTGTTCTTCCGCACCGCGCCTTCTGATGCGCGTCAGGGCATCGTGCTGGCTGAAGTTGTTATGGACCGCGGCATCGAAGAAGTTGCTGTAACCTTCACCAATAACGACTATGGCCAGGGTTTCGCTGACGCATTTGTTGCAGCTTACGAAGGCATGGGCGGCACCGTAACCTTGTCGGCACCACACGAAGATGGCCGTGGCGACTACTCCGCTGAAGTTGGCGCACTGGCTGCCGCTGGCGGCGATGCGCTGGTCGTGCTCGGCTATGTTGACCAGGGTGGCCTGGGCGTTATCCGCTCTTCTATCGACACTGGCGCGTTTGACACCTTTGTTGGTGGCGACGGTATGTTCGGCACATCCCTGGTTGAAAACCTCGGTGATGACCTGGAAATGTGGCTCGGCACCGTTCCTGGTTCTGCTGTTGGTGACGACAACCCATGGCCAGCAGTTGCTGAAGCTGGCGGCGTGAACGACGAAGGCCCATTTGTCGGCCAGTCTTACGATGCTGCGGCCCTCATCCTGCTTGCGATGCAGGCTGGTGGTGAAGCAACATCCGAAGCTGCTGCAGCCAACATGATGGCTGTTGCCAACGCACCAGGCGAGCCAATTGCGGCTGGTGAATTGGCCCGTGGGCTGGAAATCCTAGCTGCTGGTGGCGACATCGATTACGTTGGCGCAACGGGCGTTGAGTTCAACGATGTTGGCGAGCCATCAGGCGTGTTCAACGAGTTTGAACTGATGGACGGCTCACTCGACACCGTGCGTACGCGCTAAGCGCTGCCACTTTTCTGCACATATTGATCATGGCCGCTCCTTGTCGGGGCGGCCATGATCCTATTGAGTGCCTAACTTGGTTGGGTAAAGTTCGAGTATATTGGGGGCAGCCATGATCCGCGTTACGGATCTGCACAAACATTTTGGCGGCGTGCGCGCCGTTGATGGTGCTTCCATCGAAATCAAGACCGGCAACATCACCGGGCTTATCGGCCCCAATGGTGCTGGCAAAACCACACTTTTTAATGTCATCGCTGGCGCGTTCCCTCCCACACGGGGCACGGTTGAACTCGATGGCGAAGATATCACTGGCCTGCCCGCGCATGAGCTGTTCCACAAGGGGCTGCTGCGCACGTTCCAAATCGCCCACGAATTTTCCACGCTATCGGTGCGTGATAATCTGATGATGGTGCCACCAGCACAGCCTGGCGAGTCACTGATCGGCGCTTGGTTCAAGCCATCGGCGGTGAAAACTAGCGAAAAAGATATCCGTGACAAAGCCGATGAGGTGCTAGACTTTCTGGGCCTCACCCACCTAACCGATGAACGTGCTGGCAACCTATCTGGTGGGCAAAAAAAGCTGCTGGAACTTGGCCGCACCATGATGGTGGATGCAAAAATCGTCTTCCTTGATGAGGTCGGCGCGGGCGTGAACCGCACGCTGCTCAACACCATTGGCGATGCCATCATCCGCTTGAATCAAGAGCGCGGCTACACCTTCTGCATGATCGAGCATGACATGGCGTTTATATCGCGGCTCTGCGACCCTGTTATCGTAATGGCCGAAGGTAAAGTGCTGGTCGAAGGGCCTGCCGATGTGGTGCGCAAGGATGAGCGCGTGATCGAAGCGTATCTCGGCGTCGGCCGCAAACAGGCCGCGAAATTCGAAGATACCGCGCCTTCAGATCAGGGAGCATCAACATGACGCTTCTCAAAGCCAACAATATGCGCGGCGGCTACGGCAAAGCCGACATTCTGCAAGACTGCACAATCACCTGCGACCGCGGTGAAGTGGCCGTGATTGTCGGGCCCAATGGCGCGGGCAAATCCACCGCGATCAAAGCCATCTTCGGCATGATGGGCCTGCGCGAAGGCGTGGTGACCTTCGACGGCAAAGATCTGGGCGCTCTGCCACCTCAGGCCCGCGTGGAAGCAGGCATGGGCATGGTGCCGCAAACCAACAATGTGTTCCCCGGTATGACGGTGGAAGAGAACCTGCAGATGGGCGCGTTTTTGCGTGATGATGCCGGCGCAGGCGTGATCGATAAGGTCTATGAGGTTTTCCCCGCCGTTCATGAAAAGCGTAACCAACTGGCCGGCGAACTCTCCGGCGGCCAGCGCCAACAGGTGGCTGTGGGACGCGCTATGATGACCGAGCCGACGCTGCTGATCCTGGATGAACCCACCGCTGGCGTCTCTCCCATCGTGATGGACGAACTGTTTGATCGTATTTTGGAAATCGCAAAGTCTGGCGTTGCCATTTTGATGGTGGAGCAGAACGCCCGCCAGGCGCTAGAGATCGCCGACACCGGCTATGTTCTGGTGCAAGGGCAAAACCGCTACACTGATACTGGCGCGGCGCTGCTGGCAGACAAAGAGGTGCGCGCCACCTTCCTGGGCGGGGACCAAAGCTAATGGAAATTGCAAACGCCCTCGTTCTGCTGTCGAACTTTGTGCTCATCCCTGCCGTCACCTATGGCGCACAGCTTGCGCTGGGCGCGCTGGGCATCACGCTCATTTATGCCATTCTGCGCTTTGCCAATTTCGCCCACGGCGACACCATGGCGTTCGGCACGATGCTGGCGATCTTCGTCACCTGGGGCCTACAGGCCATGGGCGTGTCACTCGGTCCTTTGCCCGTTGCGCTGCTTGCTTTGCCGATTGCCATTGCTGGCACAGTGCTTCTTGTGCTGGGCACAGACAAAGCCATCTACAAATTCTACCGAGACAAACGCTCAGATGGCGTGATCTTCGTTATGGTCTCCGTCGGCGTGATGTTCATGATGAACGGCTTGGTGCGCATATTCATTGGCACCGGCGATATCAACTTTGCTGATGGCTCCCGTTTTATCATTCGGGCGCGCGAATTCCGCGAAATGACGGGCCTAGACGAGGGCCTTGCCCTGCGCACAACGCAGGTGATCACTGTGGTGGTGGCTGTGGCCGTAATGGCGTGGCTGTTTTGGTTCCTGCAGAAAACCCGCACCGGTAAATCCATGCGCGCCTTTGCCGACAATGAAGATCTGGCGCTGCTTTCTGGTATCAAGCCAGAGCGTGTGGTGGCTGTCACCTGGATCATTGCAGCTGCGCTGGCCACCATTGCCGGTGTGCTTTACGGCCTGGATAAAAGCTTCCGCCCCTTCACCTATTTTCAGTTGCTGTTACCCATGTTTGCTGCGGCCATTTTGGGCGGCATTGGACAGCCTATCGGCGCGGTTGTTGGCGGGTTTGTGATCGCATTCTCTGAGGTAGCCCTCACCTATGCCTACCGGCGGGTTTTTGAATATCTGGGCCCAGAAGGCACAGATCTCGATAGCCTCTTCCAGTTGATGGAAACCGAGTACAAATTCGCCATCTCCTTCATTCTGCTGGTGATTGTGCTGCTTGTACGACCGACCGGTATCTTCAAGGGGCGCATCGTATGAGTGGAGCATCATCATCAACACGCGTTGAGACCGCAGACCGCCCGCTTTGGCAAAACCCAATTTTGCTGTTCTCCATTATGGGCGTCTTGCTGGTCCTGACAGGCTTTGCGCAAAGCTGGCTGCTCGCGCTGACCATTCTTCAATTGTGCATCATCTCCGCCATCATGACGCTGGGCGTGAACGTGCAGTGGGGTTATGCGGGCCTTTTCAATGCAGGCACCATGGGTTTTGTGGCCTTAGGCGGCTTGGCAGCTGTGCTGGTGGCCGCTGACCCCGTGCCAGAAGCGTGGGCCGCTGGTGGCGCTGGCATTGGTCTATCCTCGCTCATCATTGGTGCAACCATCGCTGCTGTTCTTCTCATACGGGCCAAACTAACAGGACTTGCCAGGCTAATAGCGACCACTGGCGCCTTGATCATTGGCTATATCGCGTTTGGCCAAGCCTTCGGGCCTGCAACGGGTGCCATTGAAGCGGTAAACCCCGCGCAAAGTGGCTATCTGGGCGGCTTAGGCATTACCATTTTGCTCGGCTGGCTGCTGGGTGGATTGCTGGCAGCAGGAGCTGCCTGGATCATCGGCAAGATCGCCATTGGCCTTCGCTCTGATTATCTGGCCATCGCCACGCTCGGTATTGCTGAGATCATTCTCGCTGTTATCAAAAACGAAGATTGGCTAACCCGTGGCGTTAAGAACGTCACGGGCCTGCCTCGCCCTGTGCCCTATGAGGTGGACCTTCAAACTGATCCAGATTTCATTGCACTTGCCAGCAGCTGGGGCATGGAAGCCAATGTGCTTGCTGGCATAACGGTGAAGCTCGCCTTTATCGCGCTGTTCACTGCCGTGCTGGTTATTCTGGTTTACCTAGCTGAGCGTGCCCTGCGATCACCTTGGGGCCGTATGATGCGTGCCATCCGCGACCAACCAAACGCGGCTTCCGCCATGGGCAAAGATGTGAAGCGACGCCACCTGCAGGCCTTCATCATCGGCTCGGCCATTTGCGGCATTGCAGGGGCAATGCTGGTAACCGTAGATGGTCAGTTCACGCCAGGCTCCTACCAGCCTCTACGCTTCACCTTCTTGGTGCTGGTGATGGTGGTTGTTGGCGGATCAGGTAACAACTTTGGCTCGGTGCTTGGCGGGTTCCTCATCTGGTTTGTTTGGGTGCAATCGGAAGCGGCAGGCTTTGCTCTGGTGGACCTTGCTTCAGGTGGACTGGAACAGGGCAGTTGGCTGGCGGGTCATTTGCAGCAGGCTGCACCGCACCTACGCCCAGTGCTGATGGGACTCATCTTGGTGCTTGCCCTACGCTTTGCGCCCAAGGGCCTCATCCCAGAGCGCTAGCCACCCATGGGCGATCTTGATCTGCTTCCATCCAAACTACTGAGCTTGCTTGTGCGACCAGATTTCTGGCTTTGGATTGGGCTTCTTTCGGCGCTTTGGACTGGTTGGCGGGGATGGCAAAAGACCACCGGCTGGATCACTCTCTCGCTTGTGACGGCCGTTACGCTGGTCGGCTTTGTGCCGGTGGGGAGTGTTTGGCTAACCCCTCTAGAAGAACGCTTTACGCCAAACCCCGCGCTGCCAAACCCACCCAGCGCGATCATTGTGCTTGGCGGTGGCGAAGATGCACGCACCAGCGCCGCGTGGGACACTTGGAATGTAAACAGTGCCGGCGACCGCCTATTGCATGCCATAGCCAGAGCGCATCAATTTCCTGAAACGCCAGTGCTGTTCACCGGTAGTGGGTTCAACCCAACCCATGACCCCCTTCTTGCAGGCAGTACCCAACGCGTCGCTGCGATGCTGCGCGCTTCTGGCTTGCCGGAAGATCAAGTTCACAGTGCAGCCGGTGCGCGCACCACCGCAGAGCACCCTGCCGATATCAGGGAACTGCTCATGCAGCTTGACTTAGAACCGACCGATGAAGCCCCTTTGCTCCTCATCACCAGCGCCTTTCATATGCCGCGCTCCATTGGCGTGTTCTGCACTGCAGGTTTTGAACATGTCATCGCCGATCCGACGGATTTTCGCACGTCGCCAGGTGGGCGGTGGCAGGATGCGGTGCGCTGGGATTATGCCGATCATCTGGCGCAGCTTCAGCTGGCCATTCGTGAATGGGCAGGTCTCATGGTCTACCAAAGACGTGGGCAAATCGATCAGTTGCTCCCTGATGGCTGTTAATTAGCGCGCAGCGCGAAACCTCAGAGCAATATCGATGATGTGGGCGATGCCTGCTGCCGCCAATGTGCTGGCGATAAGCGCCCATGCTGCATCCATCAGCGCAAACCGCACCGCCACCATCAAGAGCGCGCCAGAGAGCAGCGTTGGCCAAAGCTGCGCCGGGTGCGCTCCGATCAAGCGCGGCGCCTGCGGCAGATATCGATAGAGGATTAGAAAAGCAAAAGCTTCCAGCGCGACAAGCAGCAGGATGAAATCGACCAACCGCCCTGACTGGACAAGCTCTACCATCACTAGGCCCGCAATCTAGCTTTGCGGCTTAGGCTCGACGTTGCCAGAAGCGCTACTGTCATCCTTAGGTCCCGGTGAAACCAAGCCAAACAGGTGCGCAATATCTTTAAAGAAGATGCGCACGTGGGCCATGTGATCAGCCTTCACCAGCTTTTTGTGCATGTAGGCCTGCCACGTTAGGCGCTGCACATCTGGGTCCTCGCAGATCGATACAAAACGCTCGCGACGCTTATCGCTAGAGTACCAAAAATACTGCATCATGCCCAGAATCCAGAACACGCGACCATGCGCCTTCATGAACCGTTTGCGTGCTGTGGCAAGCGCCCGTGCATCGCCCGTTTCCAGGAATCGCGCCACAGCCTGGCCGGACAAACGCCCGCCTTCCATCGCGTAATAAATGCCTTCGCCTGATGACGGCGCAACGATGCCTGCGGCGTCACCAGCGACAAGAACGTTTTTGTTGTCGTCCCATTTTTTCAGCGGTTTCAGCGGAATGGGTGCGCCTTCACGACGTACGGTTTCTGCATCCTCAAGACCAGAAATTTCGCGCAAAGTTTTTGTGGCACCGCGCAACGAGAAGCCCTTATTGGCGCTGCCAACACCGATGCTGGCATGCTCGCCATGCGGGAAAACCCAGCCATAAAAGTCTGGCGAAACCCGGCCTTGGTAATAGACATCGCAGCGGGTCGGCTCATAATCGGCCTTGCCCTCACCTTCTTGAGGCGCTTTGACAATCTCATGATAGGCAAAAACGCACGGGATACGATCTGCGTTTTTTACAGCCTGCTTGGCCACAACCGAGCGCGCGCCATCAGCCCCAATAAGCGCGGTGGTGCGAACAGTTTCCAGCGGCGCATCACCATCACTGCCCTTGCCGCGATAATGAACTGTAACCGTACCATCACTGTTGCGAGAGAAATGATCAAACGTGCCGTACACACGGTCCGCACCATCATAGACTGCGCGCTCACGCAGCCACTCATCAAAATGTTCACGGTCCACCATGCCAACATAGCCACCATCGATGGGCATGGGCACTTGACGGCCAGATGGGGCAACCATCAGCGCCGATTTGATGCGGGCAACAAGCTGTGAATCGGGAATATCGAAATCATCCACGCAGCGTGGCGGAATGGCGCCACCGCAAGGTTTGATACGGCCATCCTTATCCATCAGCAGTACATTCCAGCCCTCGCGTGCCAGCTCACTGGCAGCTGTCGCACCGCATGGGCCACCACCAACCACAACAGCGTCATAGCTTTCAGCCAAAGGCGCGGCAGGTATGGGGGAAACAGCGGATTGAGTTGCGTGATCTGCTTGCATGATCATGGGCCTCCAACGCCCGAAAGATAACCATCACCGGCGACGGATAGCCGGTTACGCTTCTCGCTCAGGTGGTTCATGCCGATGCGTGCAGCGAGCACGGCCGATAGCAAGAAAACCACCCCTTCAAGAGTGAAAACAACGGTGTAAGAAAAACTGACCGAACTGGTGAGCGCGCGGGTCACATCAATGCCAATGGTGCCCAGCAATCCACCAAGCCCAAAGGCGATAGCTTGCGCCGCGCCCCATAGGCCCATGCGCACGCCTTCGCGGTTTTTACCGCCTTCAGAGGCAAGGCTCATCATGGAACCGATAGCCGCCACAGCAAAGGCGCCATTGGCCAGGCCGAGCGCAAAGACGTTGGCTTGCAAAGGCCAGGTTTCAGGAAAGCGACTGGACACAGCCAGCGCAAACAGGGCCACACCCGAAGCGATGCACCCGCCAACGGTCCAGGCCTGTAAGCTGCCAAACCGGCGCCCTTTGATGCCCATGCCCGCAAGCGCAACCACAATCATGCCAACCAAAACACCGCCATGCTGCGTGCCAGCAAGCTGCGTAGAGGCGCCTGGGCTATAACCATAAACGGCCCCAGCAAAGGGCTCCAAGATCAGATCTTGCGTGGAATAGGCAAGCATGGATGCAAAAACGAAAATGGAGAAGTTGCGCGCTTTCGGCTCATCCCAAACTTCTTTGATCACCTGGCGAAAACTTGGTTTGGGACCTGTATCCTCAGAGATAGCCAGCGCTGGCGTTTTGCCTTCAAGGCCCCATACAGCAACAAGTGTAAGAGCAACCGCCAAGGACGCAACAACCGAGGTGACCACCACCAGCCGCGTCATGCTGAAGGGGTCAAGCTGCCCGCCGGCTATAGCAGCGGTGAGAATGAACCCAACGATCATCATGACCCACACAATGGTGGCAGCAGGCGCACGGCGCTCAGGCGCAACGCGAACCGCAAGCAGAGTGAGCAATGACGTTCCAGATGCGCCCACACCAACACCAATGGCGATGAAAGCAACGGTAGCAGCAACAACACCAAGCATCGTGTTGGTCGCCATAAGCGCGACCGATAGCGCAGCACCAACGCCGCCAAGCGCTAGCACAACAATGCCACCTATAATCCAAGGGGTGCGCCGACCGCCCATATCCGAGCCATAACCCCAGCGAGGCCGTGAGAGCTGCACAGCATAGTGCAAGCCAACCAAAATGCCCGGCAGCATAGCTGGCAAAAGCAGCTCCACAACCATCACGCGGTTCAGAGTGGACGTGGTGAGAATGACAATGGCGCCAAGAGCCGTTTGCACCAACCCAAGACGAATAATTCCAAACCAGCTTAGCGGTTTTTGCAGCGTGTGAGCCATCGATTAGAGGCCTCCAAGAATGAGACCGCGAACGGCAAACGCGCTGACCATCATGCCCGATACATAAAGCGTTGTGCCGGTTGCATTATAAAGGGCAGCGTTACGATAAGGTTGGGCCAGCAGCTTTTCGGTGTTCAGCAAATACTTGGCCATTAGGCCGATTTGCGCGATCAAAAGCACCGCAATAGCACCAGCAAAAAGAGGCTTATCCCAGGCAAACAGCAAGCCGATAACCACCACCTGTGGCAGCGCCATAACCCAGCACGCAAGCTTGGCTGCGCCAGCAGCACCCAGTTGCACAGGCAGAGAGTGCACACCCATCTGCTTGTCGCCTTCAATCGCCTTAAAGTCGTTGAGCGTCATGATGCCGTGAGCGCCAATGCTATAAAGCAGCGCCAGAATAACAATACGCGTATCAGGGAAGGCCGCCATGAGCGCTGCTGCGCCGGTAAACCAGGCAAGCCCCTCGTAACACAGGCCAACCGCGGCGTTGCCCCACCAGCCATTTTCCTTCAGCCGAAAAGGCGGCGCGCTATAGGCCCAGGCAAGCACCAATCCAAACACTGTGGCGACCACAACCCAAGTGCCCAAGAGCGAGGCAACAATGAGCGACAGCGCCGACCAAAGAATAGCAATGTAAAGCCCCCACTGGCCTGGTACGCGGCCAGAGGGAATTGGACGGTTAGGCTCGTTAATCGCGTCCACATGGCGATCATGCCAGTCGTTGATCGCTTGGCTCATTCCACATACCAACGGGCCCGCCAAAATAATGCCAAGCACCGCAAACGACCAAGAGGCTGTGATGGAAACGCCAGAGGAAACAACACCACAGGCAAACGCCCACATGGGGGCAAACCAGGTGACAGGCTTTAACAGTTCCAGCACCGCCAAAGGGTCGAGCCGGGCGGGCGAAGACTGAGAATTGGAAAGACTTAAACCATCGCGTTTCATGCCCGAAGACTACGCGCGACACCTAAAAGTGTCAATTTTATTTGACGGTTTTGAATGTCCAACTTTATGGTATTTTGAGACTGTCATGTGCGCCTGACACAGGCCTTAAACGCCCAGCAAAGCGTGCGGCAAGGTACCAGCTATGCGTCGCTATCGGTTGCCAGATCACCCAAACCAAACCGGTGCATCTTGGCGTAAAGGCTTTGCCGCGAAACGCCCAGCATCTGCGCAGCCGAGGCACGATTGTCGCCGGTTAGCTTCAGCGCTGCTTCAATGCACAAGCGCTCCACCACATCGGTCGTCTCACGCACAACCTCTTTTAATGGCATGTGGCCAATAAGATCGGTGAGTTGCTCTGCCGATTGGGCAGGGAAACCTGTGATTGGTGTTTCCTCAGATTGCGAGCGGGCTGAGCGGCGCAAGACAAGCCCGTAAAGATCGTCGCCCTTGTTGGAGACAGAAACAGCGGTAATTTCAACATCTTCAGCAGAGCCATGCTCGCCGCGGAGCACCGTGGGGAACCTGCGCACCAAGCCATGCTCGCGCACATTGGAAAGCAGCACACTGGCGTCCACGCTAGAGCGCTCAAACCATGTATCGATAGCTTTACCGATGACCTGCTCATCACTGGCAGCCTGCACCAACTCCAAGAAAGAAGCATTGGCGCTTTGCACACGCCGCTGCTTGTCCAGCACGACAAACCCTTCCGGCAGCCGCTCAATGATGCCCATGATGCCAGCCTGACCTTCCGGAGCGGCTGACGCATGCGCGGCAGAGCGCGGCAACAACCGCACCAAAATATAGGCCACATCAGCTTGGCGAAACAGGGATGCTTTCAGCTCCAAGCCAGCGCTATCATCGCCAGTATCGACCGTTACAGCTTCTGCCCGGCCAACCGACTGCGCCGTGGAAAGTAGCGTGCGCAACGCATCACGATCCTTAGAGCCAAACACATGACTTGCCCGCCGACCCACAATTTTGGCAACAGGCACATCCAGCAGATCAGCGGCAATGGGATTGGCATCGGTTACGGCCATTGTGGACGCATCCACAACCAGAACAGCTTCACCTACGATCTGGAACAACAGGCGGTAGCAAGCCTCAGCCTGGCGAAGGCGAGTATACTCGCGCTCCATGGAGATTTGGGTGTTAACAAGCCGCTGCTGCAACTGGGCTAGGCTGCGCATATCGCGGCCGAACAAAACAATGCGTCCATCATCAGCCAGGCGCACGGCCATGCAGCTAATAGGCAAGGACTCGCCGCTTTCACCCAAAAAATTGATCTCGCGACGGCGTGAGACCAAACCAGAGCTAAGCTCACCAAACATCAGCTCAACCTTGGTCTTGCTGTCTTCGGCGACGCACGCACCCAGCGGATCGTTGATCCAGCGATCAACACCTTCGCTCGCAAGCTCAGAGGCAGAATAGGCCATATCGATGATGGCGCCATCACCATTAAGAACCAACGTCATATCAGCAGCCGCAGACAGCAAATCTGCCGCACGCTCCGCCTCCAACGCACCCAAATGGTTCGCAGCATCATCAAACTTGCGGGTGATATTGGGGCTAAGCAAGGCTGAACTCTCGTTTATAAAGGGCCTTGGCGACGATCGCCGTGATGTCAGTTATAGTGTTGCATGGCAGAAAAATGGGAAAGCAGTCGTTCAATTTGGTCGATGCCCTCGCGCCCATCACGCGCAATAAGGTCAGCATCCAGCGTTCGCGTCGCCAATGTAGCCTCTTGAATTCCGTACCCACCCACAACGATAAGCAAGCGTGGGTTAAGCGACTCATTGCGGCAAGCCTTTATGAGTTTGTGGCAGGCTGGCAAGTCATCGCGGCTGCCAACTGACAGCCCCAGTACATTGAAATGCTGGCCGCGAACGGCCTTTACGATAGCGGCATGGCTAGGCTTGTTGGGCGAGCAAACCGACCAGCCATTGCGCCGAAAAAGATCCTTAACAATAAGCAGGCCAAACACATGCTGGTTACCAGGCATTGCCGCCAATAAAGCCGAACGATCCTTACTGGGTGCCTCAGTCAGCCCACCAGAATCAGTGGAGCAAGCTAAAATGACATGCTCAAGCGAGGACAGGCCAACCGTCACATCGCAAAAACTGCAATCATCGCGCAGCCACATATCACCCAGCTCGCAGGCCGCTGGACCGCAGAGGTCAAGCAACAGATCACTGACAGCAAAACCGCGCGCGATCTGAGCACTGATAAAGCGCCGCGCCACATTGGCCTCAAAGGCAATGAGCAGCTCTGCAAAGGCTACAACATCAGATTTTTCCACCCGCAATGTGCCTTCGGGTTTCAAATTTTCAGGAGAAATCTCATCAACATTCCAGGAAACCCGCTGGCGAGACGATTTGGCATTGGCCTCCTCACGCAACATCGCTTGATGAGCAAGAAGCAGCCTAGGAATGACTTCCCCTTCAATCGTGTGGATAAGACCGTGTTGTACCAAAGAAGGCGGCGCGCCCGGAGCCGCAGAAGCTGAGCCCAAGTCCTCATGCATTGCATGGGTCGGCTGCGCTTTGTGCGAATGCGCCATCCTGAATGCTCCTCGGTGGCCAACTTCACGCTTAGATATTCACGTGCAGGTTGGCGTTACGCGCAAGCTTGCTTGGCACAATTGCCCGCAAACAGCCTAGAAAATCTCAAAAGCGGTGCGTTGCCACCACCTATCATTAAAATTTGCCGGCACCTCTATGATGAGGATCCCGATATCAAGCCACTGCAACCAGGGCTTAGAGTAACAACCTAAGGGAAAATCCAAACTTGGCCAGTGGATTATTTCCATTTAAGCGAAAAAGAGGTTCATTGTTACCAATTTAGTGCCACGTCCACAGCCTAAGCTGCATCAGCATGACCTTATTCTGCTAAAATAGCTAAAGTGTCAAATTTTTTTGACGTTCAGTAGAATTGACATTCGGCGTCTCTCACTCCTAAATTATGCGTAAGAAGCGGCAAAAGTCGCTGGTACTTATTACACAGCATATTGGGGGCATTCGCCACTTCATGGCCTGGCAGACAGACCCAAAAACAGCGCTTAAGAAATCACTGACCAGCGACTCAGAACGCCAGGTCGCACCGCTTTACACGCGGGAGCAAAAAGAGCGCCGTGACAGCACTGTATGGACCCTGGTTCAAGGTGTCCTCGCACCTGTCCAATTCCTTGTTTTTCTTATCAGTTTGGCGCTGGTTGTGCGGTATTTGGCAACCGGCGAAGGTTTGGCACTGGCCACCTGGTCGGTCGTGATCAAAACGCTCGTTCTTTACACAATCATGGTCACGGGTGCGATCTGGGAAAAGGTCGTTTTTGGGCGCTATCTTTTTGCCCCAGCGTTCTTCTGGGAAGACGTTTTTTCCATGCTCGTGCTGGCACTGCACACAGCTTATCTAGCAGCTCTGTTCTTTGATCTGCTTGGCGCGCAAGGACAAATGATTCTCGCACTGGCTGCCTACGCTACCTACCTCATTAACGCGGCACAATTTGTGTGGAAACTGCGCCAGGCGCGCCTACAGGCGAGCCAAAGCACCACCGATTCGGCCCTACAGCTATCGCTTGAGGGTGCCCAGTGAACGACCTTTCACCCATTGAAGCTGGTCAATCTACCGGCTGTACTGATCGTCCTGTTCTGCGTGAACGGGGCCAGCGCGAAGTGTTCTGCGGCCTGACGGGAATCATCTGGCTACACCGCAAAATCCAGGATGCTTTCTTTCTGGTCGTTGGCTCGCGCACCTGTGCCCATCTCATCCAATCTGCTGCTGGCGTTATGATTTTTGCCGAACCGCGCTTTGGCACAGCGATCATGGAAGAGAAGGACCTTGCGGGCCTGGCCGATGCCAATGAAGAGTTGGATAAAGTGGTTGCCCGCCTAATTGAGCGCCGCCCTGACATCAAGCTGCTTTTCCTTGTGGGCTCCTGCCCATCTGAGGTTATTAAACTTGATCTGCACCGCGCAGCAGAACGCCTATCGGGCAACTATGCCCCTGATGTGCGCATCCTCAACTATTCAGGTTCTGGCATCGAAACCACATTCACCGAGGGTGAAGATGCCTGCCTCGCATCCCTCGTGCCAAGCCTGCCAGATGCAGGCAACCAAGCTGCTGATCAGCTTATGGTGGTTGGCGCGTTAGCAGATGTGGTTGAAGACCAGTTCACGCGCCTGTTTAACGCAATGGGCATTGAGAACGTCTCTTTCCTACCAGCACGCAATG
The DNA here is from genome assembly GCA_045105395.1 of Devosiaceae bacterium. Classification (GTDB taxonomy): domain Bacteria; phylum Pseudomonadota; class Alphaproteobacteria; order Rhizobiales; family MH13; genus MH13. The sequence goes on along the minus strand of JBGCDM010000124.1, from coordinate 14,417 downwards.
CTGGCTCCATGCCTTCGGTTGGTTCCGGCACGCGCTTCTTGTTGGCACAGCCTTTCCTAACTGAAACATCACGCGCTCTTACGCGGCGCGGCGCAATTCACCTTCCCGCGCCCTTCCCCCTGGGTGCCAAAGGCACAACGGCATGGCTGAGAACCGCCGCAGCATCATTTGGTGTAGATGAGGCACGGTTTAATGAAGTTACCGCACCAGCGCAGGCGCGGGCCGAAAAGGCGCTCACCCATTACCGCGAAGAGCTTACCGGAAAGAGCGTTTTCTTCTTTCCCGATTCGCAGTTGGAAATTCCGCTCGCCCGCTTCCTGCATCAAGAACTGGATATGCGCCCACTGGAAGTCGGCACTCCCTTCCTCAACAAGGCTTTGATGGCGCCTGAACTTGATAGCTTACCTGATGACGTGCTGATCAGCGAAGGCCAGGATGTCGATAAGCAGCTTGATCGTTGCCATGACCAACGCCCCGATATCACGGTGTGCGGGTTGGGTTTGGCCAATCCGCTAGAAGTGGAAGGCCTGACCACCAAATGGTCCATCGAGCTCGTCTTCACGCCCATCCAGGGCTACGAGCAGGCAGGTGATTTGGCTGAGCTTTTCGCCCGCCCACTCGTTCGCCGCACAAAGCTGCAAGTGTAGGGAGAGCGGACATGCAACTGACCGTCTGGACCTATGAAGGACCGCCACACGTAGGCGCTATGCGCATCGCCACAGCGATGAAGGGCCTGCACTACGTGCTGCACGCGCCACAGGGCGACACCTATGCTGATCTGCTGTTTACAATGATAGAGCGACGCCAGGCGCGTCCACCGGTCACCTACACGACGTTCCAAGCCCGTGACCTGGGCAAGGATACCGCAGAGCTGTTTCAAAGCGCTGCGCGCGAGGCCTATGCCCGCTTTAAGCCGCAAGCGATGATTGTTGGAGCCTCGTGCACTGCAGAACTCATTCAAGATGATCCAGGTGGCCTCACCAAAGCGATGAACCTGCCAATCCCGGTGATCCCGCTAGAGCTTCCATCTTATTCGAAGAAGGAAAACTGGGGCGCATCAGAAACATTCTACCAATTGGTGCGCGGTATTGCAGGGGCACAAGCCCCTGAGCCAGGCACCGCTCGTCCGGTTCGCCCTGAAGGCCAGCGTCCATCAGCCAACATTCTTGGCCCAACGGCACTTGGTTTCCGTCACCGCGATGACGTGACCGAAATTTCACGACTGCTCAACAGTTTGGGCGTGGATATCAATGTGGTTGCTCCGCTTGATTGCACACCAGCGCAGCTGGCGGGCCTTGGCCATGCAGACTTTAATGCCGTGCTTTACCCCGAAATTGCCGACACAGCAGCCACCTGGCTGAAGCGTGCTTTTGGCCAGCCGATGACAAAGACTGTGCCCATCGGCGTTGGTGCAACCAAGGCATTCATCGCTGAAGTTGCCGAAATCATCGGCGCCAATGCAGACGCGCTGATTGAAGGCGAGCAAAGCCGCCTTCCTTGGTATTCGCGCTCCATTGATTCCACCTACCTCACCGGCAAGCGGGTCTTCATCTTCGGTGATGCGACGCACGCTTTAGCATCTGCCAAAGTGGCACATGAAGAAATGGGCTTTAAGGTTGTTGGCCTTGGAACATACAGCCGAGAGTTTGCGCGAGATATCCGCGCCGCTGCCAAAGAGTATGGCGTAGAGCCACTGATTACCGATGACTATCTAGAGGTTGAACAGGCCATTGTTGATGCCACACCGGAGCTGGTGCTGGGCACGCAGATGGAGCGGCACATTGCCAAACGCCTAGGCATTGGCTGCGCGGTTATCTCTGCGCCCGTGCATGTACAGGATTTCCCCGCCCGGTATTCCCCTCAGATGGGCTTTGAGGGTGCAAACGTGCTCTTTGATACCTGGGTTCATCCCTTGGTGATGGGCCTGGAAGAACATTTGCTTGGCATGTTCCGCGATGACTTTGAGTTTTCTGACGCAAATGGTCCCTCGCACCACGGCCATGCGCCGTCAAAGCGAGCGCCTGATGTCGAAGCTGCGCAAGCAGAACAGCCAGCGCAGATCGTTGTGGACGAACAAACCGGCTGGACAGCTGAAGCAGAAAAAGAACTGAAAAAAATACCCTTCTTTGTGCGCGGGAAGGCGCGCCGAAACACCGAAGTCTTCGCCGCCGAACATGGATTGGCGCAGATCACCTTGGAGACACTCTACGATGCTAAAGCTCACTTCGGCCGCTGACGGCACACCTGTGAAGGTGGTGATCGTTACGCTGGACAATCATTTGTCCGGTGCGGTGGAGCGCGCGCAAGCCATGCTGCTCAGAGAGATGCCAGGTGTTTCGATAAAGCTGCACGCAACCAGTGAATGGACGGAAAACCCCGACGCACTGGAAGACTGCAAAAACGATATCGCAACCGGTGATATTATTCTGGCCACGATGATCTTCATGGAAGATCAAGTGCGTGCCATCCTGCCTGCGCTTGAAGCGCGCCGCCACCGCTGCGACGCGATGATTGGCATTATGTCCGCAGGCGAAATTGTGAAGCTAACCCGCGTCGGTCAGTTTGATATGAGCGCCAAGCAAAATGGTGCGATGGCTCTGCTGAAGCGGCTGCGCGGTTCAAGCAAAAAATCTGGCGAGCAAAGCTCCGGCGCCAAACAGATGGCGATGTTAAAGCGCCTGCCAAAGATCCTGCGGTTCATTCCAGGAACTGCACAGGATGTGCGCGCCTATTTCCTCACGCTGCAATATTGGCTGTCAGGCTCTGATGATAATGTCGCAAACTTGGTGCGTTTTCTGGTCAGCCGCTATGCTAGTGGCCCACGTGAGAACCTGCGTGATGCTGTTAAAGCTGAGATGCCAGCCTCCTACCCAGAAGTTGGCATTTACCACCCGGATCTGCCTACACGCGTAACCGAAACCGATGCTGGCCTACCCACACCGGCCAAGGCGCGCGGCACGGTTGGCCTTATCCTTATGCGGTCTTACCTGCTGGCCGGAAACACAGCACACTATGACGGCGTTATCCGGGCTTTAGAAGCACGCGGACTGAAAGTTATTCCTGTCTTTGCAGCCGGCCTTGATGCGCGCCCTGCAGCAGAAAAATATTTTATCAAAGATGGCCGCCCCATAGTGGATGCAATGCTCTCTCTCACCGGCTTTTCGTTGGTTGGCGGACCTGCCTACAATGACGCAAAAGCCGCGGAAGTGATGCTGGCAGGCATGGATGTGCCTTATCTTGCGGCCCACGCAATTGAGTTTCAAACACTGCAAGAATGGGCGCGGTCTGACCGCGGTTTGATGCCGGTCGAATCTACGATCATGGTCGCGATTCCTGAGCTTGATGGCGCCACCGAACCAACAGTCTTTGGCGGCCGCGTGGACCCAACCGGCGACCCTTGCACCGGCTGCCACAAGGCCTGCAATTTCTGCGATCCTGAACTTGCCAAACTCATGCAGGTTTGTTCCGAGCGCGCAGAACGGCTGGCCGTCCGAGTGGATCAACTTATCGCGCTGCGCCGCTCAGACCGTGAAGATCGCAAAATTGGCATCGTATTGTTCAACTTCCCGCCCAATGGCGGTAACACCGGCACTGCCGCTTACTTGTCGGTGTTCCGTTCGCTCTTCAATGTGCTCAAGGGCCTGGAAGACGATGGCTACGACGTTGAGATGCCGGAAAGTGTCGATGCGCTGCGCGAAGCCATCATCACTGGCAACGCTGCCCAGTATGGAGCCCACGCCAACGTGCATGTACGCGTGCCCGTGGATGATCATGTACGCCGCGAAACCTATCTAAATGATCTTGAAGCTGTCTGGGGCCCTGCGCCTGGCAAACAGCAGACCGATGGCCAATCACTGTTCGTGCTCGGTGCACAATTTGGCAATGTGTTTGTCGGTGTGCAACCAGCCTTTGGCTATGAAGGCGACCCGATGCGCTTGCTCTTTGAGCAAGGCTTCGCACCCACACACGCATTCTCTGCCTTTTATCGCTGGATGCGCGAAGACTTTGGCGCCGACGCTTACCTTCATTTCGGCACCCACGGCGCACTGGAGTTCATGCCTGGCAAGCAGACTGGCATGTCTGGCAAGTGCTGGCCTGATCGCCTGATCGGCGATGTGCCCAATTACTATCTTTATGCCTCCAACAATCCATCTGAAGGCATGATTGCCAAGCGTCGTGCTGCCGCAACTTTGATCAGCTATCTCACGCCACCTTTGGCGCAAGCTGGTCTCTACAAAGGCCTTAATGAGCTTAAAGCCTCCATTGAGCGCTGGCGCTTGCTTGATGATGTGGTTAGCGCAGAGGCGCAAAGCCTTGCCTCGCTAATCCAAACCCAAGCTGCCGAACTTGATTTGGCAGGTGAAGAGCCTGCTTGGGGCACATCTGCGCCCGACCAAATTACAGCACTGCAAGACGCTATTTTAGAGCTTGAATACACGCTCATTCCACATGGTTTGCACGTGGTTGGTGAGCCGATGAGCGAGCCTGAGCGCGCGGACATGATCCAGGCAATTGCTGAATCTGCGCATGGCATTGAGCTTAGCAAAGATGACGCATTGGCCATTGTGTTGGGCGAAGACCCAGCGGCGACCATCGACGTTGAAATCCTGCATGCGCTGGCCAAAACAGATAGTCTTCTTGCTGAAGACCATGAGCTCAAAGCCATCATCCACGCGCTTGATGCAGGCTTTATCAAACCTGCCCCCGGCGGCGATGTTGTGCGCACACCCGATGTGCTGCCAACTGGTCGTAACATTCACGGCTTTGACCCATTCCGTATTCCATCAGCCTTTGCGATGCACGATGGCGCGCAACAAGCCACCCGCTTATTGCAGCGCTATCAAGAAGAGACCGGCAAACAACCTGCATCGGTTGCGCTGGTGCTTTGGGGCACGGACAATTTGAAAACCGAGGGCGGCACCATCGCCCAAGGCCTGGCCCTTATGGGCGCGGCCCCTCGTTTTGATAGCTATGGGCGCCTCTGCGGTGCGCAGCTTATCTCATTGGAAGAGCTCGGCCGCCCACGCGTGGATGTGGTGATGACGCTATCTGGCATTTTCCGTGATCTGTTGCCGCTTCAAACCAAAATCTTGGCTGAGGCTGCGCTTCTGGCTGCCAACGCCGATGAACCCGCTGATCAAAACCCAGTGCGTGCTCACGCCTTGGCCTATGCGCATCAGCATGAGTGCGACATGGAAACGGCGGCTCTGCGTGTCTTCTCCAATGCTGATGGCGCTTACGGCTCCAATGTCAACAATCTGGTGGAGTCTGGCGCTTGGGAAGATGACGACGAAATCGCTGAAACCTATGAGCGACGCAAGAGCTTTGCCTACGGCGCATCAGGCAAACCTGTACAGCAAGCAGCGCTTTTGCAATCGATGCTGGCCGATGTGGACATCGCCTACCAGAACCTGGATTCAGTAGAGCTCGGCGTAACCACCATTGACCATTACTTCGATACGCTTGGCGGCATCAGCAAAGCCGCCACACGCGCCAAAGGTGGTGAAGTGCCGGTGTATATTGGTGACCAAACCCGCGGCGAAGGCAAAGTGCGCAGCCTTTCCGAGCAAGTGGCGCTGGAAACGCGCACACGCATGCTGAACCCCAAATGGTACGAAGGCATGCTGCAGCACGGCTATGAAGGCGTGCGGCAAATTGAAGAGCATGTGACCAACACGATGGGCTGGTCTGCCACCACTGGCCAAGTGCAGCCCTGGGTGTATCAGCAACTTACCGAAACCTACGTGCTTGACCCAGAAATGCGTCAGCGCCTTGCGGCCCTCAATCCGACCGCTGCAGCCAGCATGACCAACCGCCTGATTGAAGCGCATGAGCGTGAATACTGGCAGCCCGATGACGCCACGCTCGATGCCTTGCGGGATGCAGGCGAAGAGCTGGAAGATCGCCTAGAAGGCATAGGCATCACATCAAACAACACGCAAAGCGTGGGCCTGGAGGCCGCCGAATGAATATTGTGACCCCACCACCAACAGGTAAAAAAACCAACCTACTTGATCGTTCCCCCAAGGGCTTTTCGCCCAAAGGAGAGGATGGCGAAGGCTCAGTTCAGGTGGAAATGGACCCGTCCATGACCATCGACACTGCCAAGGTTTTTGCCGTTTACGGTAAAGGTGGCATCGGCAAATCGACTACCTCATCCAACCTGTCCGTGGCGTTTTCCAAACTTGGCAAGCGCGTGCTACAAATCGGTTGTGACCCCAAGCATGACAGCACGTTCACGCTGACCAAAATGCTCTGCCCCACGGTTATCGATGTGCTGGAGCAAGTGGATTTTCACTCCGAAGAGCTGCGCACCGAAGACTTCGTATTTGAGGGCTATAACGGCGTGATGTGCGTGGAAGCTGGCGGCCCGCCTGCTGGCACCGGCTGCGGCGGCTACGTGGTCGGCCAAACGGTGAAATTGCTCAAAGAGCATCACTTGCTTGAAGACACCGACGTGGTGATCTTTGATGTTCTAGGCGATGTGGTGTGCGGTGGCTTTGCAGCCCCGCTACAGCATGCCGAAAAAGCGCTGATCGTGACCGCCAACGACTTTGACTCGATCTTCGCGATGAACCGCATCGTCTCGGCCATCAAAGCCAAATCGAAGAACTATGATGTGCGTGTGGGTGGTGTGATCGCCAACCGCTCCAAGGATACGGACGAAATCGATCGCTTCAACGAAGTGGTGGGTTTGGAGCGCATCGCGCATCTGCCTGACCTTGATGAAATTCGCAAAAGCCGCCTGAAGAAACGCACCCTGTTTGAAATGGACGAAACGCCCGCCGTACTGGCCGTTCAAAAAGAATATCTGCGCCTTGCAGCTGGCCTGCTGGTTGATGGTGATGTGTGCGACCCATCGCCCATGAAGGATCGTGACATCTTTGACTTCCTAGGGTTTGATTGATGCAAGACTCCGCGCAAACAGCTGACACCTATCAGGCGCGCCGCGGCGAGCTGGAACAGTATTTTGATCGCACCGCGTCAAAAACCTGGGAGCGGCTCACCTCCGATGCGCCGGTTTCCGGCATCCGCGCCACTGTGCGTGCGGGCCGCGACGCCATGCGCGCAACGCTGCTGTCATGGCTGCCTGATGATATGACCGGGCAGCGCCTGCTCGATGCAGGCTGTGGTACCGGCGCTTTGGCGGTGGAAGCTGCGCGCCGCGGTGCTGATGTGGTAGCTGTAGATTTAGCTGCTTCATTGGTGGATGTAGCGCGTGAGCGCATGCCAACAGATTTACCGGGTTCGATTTCATGGCATGCTGGCGACATGCTGGACCATGCGCTTGGCCGGTTTGATCATGTGGTCGCGATGGACTCGGTGATCCATTATGAAGCTGGCGACAAAGTTGGTGCCTTGGCCCGCCTGGCCGAACGTGCCGACAGCCAAGTTCTCTTCACCTTCGCCCCAAAAACACCGCTGCTGGGTGCGATGCATGCAGTAGGGCAACTCTTCCCACGTGGCGATCGTTCACCTGCCATCGTACCTATCTCTGAGAAGAGGTTGCGCCGCCTCATTGGTGAGCGCCTGCCATCCTTCGCAATTGGCGAAACATTGCGCATATCCTCAGGTTTCTACACCAGCCAAGCTATGCAAATTGCGCGAACCGGAGCCGCTTAAGTGAACAAGCCGCGCCGCCAGATGTACAAAAAATGGACCCAAGTGGGCCCAAGTTTTTTGCCGTTTGCTGATGCTGCAACCGATCAGTTGCCGCTGCCGCGCCTGCTGCGCCTTTCGCTGTTCCAAATCTCCGTCGGCATTGCTGTCACACTGATCACCGGCACATTAAACCGCGTGATGATCCTGGAACTTTCTGTTCCAGCTTGGCTGGTGTCGCTTATGGTGGCACTGCCGCTTCTGTTCGCACCACTGCGCGCGCTAATCGGTCATAAATCCGACACCCACAAATCCGTGCTTGGCTGGAAGCGTGTGCCCTATATTTGGTTCGGCACCATCTTCCAGTTTGGCGGCCTTGCCATTATGCCAATGGCCATACTGCTGATGAGTGAAGGCGGCGGTCCGCTCTTCATTGGCCACGTTATCACCGGTCTTGGCTTCCTGCTCATTGGCCTTGGCTTGCACACCACACAAACCGCTGGCCTAGCGCTGGCCACGGATCTTGCGCCCGTTGAGGCACGCCCACGCGTTGTGGCGCTTCTCTACGTTATGCTGCTGGTTGGTATGGTTGTTGGCGCGCTGGGTTTTGCTTGGCTGCTGTCTGATTTTAGCCATCAGCGTCTTATTCAAGTCATTCAGGGCGCAGCGGTTGTGACGATCGTACTGAACCTCATCGCACTCTGGAAGCAGGAAGCGCGCAACCCACGCGCAACAGCCCCAGATCTACCTCGTCCTACATTTTTGGAAGCTTGGCGCGCGTTTACGTCCACCAACCGCACAGGCCGCTTGCTGCTGGCCGTGGGTCTGGGAACGCTGGCCTTTTCCATGCAGGACATTTTGCTGGAGCCTTATGGTGGACAGGTGCTTGGCCTGTCTGTCAGTGCAACCACCTTGCTCACCGCTCTTTTTGCGGGAGGCACACTGGCCGGCTTCGCCCTTGCTGCGCAGCGGCTTGGCCAAGCGCGCGATCCGTATCGCTATGCTGGCCTTGGTGTTGTCATTGGTGTGTTTGGCTTCACGCTCGTTGTGTTTTCTGCCCCGCTCCAATCAGCCTTCATCTTCCGCAGCGCCACAGCAATGATTGGCTTTGGCAGCGGCTTATTTGCCGTGTGTCTGCTCACCGCCACCATGCAACTGGCACAAACAACGGCTGATGGCCGCACAACCAATGGCATTGCCTTGGGCGCGTGGGGAGCCGTCAATGCCACCGCTGCAGGCATTGGGCTAGCAGCAGGTGGCGCGCTTCGCGATCTCTTCACCGCCATGGGCAATTCAGGCCTCTTTGGACGCGTTATCACCGATCCCGCTTTTGGTTATGGCGCGGTATACCACTTGGAGATCGGACTGTTATTCGCAACGCTCATCGTACTTGGCCCCCTCGTGGGTGCCAAACGAAGAGCAACTGATACCACCACGAACCAGCAGGGCTTTGGCCTTGCCGAGTTCCCAGGATAACCGGCAAAAAGCCGGACAACAGGAGGGACCACACATGATGAATGTATTTGGTCGAGAAAGCTTCGACGTTGGCTGCACCGTAGATGTGCAAAACACCTTTGATAGCCTGCACGCCTATGTGGAACTTGATGGCGATATCGACATCAATCCGGGCGATGAGGTGATCGTACACGGCCAGCCTGTCGAAGTGCCTTACGGCGAGCATCAAGTGTTTAAGCGCACCGCCACGGTAAAACGTGCCACATGGCTGGAGCGCACATGGACGCGCATGACAGGCGATTTTGAATTCATGGAACTTTGCGAATTTAGCTTCTCAGAAGAGGTCACACTATGAACGTGCACGCACCAGTAAAAGACGGCACGCCAGTAACCTCAGCGGTAAAGGCACGTGCAGAGATCAACGAAACCACGCGCATGGCGCAGGAAACCACGCTTCTGGACCCGCGCTTTTACACCACCGACTTCGACAAGCTGGATGCGGTGGATGTGACGCTGGTGCGCGAGGAATGGGACGCGCTGATGCAAGAGCTTCGCGATGACCCCAACCGTGGCCATTTCAAGCGCAACGAGAACTGGGACAATATCAACCTAGATGATCTAACCCCTGAGCTGCGCAAAGAGTTCGTTGACTTTTTGGTCTCCTCACTAACGGCTGAGTTTTCTGGCTGCGTGCTCTATAAAGAGATGAAAAAGCGCGGCAAAAACAAAGAGATTTGCGAGCTTTTCTCGCTCATGGCGCGTGATGAAAGCCGCCATGCTGGCTTCATCAATGATGCGCTTAAAGAGTTCGATATTGGCGTGAACCTTGGCTTCCTGACCAAGGCGAAAAAGTACACCTACTTCCAGCCGAAGTTCATTTTCTACGCGACATACCTGTCAGAGAAGATCGGCTATGCACGCTACATCACCATTTTCCGTCACCTGGAAAAGCATCCTGAAAACCGCTTCCACCCGATTTTCAAATGGTTTGAAGAATGGTGCAATGATGAGTTCCGCCACGGCGAAGCATTCTCGCTGCTCATGCGGTCTGACCCCAAGCTTCTGCAAGGCGGCAACAAGCTGTGGATCCGCTTCTTCCTGCTAGCCGTGTTCTGCACCATGCATGTGCGCGATCAGGCGCGTCCGGCCTTCCATGAAGCATTGGGCGTGGATGTGGAAGAATACGATATGCAGGTTTTCCGCACGACCACAGAAATCACCAAGCAATGCTTCCCCGTGCTGCTGGATTTGGACAATCCCAAGTTCTTGGAAGGTCTTCGTAAGCTCAATCGTATCAACATCGCGATGGGCGCAGCCAACAAACAAGGCGGCCTTGGTGGCAAGCTGCGCAAAGCTGGTCTGGGCGCGCAAGCCTTTCTCACCTTTGCCGGCCTCTACATGATGAAGACCAAGCCAAACACGCTACCGGCCACAAGCCGGTTACAGCCAACCTGGTAGACGCAGAAAACGGGATCAAATGACGTGACGAGCTGGCTTGCCCCAATCGGCTTTGCATTGTTCCTCTGGTGGTTTTCCACTGGGGTGATTTTGCTTGCCGACCGGCTGCCGCGCGTCACGCCACGCGCTACCCTTTTGACCACATCAGTTGTGGCATTGATGGGGCTCGCAGCGATTTGGGCTGTGCGTGATAGCAGCGCCAACATGGGCGCTTTTATCGGCTTTACAGGCGGTCTGGCGATTTGGGCTTGGCACGAGGTGAGTTTCCTCGCGGGCATCGTAACCGGGCCACGGCGAACCAAGTGTCCGGAGAATGCGCGCGGTTTTGAGCGCTTTAAATTGGCAGCTCAAACACTAATCTACCACGAGGTGGCCATCGCGATCACGATGGTTGGCTTGGTTGTGCTTCTTTGGAACGCAGCCAACCAAGTAGCACTTTGGACATTCGCAATCCTCTGGGTGATGCGGCTTTCCACCAAATTTAACATCTTCCTGGGTGTGCCGAACATCACAGAAGAGTTTCTGCCAAGCCATCTCGAGCATTTGAAAAGCTATTTCCGCACCCGTGCGCTGAACCTGCTTTTCCCTGTGTCAGTGACGCTGGCAACCGCACTCACACTTTGGCTTGGACAACAGGCGAGCGTGGCAACTGAGCCTTCGCAAACCGGTTATGTGCTGCTTGCAACGCTTGCTGCGCTAGGCCTCATCGAACATTGGTTTCTTGTCTTGCCATGGCGCGATGCGGACCTATGGCGCTGGTATCTGCGTCAGCCAACAGACACTGCTTCATATCCCACTCAAACCGATGCAACGACACCGGTTCAATCAACCAACATCACAACAATCGCCAGCCCAAAAATGGGTCAAAGGCGTGATACTGCCGCGTTTTCCGACGCGCCTTCGAATCGGGGACTTACGATAATGACGGACACATCCAAAATGGGCGACGCGAAAACCGCTGAGCTACACACACTGCTAACAACGGATCGCTGCCCTATTGGCTCACTCGACATCGGCCACGATATCGTAAGTCCGCACCCATCAGCGTCCAACGATGAAGCCATGGACTATGAGGCCTATTTCGCCGGCGCACTTGATGGGTTGCGCGACCAAGGAAACTATCGTGTTTTTGCCCATTTGGAACGTAAGATGGGCGCTTTCCCGAAGGCTGTTCGCCATACTGACGAGGGAACCCATGATGTAACTGTGTGGTGCTCCAACGATTATTTGGGCATGGGCCAGGAGGCATGCGTTGTTGATGCTATGCATGAGGCAATTGATCGTTGTGGCGCAGGCGCTGGCGGCACACGCAATATTTCAGGCACCAACCATTTTCATGTGCTGCTGGAAAATGAACTTGCCGACTTGCACGGCAAAGAGAATGCGCTGATTTTTACCTCTGGCTATGTGTCCAACTGGGCATCCCTGGGGACGCTGGGCTCCACCATTCCTGATTGTGTTATCTTATCTGATGCTCTCAACCATGCATCTATGATTGAAGGCATTCGCCATTCGCGCGCTGAAAAGGTCATTTGGAAGCACAATGACCCCGAGGATTTGGATCGCAAACTTGCGGCTATTGCGCCTGGCCGTCCAAAGATCGTGGCCTTTGAGTCTGTTTATTCAATGGATGGCGATATCGCGCCCATGAAAGAGATTTTGGACGTTGCGCAAAAGCACGGCGCGTTGACCTACCTTGATGAGGTCCACGCGGTCGGCATGTATGGCCCTCGTGGCGCAGGCATTGCAGAACGCGATGGCGTGATGGATCGCATTGATATTATTGAAGGCACGCTGGGCAAGGCGTTCGGGGTGATGGGTGGCTATATCGCAGCCTCCACAGCGCTGTGCGATTATGTGCGATCATTCTCGTCAGGCTTCATTTTCACCACTGCCCTTCCACCAACCATTGCAGCTGGTGCAACGGCATCCATCCAACATCTCAAAAACAGTCGGATTGAACGCGATGCGCAGAAAGACCGCGTAGCCAAAGTGCGCGCGGCCCTTGATGCCAAAGGCATCCCGCACATACCCAACCCGAGCCATATCATTCCAGTGATGGTTGGTGATGCGAAGAAGTGTAAGTTCATTTCTGATGTGCTGCTTGATCAATATGGCATCTACATACAGCCGATCAATTATCCCACTGTTCCCAAAGGGACAGAGCGACTGCGCATTACACCTGGGCCGCTGCAAACCGATGAAGACATCGCGCATTTGGTGGGCGCGCTCAATGATCTTTGGTCACAATGCGCGCTTTCCAGAGCTGTCGCATAAGCAGCATACTAGCATAAAGTCTAACATAAGAAGCTCTCGCTTTTTGAACCAACAACGACAGCTAGCGTATGATGATTATACGCCAAAGCGCTTATTAATCATGCTGGATTGCGACATCTTCAAATAGCGCATATCGAGCCAAGACGTTCTTCGCGCGTCTTGACATCGCCATCATGCTGAAGTCAGTGTTTTCGCGGAGTGGCATATCAATCAAGGCCTTCGGGCCAAGGGAGACTAAGAATGAAAAAACGTTTCGGGATCGCGCTCGCCGCGGCTGCCTTCACAATGGTGGGCGGTGCAGGCGTTGCCTCCGCTCAGGATGCCCAAGCCTATATTGATGCAGATGCAGAAGCCGGCGCATCGGTGTTCCGCCAATGTTCAGCCTGCCATATGGTTGGCCCAAACGCGATGAACCGGGTTGGCCCACCTCTTAACGGCATTGTTGGCCGCGAGTGGGGCTCTATTGAAGGTTTCCGCTATTCTGATTCGCATGTTGAATCAGGCGAAGCTCAAGGTGGCGTATGGACTGTTGCCATTCTCTCTGAGTATCTCGACAACCCACGCGCCATGGTTCCACGCACGCGCATGTCGTTTGGTGGCCTTCGTCAGCCAGGCCAAACTGAAAACGTGATCAAATATCTTGCCGGCTTTGATGCTGAAGGCAATGAAGTTGATCCTGCCGAAGTTCTTGCTGCACATTATGATGCAGAAGCGCATGCTGCCAGCATGGAAGCTATGCCTGCCGAATAAGGCAACGCACGCAGCATACCCTACCAATTTCAAGGCCGGTGCCATTCGCACCGGCCTTTTTTGTTGCGCGAACCAAAATAGAACAAACACCCGCCAGTTCGACCAATGTACAAAACATAAAGTGAACAAATTCTGGAATGTTTCAAACGCCTGCACATTTGATACGTGTCAATGAAAGTGGACATGAGGAACTGTTCACTCAAGTGGTCATACGTTCGTATCAAATCGAACGTGCACCAACGGCGAATAGGCACCACGATGCGCATCCTTCTGATACACCCAAACTATCACTCTGGCGGAGCGGAAATTGCGGGAAATTGGCCGCCTGCATGGGTCGCCTACATTACGGGCTCACTAAAAAAAGCCGGCTACACAGACGTTAAGTTCATCGACGCGATGACCAACAAAATGTCCGATGGGGAAATTCGCGATGCGATTGCCGCTGAAAACCCAGATGTCATCGGCTGCACGGCCATCACACCCTCCATCTACAAAGCGCAGGGCATTTTGCAGGTCGCAAAGGAGCTGCACCCCGATGCGGTGACCGTTTTGGGCGGCATCCACGCCACCTTCATGTATCAGCAGGTTCTAGCCGAAGCGCCGTGGATTGATTGCATTGTACGCGGTGAAGGTGAGGAAATTTTCGTCGATCTCATCTCCACCATACATCAAGGCAACTGGCCAGGTGCACGTGAAGCGGTGCGCGGCATTGCCTATCTTGATGGCAACGAAGTGGTGGCAACACCTGCAGCGCCAACGGTCAAGGACATTGATGGTCTAGCGCCCGACTGGTCGATCCTCGACTGGGACAAATACATGTACATCCCCATGAACCGGCGGGTGGCTATTCCCAACATGGCGCGCGGCTGCCCGTTCAC
>JBGCDM010000123.1:0-29409 GCA_045105395.1 Devosiaceae bacterium | reverse complement strand
ATGCACAGCGCTGACATCCATTGGTGGGAGGTCAAAATGCTCGCACAGCGCCAACAATATATCGGCTAGCGAACCCACACCCAGACGCCCATTCAGCCAGTGGCCGCGGGACCAGTTCACTCCATCACTCCACACGTTGGTGGCGTTGGGGAAGACAGGATAAGGTCGGGCGTCCCAGGTCCACAGATGAATGGCGGACGGATCGAGCATTGGCTGGCCAGTAAGCGGCGACAATGGATTATCAGCAGTGCCGATATCGCCCCACACTTTCAGTGCCGTATCCAACAACACGCGCTGCTGTGCATCATCACGGTAGCCCCTTGAACTATGGGGCAGGCTATCATTGTCAGGTTTATCGCTTGGGAAAGCTGAGGGCCGATTGCCGCCCAGGTCGACCGCCGGTGCTCCAAACTCGCAAAGCCACAGAGGCTTTTGTCCGGGCACATAGTCCGTTGGTGATACCTGACGCACACCACCAATGCGGTTGTGGTGCGGGCTTGCCCACCAGCTGACCAAATCTTTGGATCTGTGGACCCATGGCTCATTGTACTGGCTGTCGGTGATTGGGGTGCGAAGCTGTGCTTCGCGGTCAGCGTCGCTGGCATAATACCAGTGATAGTTTTCGCCGCCACGAAGACCAGCCATGATGACTTCAGGGTCGTACGGGCCAGATCCTAACGCGCTATCAAGATGGTTTGCCGTGTAGCGCCAGTCAGTGATGGGCTGATATTGGTCGATGCCTATGGCGTCGATATCAGGCGAGGCCCACAGCGGATCAAGGTGAAAAATCAGATCGCCAGACCCATCATCGGGGCTGTGGTTTGAATATTCTGACCAGTCAGCGCCATAAGTGAGCATGGTAGAGGAACCAAGTATAGCTCTCACATCTGAGGCCAAAGTAACAAGCGCATCAACGAACGGATAGCTGCCGGTATCATCGCGCACTTTGGTGAGGCCGCGCAGCTCTGAGCTGAGCAGAAACGCATCCACGCCACCGGCCTGATCTGCAAGGCTGGCCATATGCAGGATGAACCGACGGAACGACCATTCGTTGGTTCCCGGCGTTACCGAACCCACAAAAGTTTCCAGCTGCGTGCCAGCAAGCGCTGTTCCATTGGCGGTGTTTGCTTGGCCAGCAGAGGGCGAAACAGTGATCTGACCGCGCCAGGGATAGGCTGGCTGTGATGCCGCGCCGGTCCAAGGATCACCAAGGGTGTTATCCTGCGGAACATCCATCATGATGAACGGCAACAGCGTAACCTTCAGGCCACGCGCTTTAAGGTCCTTGATCGTGGCAATCAGGCTGGCATCATCTGGTGTTGATCCATAGGCCGGACGGCCATCAAAAAGCGAAACGGCATTGGCTGAAGCGCGATCGAGACCTGCGACGCTCCAAGCCTTGGAGGTGGATTTCTCTTTTAGCTCCACACGCGGCTCAATCTTGCATTCACCAGCATTGAGCGAGGTGCCAAACCACGACACAACCAACGCAACGCGCTCTACATTAGGGCAAAGGGCCTGAAGTTGGTCCAGCGAGGCATGCCAGTCTGAGGGCGCATCGCTGGAATGGGTGTTTTCGCGCTGCGTCACGCCATAGCCAGATGTGCGCAGCACAGGCTCGGGATGGTAGCCAAACTCAGTTGCACCTGGGATCATGGTCACCGCGCGGATGCGATCTTCCAGCCCGCCAACCGGTCGCAAAACTTCAAATGAGAACTGCGGCAGGCGATTGCCAAACGGCTCCAGCGGCAAACGCTCAATCACCACATAGGCCGTGCCACGATAGGCAGGAGATGCGCTTTCTTTGGCGTCAATCAACGGATCAACTGTTTGATCTTCGGTGCCGCGATGCACGCGCATGGTAATGGTGTTCTGATCAATCAGTTTGCCATCGGCCCAGACCCGTCCAATCATGGCGATGGGCCCTTCGCACAGACCAATCGCAAGGTTACCGAAATAGCTGTAGCTGGTGCTAGTTTGCACCTGCTTGCCACCACCACCGCCGCCCTTGCCACCACTTTCGTGACGCGTGGTTGTTGCCACCTCTTCAAAGCGTGTTGCCCAAATCACCTGGCCAGCAAGGCGCACTTTACCAAACGTGAGCGGCATGGGAGCGCCTTCGGTCGAGGTTTGCACGTCCAAGTTTTTGAGGCGGTTACCTTCTTGGTGGCTGGTTACGGTTTGCCCAAAAAGGTGATGATCAATGGCATTGCCCAGGAACGAACCGGCAGCCTTACCAAGGATCGCGCCTACACCACCGCCAAGCGTGCCACCAAGTGCACTGCCAACAGCACCAAGAACAAGTGTCGCCATGCTTAGCTCCTAAGTTTGGGGGATGATTTGGGTTGCTGAAAAGGCGAAGCCGGTAACGATGTGTGAGGCCCAAGGGCCAAGGTTTGAGCGCACCACCCGCCCACCTTCATAGGCGTGGATGATGGTTCCATTATCCATCAGGAAGGCCAGATGTGAGGCAGGCCAACCCTTGCGCCAGCGCAGCGCCAGTACATCGCCAGCCTGGCAGTCCGATGGTGCTTGCTCGACCATAAATTGGCGCAGCCCATCGAGCAGCGGTTCGCCATCGGCGTGCTGCGCCCAACTGCGTTGATCGTGCCGCTGTAGCGACAAAGGCTCGCGCGCAACCGCGTTCCACACGCCAAGAACCAGCCCCAAGCAATCCGCACCCACACCCCGCTTGGATGCTTGATGGCAATAGGGCGTGCCAAGCCAGCGCACAGCTTCGGCGGCAATGGTGTGGCGCGCGATCATGAGCGCAGGCTCCGGCCATCCAAATTGCCATCGGCGCTGGAGGGATAGGACAGCGCAAAATCATCACCCGGCATGAAGGGGAAGCCGCGAAAGTTGGTGCCATTGCCAAACTTAGCGGTGCAGGTGGCAAAGCTCTTGTCGCAGCCAGCTGTCAGCGTGATGCTGTCGCCTACTGCAAATGGGGTGACAGGCGCATGCCACAGCGTGATTTCCGCTATCGCGCCGTCGACGCGATGGGCGCGCACCCGAATGGCAGCATCCGTGCCGCGGACCAACGTGCCACCATCAAAATGACTGGCGTCAAATGCGGACATATCAGAAAGCAGAAGCACATTGGGCTGAACAACGCTTTGGACTGATCTCATGCACTGCAGTTGCGCGGTATCGAGATTGACGCCGCACCGGGCATCACCCAGTTCCGCGTCGCAGCGCGCGGCAAAAACACGGCCGCGCTTGCGGTTGTGGGCCGCGAACGGGCCACGCACTTCGGCATGAAACACGCCATCACGGCTGGTAACCTCGCCAAGCGTGCCTGCCGAAAGTCGCTCAAAAATTGCCGGGTTCTGCCAATCGGCAAGAAAGGTCTCGATCTGCGCGCCATCATACTTGCCTGCAATCAGATCAGCTTGGGTGATCCGCTCATCTGACAAGGCAGCTTTTAGGTCCCACTCACCGGTTGCTGGACCAAGGGCTGCGCTTTCTTGGCTCGCCTCAAACCCATCACATGGCTCATAGGTTAGCCCTTCAAATTCCAAAGCGGCGTCATGGTCGGTAAAGCCAAACACCTGGCCATCGGCGCGTTGCAAGCGCGCACAGCGGCACAGCGTGGTAGCTCCAGAGGCGAGCGAAGCCGATAAATCAGGGTGAAACTCACGCATCAACCGGCTCCTTTAAGAACACTTCGCGCAAGGCAATCGTTGGTAAGGACCCAGCCTTGAAGGCGGTCAGATCGATATCCAGCGTGTCGGTGTCGAACCGTGTGGGCACATCGAACAGGAACCCGGCGGTGATTTGCACACCTACCGGCGGGATCGCACCTGCGCCAAAAACGATCGTGCCGCTCAACACATCAATGGTGACGTTGGTTTCAAGCTCGCCATCAACAGCCACACCCACTGAGCCTGCAACAGGCAGGCGGATCGGGCGCTGCACGGGTTCGTCGCCATAGGACTTTGCAAGCTGGAAGGTGGACGTTGAGCCATCCCCGATGCCGATCACCTGATCGGTGGGCATTGGCGTAGCATTGGGACCAGCTGAACCATGATCCAGCGGATCGCGAAAGCGAAACGCATGAAGTTGCCCAAGCCGGGCTTCGAAGAAGCTTTGTACGCGGTAGAGATCGTCCAGCGAGCGCACACCGCCGCCGGCATCATACGTGCGCTTGGCATAGCGCCAGCGGGTGTTGCGTTCCTCATAGCCAGAGCCAAGGGTAACGATATCGGTTTGGCGCAGCGTTGTTACCCGCGCGCCGCGCGCAACGGGTACGGGGAAGCTAACATCATGAAAACCTGGAATGCTGGGCATGGGCTATCCTCCTCACATGCCGCGCTGGCCGCGCGATACAGCGCGTGAAAGCGAGGCGGCAAGCTGCGTTTCTGAGTTGCGAAAACTGGCAGGACTGGGCGAGGCTACATTGACATTGAAGATGTTTGCAGCACCCCCGCTAAGACCGCCAGAAAGGCCACCTAGTGCCGCGCCGACCAAACTTTCACCCAGCGAACCAACCAAATCATAGGCAGAGCCAACCGCCTTGTTCATCGCACTATCAGCCTGCGCGAGGATCATCTTTTGCAAGAGTCCATCCAACTCGCGACCTTCAACGAGCGCTTGGGCAAGCCCTTTGGTCAGTTCACCTGACATGTGCGAAACATCGGACTGGAGATCGCTCAGTTCAGCGCGCAAGCCAGTAGTCAGCAAACTTTCGGTTGCATCCAGTGTGGTCATGAACCGTCCTTTTCAGTTGTCGTGTGAGATCGGTCGGGGAAGGCGCGTAGCAACGCGGCCAAATCCTCAGCACTTGGTGCGGTGGCTGCACCACGTGGCGAGTGAAGTCGTAGCGCCCGGCGCACATCGCGCAGGCCAAGCGACCAAACAGTTTCAAGCGTGGCAAAGCCCTGGTCAACCATCAGGTCAGCCAGCGCATCAAGCGGTTTTTGAGCACTCATGAGCGGAATGTGGCCTGCATCAACGCCACATACGCATGGCCAAGATCGAGCGGCTTACCTGCTTGTGCGAGCAGAGTTTGTGCCTCTTGGCGCGAAACATCACCACCAGCGACCAGCGCCTCTTCCAACACCAGGGCCAGATCAGCAGAAGTGTAGCAAGCCGCCAAAAGCTGATTAATGAGTGCGGCAAGATCAGCGGCTTTGAAATGCGCCTCAAGCGCCGCCAATGCACCAAGCGTTAAGCGCAATGTGTAGGTGTGGTCGGCTACCCTCAGCGTGGCTTCGCCGCGATAGGGGTTGGCCATTAGGCGGACTCGCTGAAGGCCAGAACACCGGCAGATTCCAGAGTGATTTCAAACGTGATCGCATCATCATGGCGGCCGCTATAATCGAGCGCTGAGACCAAAAATGGTCCCTCAATTGTGCCAAAGTCAGGGATGATGACCTGCCACTGCGCGACCGTTCCATCGAAGAACAAGGCACGCACGCGGGCGTCAGAGGCGCTATCGCGAAACAAACCAGAGCCGGTGATTTTGCCGTGGCGCAGGCCTGCATCACCCAACAATTCGCGCCAGCGGCCTTCGCTTTCGCCGTGGGTGGTGTTCACCAGCTCTTGCACCAGATCCAGTGCGCGCGCGCGCAGCCCGCCAACGGCTTCAAACTGATCGGTCGTGCTGTTGTATGTTTTCAATAGCAATGTGCGTCCGGCGAATGCGGTCATCATGGCCTCATGTCTTTTGGGTTTGGTTAGGCGCGCTCGCCAAGATCGAGCAGGAATTCCAGCGTCAATCGGGCTCGCTCAAGGGCTTGGGCAGGGTCATGCTCTAGGCGCACCGATGTCACCTGCTGAATGACGCTCGTCGCGCCAGTGATGTTTAGCGGTGCGGCCTCGATCCTTGCAGTGATCGCCTCGCTGGCCTCCACCAAGGCAACATAAGAGCCAGAGCGGCTGGTAAGCCCAAGCTGCACGGTGATGCGCGCACCATTGGATGTGTTGGTGGACCAAGGCTCCTGAGCCACCGGCCCAAGGCGGATGTGGGGCAGTTGGTCAGGCGCAGCGGGGCGATCGGTTATGCTGAAAGCGGCAAGCGCGCTATTGGCTTTCAGTGCGGTAACAAGCGCTTCCATCAACGCTTGGATGCCAAGCGCGCTCATGGGGCCACCTCTTGCACGGCGCACACATCAAATGGGTTGCTTTGCGTGCCGCGCTCTACCGCAAGAATTTCGACGCAACGCTCCGCGCCCAAAGCTGTCCATGTAAGCTTCCAGCCAACCGGTGGGGCTATACCGATGCGCGTGCGCACCTGCCCGCGCGTCAGAGCATCCTTGAGCGGACTCGCGTGCGAACGAGTGGGACTATCCGCCGCAAAAGCAGCCCAAAGCGAGCGGCGCACAACAGGGGTAGTGGTCTGCCCACCCATACCATCATCGACTGCAACCGGTTCCAGCGCTTGCATGCGAATGTTGAGTGCACCTGGGTCCAGCACGGCGGTGCCCGACCGGCTCATAACCGCACCTCACGGAAGGGTTCAATAAGCTCAAACAAGCCATCTGGCTCGCCAGCGCTGGTGAAATCAAAGCCCGTGGCCCGGTGCGCATACCAGTGGCTTGCCAACATCAAAATCGCGTGGCGCAAAACCGCTGGTACAGCCAAACCGGTGTCGCCATAGCCAGCTGTCACATCAACTTCGATGCCGTTCATGGCCCGCATGCGGGTGGCAGCAGGCCGCCGCAGCATGAGCCGTGGCCAGCGACCACCAAGGTCTGCCAGCCACTCTTCCGGCTCCAGCGAGGTTGCTGTGCCGAGGGCATCGTAAACAACAACACTGTCAACCGATTGGATGGGCCGTACCAGCAACGCCATGCGCCCATCAGAGGGCACTTCATCGGCCAGCATGCGCCAGGTTTGGGTGATGAAGACCTTACCGGACAATGTTTCCACATGCGCCCGCGCGGCCAGCACCATGGCCGCCAGCAGCGTGTCTTCATCCTCACTGTCTATGCGCGCATGCGCCTTAAATTCATCGACGCCCACCGGTTCAATGGCGGGGCTAGTTAGCTGCAACAGCGTCATCGGTAACACTCCAATGGCGTGGAAAAATGGGCGAAAAAAAGCGATCCAATGCAAACGGCCCGCCCCAGGATTGGAGCAGGCCGTTTGCAGGCTCAGTTAAGGATCAAGACGTGGGTCAAGACCCTTGGCGCGGGAGGTTACGCCCCTGAGAAGGTAAGAAGCTTGATGGCATCAAAGTCTTGGATGCCACCGCCAACACGCTTGGTGACGTAGAACAGAACGTAGGGCTTGGCGGTGTAGGGGTCACGCAGCAGGCGCACACCAATGCGATCAACGATCAGATAGCCACGGCGGAAATCACCAAAGGCAATGGCTTTGGCATCTGAATCAACCGATGGCATGTGCTCCATCTCCACCACCGGGAAGCCCAGCAGCGAAGCCTGTGCGCCAGCTGCTGATGGCGGCGTCCAGATGTAGTTTCCGTCAGCATCACGCATTTTGCGCAGCGCTGCCTGGGTGGAGCGGTTCATCACGAATGTGCCGTTCTGGCGGTAGGTGGATTTCAGCGCATAGACCAGATCGATCAGCACTTCAGATGGATCAGTGCTTGGGAAATCACCATCAACACCGGTGGAAATGGTGCCCAGCTTGTTCCAAGCCCAGCTGGCTTCATCAACCGTTTGGGCTGACAAGAAGCCAAGAGGCTGGGTGGTGCCATTGCCTGTTACGAACGCGGCAGACTCTTGCTCAGCAAAGGCAGCATCCACCTCACCGGCAAGCCACATATCCATATCCACCGCCGCATCATCCAGCAGCGTGGATGTAGCGGCAGGCATGGCGTACAGTTCCATGGTTGGAAACGGAATTTCAGACAATGTAACAGAGCCTGTTTCGGGGCGCGCCGCGTTTTCGGCGACCCAGCCAGCTTCAAACCCATCGGTTGATACGGGCTTGCGGAAGATGGTGGAGGACACCTGGCGCACAGTGGCGATTGTGCGCATGGGCGAAAGCGCGGTCAGGTGCTCACCAATGGTGCTTTCAGCTTCCTGCGGGACCAGAAAACCGCCATCAGCATCGGTGCCAGATTCCATGGCTTTGAGGTTCAAGCCATTTGCAACACCGGAGCGTACATAGCGCTCAAATGCGCTGGCATGTTCGCTGCGTTGTGAGAGCGCTGAGGATGTTTCCAGCCGTGGGCGCTGGGCAACCGCTGAAAGGCGGTTCAGCTTATCGGTGTTGGAATCAAGCGTTGCATCAATGCGGGCAAGCTTGTCGGTAAGCAGAGGATCTGCGCCACTGCGCTTTTCCAGTGCGTCCAAACGTTCATCATTGGTATCGCGGTAGGCGCTTAGCGCCTCCATCATATTGGCGATGATTTGCGGCTCAGTTGCAGGGTCGCTGGAAGGCGCGGTCTGCGCTTTGATCTCACGATCGGTGTTTTGATTGGCCATGTGTTGGGGTCCTTTTAGGCTGACATGGTGGGGTGAGAGGTTGCAAGCTGGGTTGCTGGCGGAGGAAAGGTCTCCGCTGACGGGTTGTTGGTTGCGGCTGGCACTATCCGATCGACCCGCGCGCCCGGCTGCATGGGGAAGGCGACAAGCGAAATTTCCCACAAGTCTACCTCGATGAGGCGGCGACCTTTGGTGCCGCGTGGGCGATCAGAACGAATGGTATGAAAGCCGATGGACAGGCCATCCAGCGCACCATCGCTTATCAGTGCGGCCAAGCCAGCAGAGCGAGCAACATTGCAGGTCAGGCGCCCTTCGACACGCAGGCCGTAGGGATCCTCGTTGATGCTGGTCCACACACCGATGGGTTCGGCTGGATCATGGTTCCAGAGCATGCGAATGCCAGCCGCACCACGGGCGCGCAGCGAGCGATGAAAGGCGCCCATCAGCACCTTATCGCCCGATAAATCAGGCAGATTGAAAAGACTTGCATAGCCAGAGAACCGGAAGGCACTGGCGCCCGTCTCTGCTAAGCCCTGGTCGGATACTTGGGGGGAAGCGCGTTGAAGCATCAATGATGGTCTCCTTTGCTTGGCGGTTGCGCTCCTTTGGAGCACGGTGTTGGCGCTGAGCTGTGCACCAGCTTGCGGGCTAGGTTTTGCGCGAAGGCATGGAACAGCGCGTCGATGGCGGCAGCCTCAGCGGGGGCATGCGGTTTCAGCAGAATGCCGCTGCTAAGCCCACCGCGCGTTTTGCGGCGCCGCGCGTTCTTTCGAGCAACTGTCATCACCAGGGCTCCTTTTTCACGCGCTGTGTTGATGCAGCCAGAAGGGTTGGCTCGGTGTCCTTGCTCAGCATTGCGTTCAGGCGCGCAATCGCCAGCACAAACGCTTCAAACCGCGCTGCGGTGTTGGTCAAAACGCGAAGCTGAATAAGCGACAAAGCCGATGCACTGGCTGCCCAAAGAAAAAGGGCGACATGTCCGATGTCGCCCCGTTCAAAAAACAATGTTGCCAACCGCTCAACCATCAACGCTCTCCGGCGCGCTGGCAGGCTCCGCCCGCTGACCGTATCCCACGGCCATGCGCTTTTCCTCATCGGTCAGGAATGTGGCAGCGCTCACCCGCCGCCATAGCGCTTCACGTTCGCCTGAGAGCGCCTCAATCGCATCCAAATCAACCGCCAAATCAAGCGTTTCATCCGGGCTAAGTGGGGCCAGCCAATGGGTGATGCCATCGAGCAGTTTGCCCACCAGCGGCAGAACCGTTTGGCGCCACAGCGCGCGCTGCGCCTCGGCATAATTGGCAAAGGTATTATCGCCAGGCAGACCCAGCAGAAGCGGCGGCACGCCGAAGGCCAGTGCAATCTCGCGCATGGCACCGTGGCGCGCTTCTTGGAAATCCATATCCTTGGGCGTCATCGACATAGGTCGCCAATCCAAGCCACCCTCTAGTAGAAGTGGACGCCCGGCATTGGCTTCGCCCTGATAGGTCGATTCCAGCTCACCTTTCAGGCGCTCAAATGCTTCACCATCCAAGTGACCATTGCCACCAGAATAGACCAAAGCACCGGAGGGCCGCGCGGCATTATCAAGCAGCGCCTTGTTCCAATTGCTTGCGCCCTGGTGCAGGTCCAGCGCTGAGCGGGCTGGCTCCAGGCAGCCCTGCCCGTAATGATCATCCAACGGATGGAAATGGCGCACATGGGCAAGCGGCATGAGGCCAGTTTCAGGATCAGCATCCAGCTGCATTTTCTGGCGGCCCACGCTGTAGTGGTAGCCAACAGGCCAGCCATCTGCCCCTGCCTTCACCCGCACCCTATCTGGGCGTAGCGGGTAAAGGCTGGTGGGTTTGCCGCCATCAAAGCCAGCATTAAAACTGCCCATCAGGTAGGCATTGCCTTCCAGCAAGAGATGCGCGGCCAGCGTTTCAAACAGGCTGGTGCGCGAAAGGTACGGACCAGGTGAGTTGAGCAGGGCCATCAGCCAATGATCATCATATTCTTGGCCAGAAGAGCGCAAAACCAGCTTCACTGACCCTGCGGCCTCAGCAATCATCCGCACCGCCCGAAAGGCAATCGGATTGCGGCAATAGGCATGCCGGGCAAGGCTGGCATAGCCAGTATCTGTCCAGACCGGTGAGCCAGGCGTGTGTAACTGAAACAGCGGCAGGGCTAGTGGCTCGCGGCCGGGCAAGGCTGACATTTTAGCCGCGTGCACATTTGCTGGGCCAGCATGAGCCTGTGCCGGGCCAGTATGGCGCGCAGTATCGCTCGCCTGCGGCACTTGGGCCGTGCGCGTCCAGAACATGGCGTTCTCCTTGGTCGGTTAAAGTGTTCGTAAACGAGGCGGCGTTGTGCCCGCCCCCATCAGTTCGGTGATCGCCCAAACCAGCGCATCCAGCCGGTCCGGCGATTTGCCCGGGGCCGAAAGCCCATCGGGCCCAAAATCCAGCATTTCATCTTCCAGCGCAGGAAACGCGCCCACATGATGAACGCGGCCTTGGGCATAGAGGTAGGCAATCGGTTCAGCGCGCAGCCACTTGCCGCGCGAGGCGTGCACCAGTTTGACCGGCACATCACGGTTGGCCTGTTCCAACACAGCACGCACCATGTCTCCGCCCTGGTTTGCCTCGGCCAAAATGAGATCAGCGGACAGGTCCTGAAACAGCTCCACAGCCGCCTGCGCCCATTGCTCTGGGCGCGCAGCCTCTTGGGTACGATCTGCAAGCACAGCAAACCCACCATCCTGCGTGATACCGCAGGCAACAATACCGCAAGCGTTGGATTTGGCGTGCGAGGACGCCGGCGGATCAACCGCCACAACAATACGCTGCAAAGGCGGTGTGGCGCTTAATCGTGTGGTATCAATGGCATCGCGCTTCCAAAGGCTATCGCTGCGCTCACCGATCAACTCTCCCAACACTTCCTGGCGATAAAGGCGCGAGCCACCATAACTTGCCTCCAAGCCTTGCACGAAACCCTCCGAAAGGAAGGCTTTGTTGTCCTGGCTGGTGGCGTGCGAAACGATGCAATTTTCATCCTCTACCAACCGGCGCACCAGCGGCGTTGCACGCGGTGTGGTTGTCATAACGCAGCGCGGACTATCGCCCAGACGCAGGCCAAACATCAGCTGGTCAAAGACCGCCTCTCCGTAGCGCCATTTGCCAACTTCATCGCACCATGCCCCGTCAAATTGTGGGCCGCGCAACGCTTCGGGGTCTTCGGCGGAGAACAGATGCGCCACCGCACCATTGTTCCAGACCAAACGCTTGCGCACCGCTTCATAGCGGGGCCTATCCCAAGGAGGAGCAATTTGGCGCAGGCCGGAAACACCCTCCACCATCACCTCGCGCGCGTCGGCAAAGGTTTCGCCAATAAGCGCAAATTGCCCAGTTGGTGTTTTGGCATAGCGGGCACGGCCTTCAATCGCGCCGCGCACCCATTCAGCGCCTGCACGGGTTTTGCCACTTCCGCGACCACCCATGAGCAGCCATTTGGTCCACGGCCCTTGGGGTGGGCGCTGGTCGGGCCTGGCCCAACTGTCCCAATCAAAGCAAAGGCGAGAAACGCTTTCGTCGCTTAAAAGCTTTGCGAATTCACTCGCTGCCCCCGCTTGCGCGCAGGCGATCAAGGCGGTCCGTAAGCACTTGGCGGAACTCATCAGCGTCAATCTCCTGCTCCTGATCTATCAGGTGCGTGGCATGTTTGGTGTCGTTGGCTTCCAGCATCTCGCCCAGCATATCCAGCGCCCGGGCCATAGCTGTTAGGGCCTTGGCATCGCGCTCGCCATGCGAGGCGTCATGGTCCTGCAAATCATCTTCAATGGTCATGATCCGCTCCTCCAGCGCATGAAAAAGCCGCGCAGCGAGCGCGGCTCTTTTTTCGGTTGGCGTAACACCAGGACAGATCGCTTTGTGCGGCTTGGGCCTACGCCTGGGAGTTCCATTGGCCCGTCGTCGCACTGCCCACCCTTCTTTGAGGGCTCGGCGATAAAGCCTGTCACTGGATACGCCGTACGTTTCCATGATTTTCGCAACCGTCTGGCCGCGGCCTTCATAGGCCACGCGAACCTTCTCCCAATCGATGTGATCGACACGTGGTGCTGGCATGCATGCCACTCCTTTGCTGTGCCTATGGTGATCGCAGATCAGTCTGTGCAACATGCCCTTGAAGGACCTTGCAAACGCGCAAAGAAAAAGCGGCTGGTGCTGAAGCACCGCCGCTTGCGTCTTAACTCATCGTGTTGTGTCAACGCGTCTTGGCTAACCCATTTCTGCGATTATGCGACTTTGTACCCGAACACCGTGCGGTGCGTCAAGGACTATTTTCCTATTTATCGGACTATTTTTCTATTTTTGGGCGCTCCACATAGCTAACGCGCTGTTTTTTCATCATAATAATCAGAAGCTGGAACCAACGGATCCTCGTCTGGCCAGTTCTCAATATGGTCTTCCAGATCCACCAACTCCACATCATCCTCGCTTATCACCCGCTCAGCAACTGAGATTCTGGCCGCCACAACCGTATCTGGGGTGCCAGAGACCAGCGGATGCCACCAGGCAAGACCCTCACCATTGGCAATGCGGGTATAGGCGCATGTGGGTGGAAGCCATGCCGAACTGGCCGCCATTTCCGGTGTAATAGCCAGGCAATCGGGCACTTTGGCAAAGCGATTGGTGTAGTCGCTGCAGCGTGCTGTCTTAGGATCGAGCAGCGTGCAGCTCACACAGGTGAAGGCAATTGCGCCGGTATCAATATCTTCCAGCTTGGAAAGGCAGCAGCGCCCGCACCCGTCACACAGGCTTTCCCATTCGGCGTTGGACATCTCTTTGAGAGACTTGGTTTCCCAGAAGGGTTGGTCATGCGGTGGCGTTTGGGAGGGTGATTGGGGGGTCGTCAATAGATTGGCCTTGCTGGCGAAAAGGTCACAGGCGAGAAGTGCCTTCACCTTTTAACCAAAACGCGTCTGGCGGCAAACCGAACCTGCGCGTAAAAGGAAATATCTGCGCGCCGTTTAATCCTGCGCGCCTTATCATGCGACCTGACTTTGGACTGTTTGATCACGAGCGATGAGCGAAGACACCAACACCCCCCACTCTGCACCCACAGATGATGCGGCCACCGGTGCCTCTGCGCCAGTGCCGCGCACGCCCGTCAAATATCATGACGCCTCTGAAGGTCTGCCGCGCCCAATAGAAATTGATGCAGCGCTTGATACTGCGCTTTTCAATATTGGCCAATTTTTCAATCAGTTCCTGGCATCGATACGCCGCTTTTTTGAACGCTTTCGCGTGCGCGGCATCAAGCGTGTGTTTGTGGAAGTGGCCGATGAAGTGGCAACCTTTGGTACGCTTGGCGCTATTTTCGCGCTGATGCTTGCCATTCCTGCGTTTGGCAAAATCTCTGATGATTGGCAGCAGCAAGACACGTTTGCGATCACCATTTTGGATCGCTATGGGGAAGAAATTGGCCGACGCGGTGTGTTGCAGAACGATTCGGTTCCGCTGTCAGAAATGCCCGACCATCTGATCCAGGCCACTCTATCGACCGAAGATCGGCGCTTTTATTCCCACTTTGGCATCGACTTTTTCGGCACAGCACGTGCGCTTGTGGAAAATGTTCGCGCGCAAGGGGTCGTGCAAGGCGGTTCATCGATCACCCAGCAGCTGGCCAAAAACATCTTCCTGACCAATGAGCGCACGCTGATGCGCAAAATCACCGAAGCGTTTCTTGCTCTCTGGTTGGAGATCAACCTCACCAAAGATGAAATTCTGAAGCTCTATCTTGATCGCGCCTATATGGGTGGCGGCGCCTTTGGCGTTGTTGCAGCTGCTGAGTTCTACTTTGACAAGGATGTGCGCGATCTCACGCTTGCTGAATCAGCTATGCTGGCCGGCCTTTACAAAGCACCTGCGGGCTTTGCACCGCACCGCAACTTGGCTGCAGCGCGTTTGCGCGCAACCGAAGTGCTGTCCAACATGGTCGAAGCGGGCTTCCTGACCGAAGGCCAGGTACTGTTCTCGCGCCTCAACCCTGCCTCGGCTGTGCCACGTGATGCTGCTTCGGCACCCAATTTCTTCTTGGACTGGGTGTTTGAGGAAGTGCGTGACATAGCGCCAGAAGGCGAACGTGTTCTGGTGGTACGCACCACGCTGGATCCGCGCCTGCAAACCGGCGCTGAGCGCGCTGTGCTGAACAATTTGGCTGAGTCTGGGCGAGCCTATCGGGTACGCGAGGCAGCAGCAGTACTGATGGAAAATGACGGTGCCGTGCGCGCGATGGTAGGCGGGCGTGATTATGGCCAAAGCCAGTTCAACCGTGCAGCGCACGCGCTTCGCCAACCTGGCTCCTCGTTCAAAGTTTTCGTTTATGCTGCCGCCCTTGAGAACGGCTACACACCCAACTCCATCGTCAATGATGCGCCTATAACTATTGGCGGCTGGAGCCCACGCAATTATGGCCGCAGCTATCGTGGCCGCGTCACACTGACCACGGCGCTTGCACGTTCCATCAATACGGTGCCCGTACGCCTTGCCGAAGCCATGGGCCGCGATGTGATCGTTGAAACAGCCTATGATATGGGCATCCGCACAGAGCTGCCCATCACCCGCCCGTTGCCACTTGGCGTGGCAGAGGTCACGCCGCTGGATATGGCAAGTGCTTATGCATCGCTGGGCAATGGCGGCTATCGCACCAGCGGTTATGCGATTACCGAAATGCGCAATCTCAATGGCGCACTTGTGTATGACCGCGTTACAGATGGTCCAGCCGCACCGCGCATTTTGTCCGCAGAAACGGTGGCAGGCATGAACAGCATGTTGCATCAGGTTATTGAAGCAGGCACGGCGCGCAGGGCGCAGCTGCCAGGCATTTCAGCGGCAGGTAAAACCGGCACCACGCAGGCCTACCGCGATGCCTGGTTCATCGGCTATACCGGGCGCTACACGGCCAGTGTTTGGTACGGCAATGATGATTTCACCACCACCAACAACCTAACCGGTGGTCGCCTGCCCGCCATGACGTGGCAATCGATTATGGAGCTTGCCCATCGCGACAGCCAAACCCCGGCCCTGCCTGGCGTGGACGAAGCGGTGCGCGATGATGTGGAGCTGGTGACAGCGCGCACAACGGACCAGGATGGCCCTATCAATGCGAGCGATATGAGCCCAGAGCTCACCTCTGCGCTGCAAAGCATGGTCAACCGCTTTGACCCAACCAACACGCGTGAGCTGCGCTCATCCTTCGATATTGATGCACTGGGGACATTTGACGCAGACCCTGGCGTGGTTGATGAAACCGTCGTGCAGGCCCGCTAACCCCTATGGCGAAACTGTTGTGGTTCTTGTCGATGGCGCTGACCGCTATTGTGCTGGGCACAATATCGGCCATCTATGCAACGCAAACGCTGCGCCCAACCGGCATGCTGGAAGTGGGCCCGTGGGAAGCTGTACGCGCCGTTGGTGATGCGGCAGCCGACCCTTACGCCCACGCTTTCTTGGCCTCATCTGGTCAATTGCCGCCAGGCAGCGCCGAAGGCATGCGATTTGTGGCCCTTGCCTCCTCATCTGGCCAGCCGCTTGTGCCAGGCTGCACCATCACGGTTTCCGGCCTGGTTGATGTTGCACGTTTATGGACACTCACATTAGCCGCACCTAATGGGGAGGCCTTAAGCCGCCCCGATGCTGCCCGCCCACTGGCCCTGCACAGCCAAGACCTGATTTACACCTCTGATGGTGGCTTTGAGCTGACAATCGGCCCGCGCCCACAGACAGTGAACACGGTTTTTGTTTCCTCCCAGCAACCCATCAGTTTGGTGCTGCATGTGTATGATGGGGCGCTAACAAGTGCGCCAGAAAATGGCGAAGCGGCCCTGCCGCGTATCTCAGTTGGTGCTGATGCGCCGGGCTGCGCCTGATGAGCGAAACGTTCTTCGAGCCACCCAAGCGCAAACGCATCAACCTGCGCAAAGCTTCCAGCGCCATTGGCCTTTGGCTTGGCCTAACGCTGCTAGCCAGCTTCATTGTGCATCTGATTGTGGTGTTTGCGCTGCCAAGCATTGGCCGTGCCATCATCGTGGATGAAGTTATTCCCCCTGGAGAGAACGCACCGCGCCTTTACACCGGCCTTGCCGGTGGCGTGCAACCTGGCTTTCGCTATGCCGATGCGCGCATGGATGCTGTGTATTGCAGTTTTGACCTGACCGATGGCGCGGTGCGCGTGAGCGGCAATTTGGACGTGCCGTTCTGGTCCATCTCGGTTCATACGCTTAGCGGATTGGTGGTTGGATCCATCAATCATAATGCCGCAACCGGTGGTGGGTTGGAGCTTTTGGTGATGCGCCCGGCACTGGCGCGCGACCTGGCGGTTGCTGGTGCTGAGCTTCCACGCGATGCGCTGGTGGTGGAGATGGATGGGCCACTTGGCGTTGTGCGGATCAGCGGGCTGGCAGGTTACAATGCGCTGCGCCCTGCCCTGCGCGATGCCCTGGCACAAACGCAATGCTCGCTTGCAACCTTCACATTTGCACCGCCTACGGCTGTTGATGAGGATGGACCAAGCACAGCACGGCCGATTGAGCCATCTGGCCCGCCAACCGTTCCGCAACCGGCCCCTCGCCCAGACCTTGAGCTTCAGGAAAATGAGCCCCAGGCAGACGAGCCTGAAGAAGACGCGTCCCAGCAAAACGCTGAGTAGGCAGCTGGTAAAAGTCGCAGAGTTCTTAGGCTTTTGTGACGATTTCCATCAGATCGACCACTTGGTCTGGGCCTGAAATGGGTGCCAGCCCCGTATCGACCGCTAATGCTTCCAAGATCATGGCTTCCAGCACATCCAAGCGGGCAATGGTCTCGCCTGCAAGGTGCGAGGGCGTGCGGATCATCAAGCGGTCCACAGCATAGCGATAGGCGTAAAGACGAAACAGCAAAGCGCGCTTGACCCAAGCGATTTGGCGCTGATTTTCGGCAATCCGGCCATGGGCAGCACCAAGCTCGGTTACCGTTATATCGGGCAAACCCATGGTGGCGTTCAGGCGCTGCTCATCGGCGTTTTGCACACGGCGCGCGTAGGCCATGTAGGGCGCTATGGAGGCCATATCAGCGGCAGCATCATCCATAATGCGAGAATAGCGCGCATCGCTGGAGCCATAACGCTGAAGGTTGAGAATTTGCGAGTAGCGACTTGGACTTTCACGCAAGTCTAACCGGCGCGCAATCTGTGCGCGTTGCAGCTGGGCATGGCCCCGGCCCAGCCAATCGATGGAATGGTTGGGCACAACAAGGCGCCAGCCAACATCGCGCAGTGTGCGCTCATCATTTGTGTAATCAAAATGAGAGACCGGCTCGCCAGCCGAATAGGTCGAGCTGTAGCCAATGGCAGGCATGATAGCGGTGGTGAGCAGATTGGGTTGCTCGCGGCCCAAATCGCCGGTGCGCGAGCAGGCGGTTAACGTGAGCGCGCAAGCAGCAACAATGCAAAGGCGCGCCATTGGGCGGCAGGCATCAAAAATCAGCACTGATTTTCCCAAGAACCTACATGGTTGTGGGCATGATCTTGGGCCTGCTCGTGCCGAACGATCTGCACGCCGGTAAAGAACATAATTTGTGCGCTGTGCCCGCGCGGCAGGCCTGTGCCAGCACGTGCATGTTGGCGCCTAGCTTGGCTCATTGTTTGCAGGCAGACAATATTGTTGGGCTGGCTACTGGCCTCTACGGCCATTTTACCGTGCGCAGATCTGTTGCGGGTGCGCGCAGCAGCGCCGCCTGATCTTTTTCCACCGCGCAAGCTGCGCGCCGGATTGCGTGTTTTGCCGTCTCCAATCATCTTTCCAAACTGGTGAGCACTACGCCCACGACCCTTTTTCTAGTGCGGTGGGGACACGTGCCTTACCTGCGAATCAGCAAGGCACGCCCCAAGCTGGGGCATTAAGAAACGCGCAAGGTTAATCCTTTGCTAACAGTGTTCACGCCATAACCAAAGGAACGCTTTTTTACGTTGAAATTAGAGAGTGGCCATGGCGCACCTACCGGCTTTTTGGGGCACGAACGAGCAGGAAAGTCCTGCTGCTGACACCAGCCTTTCCAGCACAATGATGGGTGGCCAGAGCAAACTGATGGGCGCCGTCTCTACGCTGCTTGCCCTCACGCCTCGTGGCCGCCCTGATGAGCTTGCAAGGCTTTGCGCGTTGGCCCATGGCTATATTGGCGTGGCGAGCGAAGATGAGTTGGTGACACTGGCCAAGGCTGTTGCGGGCCGCGATGATGTGAGCAGCGGCCTGCCTGACCGGCTTGCCCGCACCAATGCGCGCGCGGCGCAAACGCTTATTCGGGCCAACCGCCTGGGCGATGAAACAATCGCCTATTTGCTGGAAAGTGGCGATGAGGCCCTTCGTGCACTTATTGCCCGCCACCACACATTGGCCGGTAAGCACGTTACGATGCTGGTGGCCGATGGGAACCCCAAAGTGCTTCAGGCGCTGCTGGAAAACCGCCGCTCCAACTTCAGCCACGACACGCAGAAAATTGTAGAGCGCGGCATCAGCTCGGTTGCCCCCCCGGCACAAGCGAGCGCCGCAAGCGGTGGACTTGGCGACCTGGTTCAAGACCGTAAGCCTGGCGCAGACCCAAAGCGCAGTGCGCAGGAGTTTGCCTCTATGGATGCCGCTGCCCGCCGCGCAGTGATGCATCGCCTGGCCGATGACACACCGGCGCAGATTAGTTTTTCCGGAGCTCGCAAGGCTCTAGACCCCACGCGCAATGATGCCGACTTGGCCTTCCTGACCGTGATTGAACAACGCGACCCAACGGCCCTGCGTGATGCGTTCGCCAAAACGCTTGGTCTTGATCCTGTGCTTGTCGGCAAACTGCTGGATGAGGCCGATGGTGATGCACTGATCGTGCTGGCCAAAGGGGCCGGTATTTCTTCAACCGCCTTTGCGCGCATGCTGATCCTTGGCAAAATTGGCCTCACCGGATCACCGCGCGATACTTTTGCGCTGGTTGATCGCTTTAATGACCTGCCACAGGCAAGCGCTGACCTGATCGTGCAAGCGATGCGAGGCGAAAACAAAAAAAGCGCTGCGCAAGGCAATGAGCGCAAACCATTGCCGACACCTGCATCTGCTGCAGCGGCCAGCACTTCAGTCGCCAGCAAGCCTGCGCAAACCAAACCCCGGTCGATCATGTCGTTGGCTCAAGAGCGTAAGCCAACACCGCACAGCTTACGCCGCGCAGTTTAGCCCGTTACCACCGGCACGAAGCTACGCATTTGCCGGTCTTCGATATCCACCACCCAGATATCCGCGTCAAAACGCTTTTGCCGAGCCAAGTAATCCTCTGCGGCTTGGCGCGTGGCCCTTGGCTCCAGCGGAACGGCCGCAAACAGCCTGTTGCCGGTTAGTGCCGCATCATCAGGCAAGGGATCATCATCCATCTTCGGTGGTGCTGGCCCGAAGAGCGCAACGCGTCCATCCAGCCCATCCACCAGCACAAAAATGGCGCCAGCACTATCATCGCCATGGTTGGCGATGGTCGCATAGGCACCCTTGTCCTGCACTCGGCGCACCAGTGCGCCAACAACGAAATCACTATTCAGACGCATCGTGTCCAGGGGTATCATGATCAGGCGCATCGTGGAGCGTGGCGCCTTCGCGCTCAAGCTTACGCGCGTACCACCAACCAAGCGGCATGCTTGCCAGATAAAGAAACGCCAGAGCGATAAGCATCTGCCAGGTGAAGGCGACCAACACCGCGATCATCGCAGCACCGGCCACCATAAAAGGCAAAACACTGTTGCTAGGCAGGCGCGCGCCGAGTTTTTTGCCAGAAAATGTCGGCAGGCTGGACACCATAAGCAAGCCGATCAGCACGATATAGGCAGCAACCAGCAGGGGCGAACCGGTAAGCCAATCGCCGCCCAGAAGCGCAAAATACATTGGCAACAAAGCCAACAGGGCACCGGCTGGTGCAGGCACACCGGTGAAAAACAATTGGTTCTGTGTCGGCTCCTCAGTGTCCAGCGCGGCGTTAAATCGTGCCAAGCGCAGGCCCGTGCAAATGGCGTAAAGCAACGCTGCAATCCAGCCCAAATTATCAAGCGTGACCAGCGAGGATTGATACAGAATGAGCGCAGGCGCGACGCCAAAGTTCACAAAATCAGTGAGTGAGTCTAGCTCCGCTCCAAACCGACTGGTGCCCTTGAGCATGCGTGCCAAGCGGCCATCGAGCGCATCAAGAAAGGCTGCCAGCAATATGGCCATCATGGCCAATTCCAACCGCCCTTCCAGCGCGAGGCGAATGGCAGTGAGGCCAGAGCACAAAGCCAAAAGCGTGACCATGTTGGGCAACACAACGCGCAGCGGCACACGGTTCACCCGCTGCCAGCGCTTGCCACGTGGCGAACCCGGTTTGCCGCCCGGCTCAAAATCTTGGAACAAACCACTCATTTCAAACTCAAAACACAGGACAGCCGCTCGGACGGAATCTTTGTTGGCTCTGGCGCAAGCGCCAACCGCGTGTTTCTCAGCTCTGGCGCAAGCGCCAACCGTGTGGGCTCAAAATCTTGGAACAAACCACTCATTGGACGCGGGCCATGGCGCTAGCTCGTCCGATGAAAACGTTCACCCGGCGACGGCGTGTCGAACCGAGCGATGACAGTTTCGCCCGCCAGCGTACGCTGATCGATCGCGACATACACCTTTGCGCCTTCAGGCAGATAGACATCCACACGACTGCCAAAGCGGATCATGCCAATGCGCTCACCAGCAGTAACGCTATCACCCTCAGCGCTCCAAGAAAGGATGCGCCGAGCAACTAAGCCTGCAATTTGTACTGCCGCCAATGGCCCATGCGGGGTGGAAAACACAAAGCCATTGCGCTCGTTTTTCTCGCTCGCCTTGTCCAGGTCCGCGCTTAAAAACGCACCCTCTTTATAGGCAACTTTGGTGATGGATGCAGATACCGGCGCTCGGTTCACATGCACATCAAACACATTCATGAAGATCGCAACCATGCGCATAGGCTGGTCGCCCAGCTCCAGTTCCGGCGGGGGTGCGCGATGGCCAATAAAACACACACGACCATCCGCCGGGCTAACCACCAGGCTATCATCGACCGGCGTAACGCGCGCTGGATCGCGGAAGAACATGACGCACCAAATGGTGAGCCCAACGCCGATCCAAAACAGGCTTACCGACAGCAAGAGCAGCGCTAGCGAGGCCAAGGCAAACAGCGCAATAAAAGGATAGCCAGCGCGATTGATCGGCGGGAGTGCGGTACGGATACTCTGGGCAATGCTCATCGAGGATGCAGCTCACTTAAACGCGCAAAATAGGGATCGTTGCTCGTACCGGGTTCAGCTGGCGATGTCGAGACGAGAGCAGCGTTCGCACTAAGCTTGGCTCGGTTTACCCGCTCATCGTTCACCTGCTTTGGGTCCACGTGCAATAATGCCATCGACATCCTGCGCGCGGGTTTCGGCCAGGCGCTTTTCCGCCTCGCTTGCCTCCAACTGGCGGTTCCACATGGTGGTGTAGAGGCCATCCATTGCCAAAAGTTGGCTATGGGTGCCGCGTTCAGCAATCTCACCAGCCTTCAGAACGATAATCTCATCAGCATCGATGACGGTGGAGAGCCTGTGCGCAATGACCAGCGTTGTGCGGTCTTTCGAAACGATATCCAGGGCCGCCTGAATTTCCTTCTCCGTTTGGGTGTCCAGCGCGGATGTCGCCTCATCCAAAATCAAAATCGGAGGCGCTTTAAGCAGCGTGCGTGCAATAGCCACGCGCTGCTTTTCACCGCCAGAAAGCTTCAGGCCACGCTCGCCGACCGGCGTTTCAAAGCCTTCGGGAAGCTGCTCAATAAAGTCGCCAATTTGCGCCATGCGTGCGGCTTCGCGCACTTCTTCGTCACTCGCCGACAACCGGCCATAGCGAATGTTGTAAGCGATGGTGTCGTTAAACAGCACCGTATCCTGCGGCACCATGCCGATCTGTTGGCGCAGGCTAGACTGAGTGACATCGGTCAGGTTGTTGCCATCTATCGTGACCGCCCCACTGGTCACATCATAGAACCGATAGAGCAGTCGCGAGATCGTGGATTTACCGGCACCTGACGGCCCCACCAGCGCCACGCGCTTACCTGCTGGCACATCAAACGTGATGCCCTTGAGGATGGCTCGGTTGCTCTCATAGGCAAAATGCACATCTTCGAACCGGATCGCGCCGCCTTTCACCTGCAAGGGCCCCGCATCGGGGCTGTCAATAATCTCTGGGTTTTGGCGCAGCAGATCGAACATCGTTTCCAGATCGACTAAGCCCTGTTTGATCTCACGATAAACGAACCCGAGGAAGTTCATCGGCTGCCACAGTTGCAGCAGCAAAGCGTTGATCATCACGAAATCGCCCAGCGTCTGCGTGCCGGCCTGCACGGCCTGCGCCGACAAAATCATGCAGGCGATAAGACCGATGGTGAAAATGAACGTTTGGCCGAAATTCAACCAAGCCAGCGAGGTGAAGGTTTGGGTGGCCGCTTTCTCATATTTGGCCATCGCGCCATCAAAGCGGCTGGCCTCCATGTCTTCATTGTTGAAATATTTCACCGTTTCATAGTTCAGCATCGCATCGACCGATTTGGTGCTGCTGTCGGTGTCGGCCTCGTTCATGGCGCGGCGGATGGCAATGCGCCAATCGCTGGCAATTTTGGTGAACCAGATGAAAGCCACCACAATGGCAATCACAATGGCCGAATAGCTCCAGTCAAACTGGTACCAGACCACGGCGATCATCAACGCAAACTCCAGCAGCGTTGGCACAGCCGTTAGAATGAGAAACCGGATGATGATCTCAATGCCTTTGGTACCGCGCTCGATAATGCGCGATAGGCCGCCGGTGCGCCGCTGCAAGTGGAAGCGCAGCGACAGCCGGTGGATATGGCCAAAGGTTTCGTTGGCAAGCTTGCGCACGGCATGTTGCCCAACCTTGGCAAACAGCGCGTTGCGCAGCTCGTTAAAGCCCACCATCAGCAAGCGGCCAACGCCATACGCGATGACAAGCATCATCGGCACAATGAGCCAGGCAGGAATGCTGGACGGTGCGCCCAGCTCGCCGGTTAGCGAGTCCGTCAGCCACTTATAGCTGTAGGGCACCAGCACTGTGATGAACTTGGCCAGCACCAAAATGGCCAGCGCAATGTAAATGCGCATTTTTAGGTCTGGCCGATCATGCGGCCAGATATAGGGAAACAGCACTTTAAGCGTGTCACCCATCGCCCGATCATCAACGGAAAGGGCAGGCTTATCGGCCGTTTTGGCCTTGTTGGTATCGGCGGCAATCGCCATGCAGCTTACGCCTCTTTTTTGGTTGATTGTGCCACCGGAGCGCCAAGTGCGCCAAGCATAGCCACGGAGGCGGTGAGCGCTTCCTGATTGAGATTATAATAGCTTTCCACGCCGCATAGAGTGCGCGTGACGAGGCCAGCCTCTACCAACACGCGCAAATGTTGCGACACGGTGGATTGGGCAAGGGCCAATTGCTTGTCGGCAAGATCTTGAACCAGATAACCACAGCAACTGGGCTTGGCAGATAGCGAGCGCACCAAGGCCAGACGCGCAGGATGAGAAAGCGCCTTGGCAATTTGCGCCAGCGCTTCATCATCGTGGTGTTGGGTAAGGTGGGGTTCATCCATCGTCATCTAACGATGAAATAAGCCAATGGGCTTCAATAACAAGCCCCAGCGGTGTGATTCAATCCGATTAGCTGGGTGGCAACTGATCGGCTTCTAGCGCCTCAAAGCCCGGCACCTCGCCCCATTCTTCCTGCGGTGTTGGCAGGGCAAACACTTGGCCAGGGAAGATCAACGCAGGATTGCCGATTTGATCACGGTTGGCATCATAAATCGATGTGTAGCGCACGCCCAGGCCATAAACCCTGCGTGATAGGCGCCAAAGATTATCGCCGCGGCGGATAATGACCGCGCCGGTATCAAGCACGGAGATACGCTCGTTTGATGTGGCGGCTACCGGTGTTGGCGCTGTACTGGTCGCTGCATCCGATGCAACCTCAGTCGCGGTTTCTTCAGATGCCATATCATCGGCGACCATATCGTCAGTCATAGCCATATCGTCTTCGGACATAATGTCATCCGACATGGCATCATCACTGGCCATATCATCACTCATCATGTCGTCGCTCGCCATATCTTCGGCGGTCACGTCTTCGGCCGCCATGTCTTCGGCGGCCATGTCTTCTGACCCTGGCATATCAAAGGGTACTTCAGCACGGGCAATCACATCAGCTGTACCTGCCGCCAGCGCATCTGCGCGTACGCTAACCTCGCCAGTCGCATCGCGCAATTCACCTTCATAGAGGAAGCGGCCTTCAGGGCCGGTCAACGCCTCGCCCAGCAGCTCATTGTCCTGGTACAGGCGCACAATGGTGCCTGGCAGCGCGCCGCCCGCAATCCAAATTTCCTGGCCCTCAAGCTCGATCGCATCGACCACCACGAATGGTGTTGCTTGCGCTGACGTGGAAACGTCCGCCGCAGCTTCGACAGCAGCGGCTTCAACGGCTGCAACTTCAACCTCTGCCGTTTCAGATGTCTGGGTGGTTTCATCGGCCGCAAAATTTGGCGAATGCTCAGCGATCTCCGCCTCAATGGCATCCTCGCCAGGGGCATTGTTTTCCAAAATTTCAACTGGCTCTCCAGGGCGCAGCACACCCACCAAAAAGCCTTCGTCAGTGGCATTTTCGGGAAGCACAACAGCGATCTGCGTGTCGGATTGGCTGGTGCTGTTGCCAGCATCATCCAGCGTTACCACTTCCATTGTGCCTTCACCTGATGGCAGCGCCACATCAGGCACCAACACAAAATCGCCACCGGCATCCACATCTGCCTGGGCAACAATCTCATCATTGAACAGCAAGCCCACTCGCTGGCCCTCTGGTGCATTACCGGCAATGACCACTTCGCCAGTGGGATCAACGCGCACGACATCCAGCACTGGCGTGGTGCCAGGTTCTGATGTTGTGGCCGGCATATCATCAGCCAAGCCTTCGAGCGTTGCAGCGACTTCCTCTTGTGCGGCCATCTCTTCAGCCGACATATCGTCGGACGCAATCATATCATCGGGCGTGGCGTCATCAGTCATGCTATCGACGACATCAGCAACTGTGTCAGCGGCGGTATCAGCTAGGGCAGCAACTTCCTGCGTTGCAGCTTCAGCGACATTCTCCGCCATATCTTCGGTGGCATCCATGGTTTCTTCAATGGCGTCACTTGCCATATCCATGGCCTCGCCTGCGGCCTCCATGGTGCTATCCATCGCGTCTTCGGCGGCTGCGACCGTTTCCTCAACCACATCGCTGGCGCTATCAGCCATGTCGCTTGCAGCTTCTACAGTGTCTTCAGCTGCATCGCTGGCAATGCCCAGCGCTTCGCCAGCGGCAGACGCGGTATCCTCGATGACCTCGGTGATGGCCTGGTTACGGTCGGCGAAAAAATCGCCAAAATTGGTTGTGGATGCCCAATACAGGCCGCCGCCAACTGCCAAGAGGGCAATGGCACCTACGACGCCAGAATTCATCATATTTCCTTCACAAAGGCCGAGTCCTTCGGGGTTTATAGTCTTTTTTGCACTGCACGCAAGGAAGGCAAACCCTTATGAAAAGGCATGGTTGACGGCGGTTCGAGCCGGTGCCACTCAAGGGTCATGACCAAGCTATCTTCTGTGTGCGTATATTGCGGCTCCCGCACGGGCCAAAACCCAGCCTATGAAGCTGCAGCGCAAGCCCTTGGGCAAGCATTGGCAGGCACCGATATTCGCCTTGTTTACGGCGGAGGATCGGTGGGCCTTATGGGCACCGTTGCCCGCGCCTGCCTGGATGCAGGCGGTAAGGTAACCGGCGTCATTCCAAAGTTTTTGGAAGAGCGCGAGGTGATGCTACGACGGGTCGAAGACCTTGTTATCACTGAGGATATGCACGAGCGCAAACGCCGCATGTTTGATGAGGCTGATGCTTTCGTGGCGCTGCCTGGCGGCATTGGCACGCTGGAAGAAGTGGTGGAAATGATCACCTGGGCGCAGCTAGGCCGCCACAAGAAACCTGTGCTTTTGGCCGATATTGGCGGCTTTTGGGGGCCGCTCACCGAGCTGATGGATCATATGATCGATGAAGAGTTTATCACGCAAGAGACCATGGTGCGCTACCTCATCACCGAAGATGTAAGCAAAATCGTGCCCATGCTGCGCAAAGAGGTACTTGAGCTAAGCGCAGCAGCGTTGGAAGGCGATGAAGCAGCGCTGGAGAAGCTTTAGTCAGCCCAAAGTTCAGGCTTTTGCCAGAAGGCAGGCACCTGAAGCTGTCCTTCCAGCGCAACCGGCTGACGTAAGAGCGATTGCGATTGCCAGGCCGCTTTCCAATCCTGCGGCATTGGATAGGGCGTACGGATGTGGTTCTCGCGCGTGAACCCTGAGCCGCTGTAATAGGCTGGGTCGCCCAGCACCAGCACCTTGGCAACATTGCGCGCGCGTAGGCGGGCGATGCCCTGCGCTATCAACGCTTTGCCAATACCCTGTTTTTGAACGTCCGGTGCGACGGCAAGGGGTGCCAGCATGGAAAGCGGGGTGTTGCTGTCTGAGGTGGTACAATCACTGAAGCCGATATGGCCGACAACCGCCCCATCCTTTTCGGCCACCAGAGAAAAGGCTTCAGACGAGGCCAACAGGTCGCGCAGAACCAGCAAAAGGTCCTCATCAGGAAAAGCCGCCGGATAGAGCGCGAAAAGCGCATCATGATCAGCTTTTGTGCTCTCCCGGATCACCATGTTTGTCCTACTCCGCCGCTGGCACTGCCATTAGCCCTTCGGCGCGCATCAGTTTGGTGATGA
Organism: Devosiaceae bacterium; assembly: GCA_045105395.1. Taxonomy (GTDB): domain Bacteria; phylum Pseudomonadota; class Alphaproteobacteria; order Rhizobiales; family MH13; genus MH13. The sequence continues at coordinate 2,138 of JBGCDM010000123.1, read as the reverse complement.
TCGAGTCTTCCAGCGCCTGGAACGAGGCATCAACGATGTTTTCCGACACGCCAACGGTGTACCAGCGGTCGCCGGTGGTTGTGTCTTCGCTTTCGATCAAAACGCGCGTTATAGCTGCCGTCCCGGCGTTCAAGATACGCACCTTATAGTCCACCAGTTCCAGCGTTTGGATGGCGGATTGGAAGCGGCCAAGATCCTTGCGCAAGGCATTATCGAGCGCGTTGACCGGGCCATTACCCTCAGCCACCGACATCAAACGCTGGCCATCCACATCCACTTTCACCACGGCCTCGGAGACATTGATCTCCTTTCCCACGGCGTTGAAACGACGCTCCACGCCCACCTTGTAGCTTTCCACTTTGAAGTAGTCGGGGATCGTGCCCAGGCGCCCCATAGCCAGAAGCGCCAGCGAGGCATCGGCCCCTTCATAGCTGTAGCCTGCGGCCTCACGCTCTTTCAGCTCGGCGAGCAGATCATTCAGGCGGGAATCTTTGGGGTCAACCTGCAACCCAAGACGGGTCAGCTCGGCCACAAGGTTTGATTTGCCCGCCTGATCAGACACCAGCACCCGGCGCGTGTTGCCGACCGTGGCAGGGGGGATGTGCTCGTAGGTTTCAGGCTCTTTAAGCACAGCAGATGCGTGGATGCCCGCTTTGGTGGCAAAGGCGCCCGCGCCCACATAGGGGGCATGGCGATCTGGCGCGCGGTTCAAGATTTCATCAAAGGCGCGGCTGGTGGTGGTCAGCTTGGCAAGCTGGTCTGGCGAAACGCCAATCTCAAACGCGCTGACATAGGGTTCTTTGAGCATCAGCGTGGGGATGATGCTGGTGAGGTTGGCATTGCCGCAACGCTCGCCAATGCCGTTCAGCGTGCCCTGGATTTGCCGCACACCGGTGCGCACCGCGATCAGCGCATTGGCCACCGCCTGCTCAGTGTCGTTGTGGGTGTGTATACCCAGATGGCTTCCGGGCACCTTCTCCATCACAGCTTTGACGATAGCTTCAATCTCTTCAGGCTGGGTGCCGCCATTGGTGTCGCACAGGGTCACCCAGCGCGCGCCCGACTGATAGGCGATTTCCGCGCACGCCAGCGCATAATCGGGATTGGCCTTATAACCATCAAAGAAATGCTCGCAGTCCACCATCGGTTCTTTACCGGCGGCCAGCGTCTCCATCACGCTGTCCTGGATGCAGGCAAGGTTCTCCTCATTGGTGGTCTTCAGCGCCACGCGCACATGGTAGTCCCAGCTTTTGGCGACAAAGCAGATCGCATCGCCAGCTGCATCGATCAGTGCTTTCAGGCCAGGGTCGTTGGACTTGGAGACCCCCGCCCGCCGCGTCATGCCAAAGGCGGTAAAGGTGGCGTTTTGTGTGCGTGTTTCCTCAAAAAAGGCGCTGTCTGTGGGGTTCGCGCCGGGGTAACCGCCCTCCACATAGTCCACGCCAAGCTCATCCAGCATGCGCGCAATGGTGATCTTATCGTCCAGCGAAAAGTCGATGCCGGTTGTCTGTTGGCCGTCGCGTAATGTGGTGTCGAACAAATAAAGGCGTTCTTTTGTCATGGCTTGGTCTCCCACGCTTGTGTGTCGTGGTCTGGATGTTGGTGCGAGATGATGCTGGCATTCCAAGCATCGTTCTCTTTTAAGCGTGCAGGATCAGCGTCAGGGATGTCGCCAAGGTGCATGGTGAACGCATGCCGATCAGCGGTGTTGGCGTGATAGGCAATCGGTGCGGTAGACGGATCATCCAGCGAACCGATAGCAACTTCCACCGTCTCATCAGTTTCCAGCGTCAGCGGTGTGCCGCAATCACGGCAGAAGCCACGATTGGAGAGGTTGGAGGAGGCAAACAGCCCACGCTCTCCGCGTGTCCATGCAAATCCTTCCACTTCCACCAGCGGGGCGAAGTAGTTTCCCATCGCTTTCTGGCACATGCGACAATGGCAGATGGATGCTTTGCCCAGTTTGCTGAATGCGAAACGCACCGCGCCGCACTGGCACCCGCCGGTGTAGCGAGAGCTCATCGCTTCACCTCCCACGTGGTGGTGCGCTGCCCGGTTTCAGGGTCTTTACCATCCTTCAGCTGAATGCCCTTTTCGGCCAACTCATCGCGAATGCGGTCGGCTTCGGCCCAGTTTTT
>JBGCDM010000122.1:0-21901 GCA_045105395.1 Devosiaceae bacterium | reverse complement strand
GCAAAGGCTTCAACAAAGCGATCATAAATACCCGTCTGCACAAAAAGCCTGTTGGTGCAAATGCAGGTTTGCCCAGCATTGCGGAACTTAGCGATGATGGCGCCATCAACGGCCTTATCCAGGTCCGCATCATCAAACACGATGAAGGGTGCATTGCCACCTAGCTCCATCGACATGCGCTTCACGGTGGTGGACGCTTCAGCCAGCAACTGTTTGCCGATCTCCGTGGAGCCGGTGAAGGTGATCTTCCGCACCTTGGGATTGGACGTAATCTCGCCACCAATGGCGCGGGCGCTGCCCGTTAGCACGTTCACCACACCTTTGGGGAAGCCAACCTCTTGCGCCAAATGACCCCACACCAAACCAGATAAGGGCGTGGCGGTGGCAGGCTTCACGATCACTGTGCAACCGGCAGCCAAAGCAGGGCCCAATTTACGGGCGAGCATGGAGGATGGGAAATTCCACGGCGTAATCGCAGCAACAACGCCCACTGGATGGCGGGTCGTCATCAGCTTGCGCCCGGCAACTGGCGATGGGATGACCATACCATTGGTGCGGCGTGCCTCTTCTGCAAACCAAAGCACATAGGCGGCAGAGGAGCCCAATTCCGCGCGTGATTCAGAGATCGGCTTGCCCTGCTCAGCGGTTAGCATTTGCGCCATGGGTTCCAGATTGTCCTGGATCGCATCATGCAGCTTGCGCATCAGTGCCACGCGCTCGCCAAGAGTCAGCCCGGCATAGGCGGGGAAAGCGGCGTGTGCGGCATCAATGGCGCGCTGCGCTTCTGCCTGTCCGCTGTTGGGCACGGTGGCAATCACGTTGCCGGTGGCTGGGTCTGTCACGTCAATTGTTTGGCCGCTATCAGCAGCAACCCACTGACCATTGATGAGGTTCGACTGGCGAACGAGGGGCGCATAACTGGTCATGAAGAAAGAACCTCATCGGTTGCCGCGCGCAGGGTTTGGGCGACGGTTTTGATTTCATCGGGTGTGATGCAGAGCGGCGGCGCAAAGCCAATGGTGTTGGCCTCGGGCATCGCACGGGCAATAACGCCACGTCGTGTCATTGCTTCGGCAATTTTGGGCCCAACGGTCATGGGATCAAACCATTCACGCGCTTGCCTGTTTTTGGCGAACTCAACCGCTGCCATAAGGCCAACACCGCGTATGTCCGCAACATTAGGGTGGTCGGCCATTGTCTCGTGCAAGGCCTGTTGAAGCACCGGCCCCATAGCAGCTGCATTGCCCACCAACCCAAGATCATCCACCAGATTGAGCGTGGCGATGCCAGCTGCCGCACTGACGGGGTGCGCCGAATAGGTCCAACCATGAGCAAGTGCACCAAAATCGTCGGTTCCCTGCATAAGCACATCAAAAACGCGTTGCGAAATGATGGAGCCTGACAGCGGCGCGTAAGCCGAGGTAAGTCCCTTGGCGATGGTCATGAAATCTGGCGTGAGGCCATAAGTGGTGCTGCCAAACATTTCACCTGTGCGGCCAAAGCCAGTCACCACTTCATCGGCGATCAGCAGGATATCGTGACGCGCAAGCACTTCTTGCAATCGCGCCCAATAGCCTTCCGGCGGCGGCATGATGCCGCCTGTGCCCATGGCAGGCTCACCAATAAAGGCGCAGATGGTGTCTGGACCTTCATGCTCAATCATTGCTTCCAGATCACCGATCAGGAAATCCAGAAACTCCACCTCGCTCATATCAGCGTCATCACGGTGCAAATATTGTGGGTTATGGGTGTGCAGAAAACCATCCAGCGGCAGATGGAAGCGCGCGTGGTAGGCCTGCAGACCTGTCATGGAACCTGACACCAAACCGGACCCATGATAGGCGCGCCAGCGGCTAATGATTTTACGCTTTTCCGGTTTGCCACGCAGAATGTTGTAGTGCCAGGCGAGCTTCACATTGGTCTCATTGGCATCAGAGCCGGACAGGCCAAAATAGACCCGCGCCATATGGTCGGGCGCGCGGTCCATAATCATCTTGGCAAGGCGGATGGCAGGCTCATTGCCTTGGCCAGCAAACGAATGAAAGAAGGCAAGCTTCTGCGCCTGCTCGTTCATCGCATCGGCAATTTCGGTGCGCCCATACCCAGCGTTCACACAGTAGAGCGCGGCAAAGGCATCCAGGAACCGGTTGCCATCACGATCCTCAATGTAAACCCCTTGCCCGCCGGTCACGATGCGTCCGGGTACATCGCCGCGCGCATGGTTGGCCGTGTGCGTTGTTGGGTGCAGCAGGTGGTCACGGTCCCAGGCTGCGAGCTCATCATTGATGCGCGGATCAAGGCTCATATGATAGTCTCCAGACGGGTGTTGGCGATAAGCTCGGGCACGCTTGCCTGATTGGGCAAAGCCAGCAGCATGGTCACCATGCCAGCCACCGTTTCCGGCGTTAGGCGATCGGCTTTGGGTGTTGCCCCTGCCACGCCTGCCAGAAGATCGGTGTCGATAGCGCCGGGGCAAAGCGCTGTGGCGCGCACGCCATCATCCCATGCAGCCTGGCGCACGGCTTGTGTCATGGCCAGTAGGGCATGTTTGGTCATGGAATAGCCAATGGATGTGCCGCCACGATAGCGCTTTGCATCGGTGGAAGCGACGTTCACAACGCGCCCCTTGCCGGTTTTGCGCAGGTGGGGCAGCGCCGTCTTAATCAGGCGGAACGGCGCTTTGACGTTGATATCCCACATGGCATCCAGGTCGCTCTCTTCGCCCTGATCAAAATCCACCATGCGCATGATGCCAGCATTGTTCACCAACGCATCAATCTGGCCGTGTTGGGCGAGTGCTGCATCCACCCAAGGTTGGGCAGTAGCAGGATCATTGGCATCAAAGGCATGTGCTGACACTGAGCCAGAGAAAGCATCAGCTTGGGTAACGTTGCGCAAACCAAGCGAAACCGTCCAGCCTTCATCCAGCAGCTTTTGGGTGATTGAGGCCCCAAGGCCGCGTCCGCCGCCCGAAACCATCACCACCTTCGCCACTAGAAAAGGCCCTGATACACACCGCCATCGTTGACGATGTTCTGGCCGGACATGAAGCCTGCTTGCGCCGAGCAGATATAGGCGATCAGGTCACCGCATTCAGATGGGTCGGCGAACCGGCCAGCGGGACAATTATCTTTGCGGTTTTGTACGATGGCCTCATAGGTGGTGTTTCCGCGTTCGGCGTGGCCATGAAGATTTGTGTGCAAGGCATCGGTATCAAACAGGCCTGGGCAGACGGTGTTGATGGTCACATTGTGGCCGATCAGCTCGCGCGTCATGGCGGCAGAGGCACCAGATAGTGCCAGCCGTGCGGCATGGCTGTGGGCAAAGCCAACTTGCGGGAACTTGATGAAACTCACCGACATATTGACGATGCGGCCATAGTTTTGCGCCTTCATAGCGGGCGCGACGGCCTGCATCATCTGAACTGACGAGAGGAAGTGCACCTCCAGCCAGTAGCGCCAGTCTTCGGCGGTGATTTCATCATAGGGCGTCGGCACTTGGCGAACACCGGGATTGTTCACCAGAATGTCAGTCTTACCGCCCGCAGCCTCCAAAATTGCTGCACGGCCTTCGTCGGTGTTGAAGTCGGCTGCGACCGGGATGGCCTCCACGCCAAACTCATCACGGATGGCTTGGGCCGCTTCAGAAAGCGGGCCTTCTCCGCGTGCATTCATAACAACCGAGACACCTTCACGAGCCAGCGAACGCGCTGTTGCTAGGCCCAATCCTCTGCTCGCTGCGGTGACTATGGCGCGACGGCCTTTCAAACCGAGATCCATTATCGGTAACTCCTATTGGAAAATTCGCGCCTGTTTAGGCGACCTGTTTATTTTTCTCGATAAGGCGATCCATACCCGCGATCAGACCCGTCAATGGCGTGCCTGAAAGTGCGCGCAAGGGCGGGCGAGGGGTGCCCCCACCAGGATAGCCCAGATAGTTCATGGCGGCTTTGGTGGCCGGATAGAGCGTACGTCCCTCGCTGACAAACAGTTCCGTCATCGCTTGCCCGGTTGCCTGCAGCGCCCACGCTTCATCCATTCGGCCAGCTTTGGTGGCGTACCAGAGCTGCATGCACTGCTCCCAGACATTGGGGAAGCAGTCGATATGACCATCAGCGCCTGCCAGCGCGGCCGCAACACCAAGGGTAGACGATGGGCCGCAGAACACGCGGATACGATCTTTCACGCGGAACAGCGTTTGGTGGAAATTTTGCCACTGGCCACTGCTCTCCTTGATCGCGACCACATGGTCCAAGTCGGCCAGCACGTCCGCGATGTCAGGGGTCAGCGCGTTACCGGCATTGCCGGGAATATTGTAAAGTACGATCGGCAGCGTCGCCTTGGCGTCAATGGCGGTAAAGTGCGCAATGATTTCACTTGGTGAGAGGTGCGCAAAGTAGGCCGGCATCACCAGCACGCCATCAGCACCAGCCGCGCGGGCAGCGTCGATCTGCTCAATAACTTCGCCTTCACGGATAGATCCCGTGCCAACAATTGCCGGGCCACGACCCTTGCAAACTTCAACGGTAAGTTTGGCCAGGCGTTCACGCTCGCTCATAGAAAGCGACCAGAACTCTCCGGTGCACCCGGCAGCAACAATGCCCGTTGTGCCCGCTTTGAAGAGGCGTTTAGCGTTGGCCACAAAGCTTTCCTCATCTACCGACATGTCGGCGTGGAACGGCGTTGTGATTGCTGTTAGGGGGCCGGCCCAATCAATGCTATCTCTGTTCATCACACTGCTTTCTCAAGCGCCGAAGGTTGCGCTTTGGGTTGAGCGCCTGCTTCAGGCAAAGGCTTGTTGAGGCGCGCGCCGCGAGGGCCAGCGCCAAACAGATGGGCAAATTCGCTATCTAAGGACACTTGTATATTTTCACCAGCATCCCAGGATTGTGAGGCAGGCACCCGCGCGGTCAGCCGCTGACCCCCGGCAAGTTCCAGGAACACAATGTTCTCGTGGCCAGTTTTCTCAACCACTTTTACAACCGCACTAATCGGCCCTGTGCCAACCGTCACATGTTCGGGGCGAACACCAAGGCATGCAGGCCCTGCCTCAGCGTGCTCGTTCAGTACGCCAATGGGTAGCGAAAGCCCTTGCGTGGTGAACATCCATTCATCGCCCTCGCGAGTGAGGTCCCCATCCATAAGCGTCATGCCTGGGGTGCCGATGAAGCTTGCCACGAACCGGTTGGCAGGCTCGGCATAGACCTCTGAGGGCGGGGCAAATTGCTGCAGCTCGCCACCTTCCATGATCGCAATACGATCGGACATGGTCATCGCTTCAAGCTGATCGTGCGTCACATACACCATGGTGCGGCCAAGGCGGCGGTGCAGCTCCACAAGCTCCACGCGCATGTACCCGCGCAGCTTGGCGTCCAGATTGGAAAGCGGCTCATCGAGCAAGAACACTTTGGGGTCACGCACCAGCGCGCGGCCAAGCGCAACGCGTTGCTGCTGGCCACCCGATAGCTGGCGTGGCTTGCGGCCTAAAAGCTCGGTCAGCTGCAAAAGTTCAGCAGTAGACGCCACAGCCTTATCGCGCTCAGCAGGGCCAACGCCACGTTTTTTGAGCGGATAGCCAATGTTCTGCGCCACTGTCATGTGCGGGTAGAGCGCGTAGGACTGGAAAACCATGGCAATGTCGCGCTGGCCGGGTGCAACATCATTGACGCGTCGCTCACCGATATTGATGTCACCGGAGGTTGGAAACTCAAGCCCCGCCAACATGCGCAGCGTGGTTGTCTTGCCGCAGCCTGATGGACCAAGCAGCGAGACGAACTCGCCCTCTTGGATATTGAGGTCCAGCCCATGCACAGCGGTGAAGCTGCCAAACTCTTTGCGTACGTTTGAAAAGACCACAGCGGCCATGAACTAACCTTTCACACCGCCGGCACCGAAGCCGCTGGTTAGATAGCTTTGAAGGAAGGCGAAAACGATAATCAGCGGCACGCTCATCATCACAGAGGCAGCCATGAGCAGCGACCACTCAATGTTGAAAGACGATACCAGCATGTTCATCACGCCGGTTGTCAGTGGGCGCGCATCGTCGGAGTTCACCAGAACCAGCGCATACAGATACTCATTCCAGCTGAGAATGAAGGTGAACAGCGCCGTGGAGATGATGCCGGGCAAAAGCTGCGGCAGGATCACATCGCGGAACGCACCCATGCGGGTGGCTCCATCCACCAGCGCGGCGCTTTCCAGATCTTCAGGAATGCCTGCCATGAAGGAGCGCAACAGCCACAGTGCGTAGGGCAGCGCGAAGGTGGTGTAGGCGATGACCAGGCTGAAAATATTGTTGGAAAGCCCGATTTGTACCAGCAACAAATAGAGCGGAATGATCAGCACGACCGAGGGCAATAGGTAGGTGAACAGCACCATGAATGCTAGGCTCTCGCGGCCACGAAACTTGAAGCGCACAAGGCTATAAGCGCCCAGCGTGCCAATGGTTACAACCACAACGGTGGTGGCCACAGACAGAACAACCGAGTTGCGGAAATAGGTCAGGAAATTGGTGCGCTGAAGCAGGTGCAGATAGTGCTCCAGCGTAAAGGTTTCAGGCAACATGGTGGGTGGGCGGCGGAACAGCTCGAACCCCGGCTTGACCGACGTCACCAGCATCCAGAACAGCGGGAAGGCCACGGCGAGCACAATGCCCCAGGCAAGAATGTTGAAGGCAAGTTTTCTGGCAAACGCCATCACGTGTCCTCCTTGGCTGTTGTGCGCCGGATATAGACCAGCATGAACACCAGCATGATCAGCATCATCATGACCGCGTAGGCAGATGCATTGCCCATATCATTGAGCGCGAACGCTTCTTGGTACACGAGCAAAGGAAGGGTCATCGTGTCATTCAGCGGGCCACCACCGGTGAGCAGGAAGATGAGATCAAACTCTTTGAAGTCCCAGATCGCGCGCAGCATGATGATCACGACCAGCACATCGCGCAGTTGCGGCAACGTAATGTCGAAGAAGCGTGCAATGGGGCCAGCGCCATCAATGCGGGCGGCTTCATAAAGTGGCTCAGGGATGGTCTGCAGGCGGGCCAGCACCGCGATGACCACAAAGGGAAAATATTTCCAGGCACCAACCAAGATCACTGAGATAATCGCATTGGGTGAGGTGCCCAGATAATCCATCGGAAAATCGATTATGCCAACGCTGATGAGCAAGTGGTTCATGATCCCGTAAAGATCGTTGAACAGCCACTTCCATACCAGCACTGCCACAACGGTGGAGATGAAGTATGGGAACAGGATCAGCGAGCGAGCCAGGCTTCGAAACCAGATATTCTGATGCAGAACGAGCGCCATGCCTACACCGAACACGATCTGCAGCGAAAGCGTGCCGATGGTCCAGATGAGCGTGACGCCCAGCGAATTCCAGAACGTGCCGCTACTGATCAGCTCAGCATAGTTTTGCAGGCCAACAAAATCGCCCTGCAGCGTGGGCGTAAAAATGGAGAAGAAGGACAGGTAAATCGCTGAAAGCAGCGGATAGACAATGACCGCGCAAAAAACCACCACGGTAGGCGCGATCAGCAATATGCCAAGCATGGCATAGCGCTTCTCGAGCAGTGTTTGGGGTGCCGCAGACATTGTGTGCTTTCAGTGGCTGTATTGGGGGAACTTAAAGTTGAACGGCCGCCATTCGGAGTTAGCGAACAGCGGCCATCCAAAGCCAGGGAAGGACCCTTAGCCGTTCATGATTGACTCAATGGTCATTGAGGCTTCGCTCAAAGCGGTGTCCACATTGTCGCCATTGATCACAACCTTCTGCACCAGCTCGGAGATCACGTTGGAGCCGATGATTTCGCCAGCCTTCTCGTTGGAAGGATGATCAGCGCTTTCATAGCCAAGGTTGAAACCACCAGCAGCCGATTCAGCCATCAGTTCAACTTCCGGCGCGTACTTCTGGATGATGTCGTTATCCTGGTACATCGGGTTGTTGTTGATTGACTGCAGCACGGGCAGCACGTGGCCCGGAGCCGCATGCAGCTGCTTGATGTAGCCTTCTGGATCAAACAGGAAGGCTGCAAACTGCTTGGCCGCATCAATGTTCGCTGACTGCGCTGGGATGAAGACTGATGGGAAGTCGTTGAACGTCCATGAGGCAACATCGGCCGAAATTGTGGGGTAGCGCATGCACGTCACGCTGTCGGCAATGCCAGGGTTCTGGTCACGAACATTTGCCAGCACGCGGCCGGTGTAGATGCCGGTTGCGGTTGCACCGGAAACGAACGCGGTCAGGCTTTCACCCCAGGAATAATTGGTCGCCCCTGGTGGGCAGAACTCACGCATTTCGCGATAGAATTCCAGCGCGTTGCGCGTGCCCTCATTGTCGATTGCCACATCCAGATCGGTGCTGAACACTGATCCACCAGCTTGGTGGATAAAGCCGATAAAGATCAGCGATGTCATCGAGTTGCGACCGTAGGGCAGCGGCGCACCAAAGATGCCACCGGTCTGCATGGCGCTAACGGCTGCGCGCAGCTCGTCCCATGTTTCAGGCGCGCTATCGATGCCTGCTTCTTCCATCAGGTCTTTGCGCAGCCACATCATATTGGCAGCAGAGTTACCGATGCCGGTACCGCAAAAGTTGCCATCGGCAGCGCGATACACATTGTTGGCGCCGGGGAAGTAATCATCCGTGCCAACGGTTTCGATAACGTCGTTCATGGGCTCAATAAGGCCGTTGGCATAGTAAGACTGCACGGCAAAAGATGGCAGGTGGGTAACAATGTCTGGCACTTCGCCGGACGAGAACGCCGCGGCCAACTGTGGCGCATAGCCTTCATCCGATGTTGTTTCGAACTGAACATCAATGCCTGTTGCAGCTTTAAAATTGGCGATTTGCAACTCATAGGCTTCAACCTGAGCTGGCGCTGCCTGTGGAGACCACCAGCGCAACGTTGTGTCGCTTTGTGCCCGAGCAATACCGAAAGGTGTTGCCGCCAAAGCGGTTGTTGCGGCCAAGCCTTTCAGGGCCGTTCTGCGCGAAATTCCATTCGCAAAAGTATTGGTCTTGGTCACTTGAAGTCTCCCGTTTCCTCAAAAAGTTCACATAGCGAACGCTTGTGCGATAATTCACAGTTACGACAAGAAGCGCAAGTGTTTTTCCGCATTTCGTCGTCTGCACACCGCTAATGAGTTGTGCTAGATGACTCTTTTCTAGGAATCGGACCTTTTGCGGGCCGATGTATCAGGTGGATTGAGAAAGCGCATGGCCAAAAAGCCAAAGGTCAAAGTTAAGAAGGCTGGCGACCTGTCGGCTGGTCTTATGACGGCCGCACCTGATGATATCGACGAGATTGCCGGTAGCGGCGTCAATTCTCGCGATTATGTCAGTTCGCTCGCTCGTGGTCTTGATGTGCTGCGCGCGTTCAACCGTACGCGACGGAAAATGACATTATCCGAGGTTGCTGCAGAAACGGGCAACACCCGTGCTGGTGCCCGGCGTATTCTGTTGACCCTGGTGCGAGAAGGCTATGCGGTGGCTGATGGCCGTTTGTTTGACCTGACTCCGCAGGTTTTGGAGCTTGGTTTTTCCGTGCTCTCGTCAAAAGGCACATGGGATATCGCGCGCCCCTTCATCGAACATTTGTCCGATGAGATGCGTGAGAGTGTCTCCGCTGCAATTTTAGACCAATATGATGTGGTCTATGTGAGCGGTAGCCAGTTTCACCGGGTTATCAGTGTTGGCATTACAGTGGGGCGGCGTTTCCCGGCCCATGCAACCGCAACGGGGCGCGTGTTGTTAGCCGGTCTGCCGGAAGATCAATGGGGTGCAATGCTGCGCGAAATTCCTTTCGTGCACAAAACCGAACGCACGGTAACCGACCGAGCAGCTTTTCGCGAAATCCTCAAAGATGTGCGCAGCAAAGGTTGGTCCCTGGTCGATCAGGAGCTGGAAACTGGTCTTATGTCCATTGCGGTGCCGCTCTATCTTTCTTCGGGCGTGATGGCTGGAGCCATCAATGTGGGTGTGCCAACCATTCGTATGAGCACGCGCGATATGGTCGATGAGATTTTGCCAAAACTCCAGGACACAGTTGGCAAGATCAATCGCGCCCTCCAGCGCTAAGCAAAAAAGCGACTTGGGCTGAACCGAGCAATATCCGTGTTGGGCGTTTTGCCCAGTGCGATATCACCGGCAAGCCGCCCCACCAGCGGCCCAAGCGTGTAACCAGCATCGCCTGGCATCGCCATGATAATGCGTTGGCATGTTGGCAAGCGGCCAAGGATGGATGCGCCATCTGTGGTTGTGTTCATGCCCGCCCAAGTGCGGATGATGCGCAAATTGCCAATGCCAGGCACAAGGTGCGCGGCCAGAGACACATTGCCAAGAAATGATTGCGAGCGAACCGCTGGTGGTTGATCATGGCCGCAATCCTGTGCAGCCCACCCACCACCGATGACAATCTGGCCCGATTGAAATTGTTTCAGCGTGATGGACCGTTCTGCGTGCTGAATAAGGTGGGATATTGCTAGGTTCGCAGGCTCTGTGATGTTCATATGCAGGGGTTCGGCAAGCGAGGGAATAGCTCCACCATACTGCGCCGCTAGATCACCACTGCCCCAGGCGGCGGCCAGAACCACCTGCTCAGCCTCAAAACGTCCCAGCGCCGTGTGGGCTACAATGCCACTTTGCGTATCTTCCAATGCATCAACCTTAACCCGGCGATGCTTCACACCAACAGCCTGCGTACGTGCGCGCAGCCTTCTGTTGGCAATCAGAGGGTTTAACTTGCCCTCATCGGCGCATAGTTCTGCGCCGACAATGTGCGGGCCTAGCCATGGTGCGATCTTTTCTAGGTCTGCTCGGCGCAATATCTCAACAGATAAACCTTGGGCCGCCTCGCGTTCAGCCTTGACCTCTAAAAAGGCAAGTTGCTCCTCACTTTCAGCCAGCATAAGCCCGCCTTTGCGCACCAGCTCAATATCGCCAAGTTCTGCAGCAATTTGCTCCCACATGTCCGCTGCTTGCTTATAAAAGGGCAGGGCAGCTTCCACATTGGGGACTTGTGTGGGGTAAAGCCGCATGAAACGGCTCTGCATTTGCACGTGTAAGGAGCCTGCATTGGCATCTGAGCCAGCATTGATACCTGCATCAAGTAGGGTGACGCGCGCGCCACTTTCAGCCAGCGTGATGGCGGCTATGGTGCCGGTGACGCCACCACCAACAACCAGCACATCACTCTTGTTTATCAAGCGCCTGCTCCGCTGCCAGGATAGCGCTTATCGCGACCGGTTTGATAGGCACACGTGGCGCAAAAAAGCTCAAATCCTCAATGGCTTTGCCAGTTTTCTTGGCAACAAGGCGCGCGGCAACGGGGCCGCAATATCGGCCCTGGCAACGGCCCATGCCCACACGCGTGGATCGTTTAAGCGTGCCAACATGACCTGGTTGATCATCAAGACCACCACGTATGTCCCGCGCTGTTAGTTCCTCGCACCGACACACCAGTGTGTCGTCAGCAAGCTGGTCAGCATCACGAGGTGCAATATCATAGAGCGTCCAAAGCTTGGCCTGGAATCTCCGGTAGCGTGATAGCGTGCGTAGCTTTTCGTTTTGATGGGGCGTGCTGCCATGCCCCGCGGCCATGGCGGCCGCAGCGCCTGCAATTTGCCCTTCGATGCGCGCCGCTGGCGCGCCACCAAGACCAGTGCAATCGCCAATGGCGTAGAGACCTTCAACGCTTGTTTCCATCGTGTCCGACTTTTGGCAGCGCAGATGGCCCATTTTTTCATCATACGTCATACGGGCGCCGAGAAGACGCAAAGCCTCATTTTGCGGCTCAAAGCCTGCATTCATAATCACGCAATCAACCTGCACGCTCTCCTCTTGGCCCGAGCCTTTGGTGAAGGTTGCCGTCAAACCATCTTGTCTTTGGGCAATATGCGAAAGCTCGGTACGATTGTGCACCTTGATGCCATGTGAGCGCAGGCCGGCCAGCATGCCTAATCCTTGGGTTGTCAGCTTTGGATCAGCGATGGCCATCGAGAATGACGCGATAGGCTTTGTGATCGCGGCGGGCGCGCGCTCGGCGAGAAAAACAATGTCTGCGCCGCCTTTGGCAAGCTCAAGTGCAACCTGCACATTGAGCGGGCCGGACCCGCAGATCGCCAAACGTTTGCCTGGTAGAGTTTGATAGCTGCGCCAAAGCGTTTGCGCCGCGCCAGTTGTCATAACGCCGGGCAAAGTCCAGCCTGGCACCATCACAGGGCGCTCATACGCGCCGGTGGCAATAATGGCGCTCTTTGGCTTTGCAATCACCGGACCCTCGGCGCGCTGCCCTATGAACAGCAGGTCATCAAAAGCGCCCCAAAGCTCCACACCACCAATAATCTGCGCGCCGCTTGCTTTGGCCTGCGCAACCAACTGTGCCCCATCGGCTTGCTGGCCGTCCAAAACCGAGCCATCCGCGGCTTGCTTGTAATATTGCCCGCCAGCCACTTTGCGTTCATCCAGCACAACCACGTTCGCACCAGCCTGTGCCGCAGCAATGGCTGCCGAGAGGCCGCCGGCACCACCGCCTATAACCAGAACGTCGGGCGCAAGCTCTAAAGGCTTGGGCGATGCTGTTTCAGAGGTATCAGAAAAACTTGGAAGCGCTGCCTGGCGTTCAACCACCATGCCGTCTGCAACAGGCGTCATGCAGGCACGTTGGTTGGCCTTACCGTTTACGCTCACCAAACAGTCTTGGCACACGCCCATGCCACAAAAAATGCCGCGTTTGTTGTCTTTTGCGGTCTGTCGGAAAGCACGATGGTTGCTGGTCGTTAGAGCTGCGGCAAGGCTTTGCCCAGCCTTCGCTTGGATTTCCTGACCCTCGAATTTAATCGTGTTCGTTGTCATTGGTATCTATCGGATTGGCCACTTCAATCTCAGGAAGTTGCGGCTGTTGCATGAGTATGTTGCGCTGAGCGACCAGTTCGGCAACGGCCTTAGCACGCCAAGCTGCACGCGCTGGAATAGCATCTTCTGGCAACTGAGCGCGGCACTGTGCGGCCACGGTTGCGACAAGTTCATCATTCCAATCGACCGTTTCACCGCGCGCTTCACCCATGCGTTTATAGGCCGGGCCCATGCGTTGGGCATGTGCCATGATGCCGCCAGGTGTATTAAGCTCTGCTGTTTCAAAGGGCCCAGAAAGCGCCCAGCGTGGGCCAAGGCCAAGGCGCACAATGGCCTCAACACCGGCTACATCGCTCACACCATCAGCGACCAATCGGTAGGCCTCTCGCAAAACAGCCCCTTGCAAACGGTTGAGCACAAAGCCCTCAATCTCTTTGCCAAGTTGAACTGGATGGAAGCCCGCTTGCTCGAAAAGTAAGCCTGCACGCGCCATCGCCTGGGCATCCGTTCCTGGCGCTGGAACCAGCTCAATAACCCGCAGGACAGAGGGTGGATTAACCGGGTGTGCAACAAGGCAGCGCGCTTGATTGGCATTGTCTGGCACAATTTGGCTGATGGTAATGGCCGAGGATGCCGTGGCAAGAAGTGTGTGTTCGCCAGCCTTTTCTAGCAGGTCTGCAAAGATGGCCTGCTTAACGTCTAGTTTTTCTGGCCCACACTCAAGCACCAGGTCGGCCATTGCCACGTGCCCATCGGCCTCAGCAACAACATCAACCTTACCCTGTCCCCCACGCCAAAGGTCCGCCGCCCAGATTGCATCATCCTGTTGGCGCAAGCCCTGATCTACCTCGCCACGCCTTTGTGCATTGGGTTCAACAATGGTCACATCTACGCCCATGTCCGAAAACACAGCCGCAAACGCAACCCCAATAGAACCGGCACCAAGAACAGTGATCATGGTTGAAGACTTTGAAACAGCTTGCATAAGTTCACATAACGCACAAATGTGCGGGTTTGCAATTGCGAATTAACGTGGTCAGTAAGAGGTTAACATTATGGAAAATGCCAGGGTGTTGGAAGGGCGAAATGCCTTGGTAACAGGCGGTGCAAACGGGCTTGGTCTTGCCATTGCCAAGCGTATGGCTCTTGCGGGCGCAGACATTACAATCGTTGATTTGCCGGGCAAGCACGACAACATGCCCGCCAATTGGGTGCTGCATGAAATTGATCTGTTGTCTGATGAGACTGCAAACGAACTTGCAAGCCTTGCCAGCGATCTTGGCAATGTTGATATTGTGGTTGCCAATGCAGGCGTGGTGCCGCCATGGCGCGGGATGGCGGAGTTGGATCTTGCCGAATGGGACCGCGTGATGCGCATCAATGTGTGGGGTGTTGCGGCCACGCTTGGAGCTTTTGCTGGTGCGCTTGAGCGCTCAGGCAAGGGCACAGCCGTGGTGATGGCATCGCTCAATGGCTACAAGGCGCACCCAAAACAGGTTCTCTACACAGCGTCCAAGCACGCTGTTGTGGGCGTGGTGCGTGCTGCTGCACTGGACCTTGGTCCTCGCGGAATTCGGGTCAATGCGTTGGCGCCAGGACCAATTGCGACGGATGCTTTGATAAGCCGTGTGGAAACCCGCCACGCCACTGGCGGCCCGAAGCCAGGCGAGGCATTGGCAGGCTTGGCAGCCGATGCCGCGCTTGGCCGCATAGCCACACAAGATGATGTGGCGAATGCGGCGCTGTTTCTGGCTAGTGATGCCTCGGCTGGCATGACCGGCACAATTTTACCGGTCGATGGTGGGTTGCTGTAAGCCTTAGCCGCGCGCTGCCCAGCCATGGGATGTAAGAATGTCGTGGCTGGCTTTGATGTCACCATCAGGATCTGCGCCCGACGCCAACGCATCGGTGATGATTTCCAGTACCGTCACACCATCATATCCAATGTCGTTCAATGCCGTAGCCGCTGGGCCAGGCTCAACCATGCCGGTTCCAAGTTTTGCGTGCAGGAACTCATCATAGCCTGAGTCTGAGATGTGGACGTTCTTCACCAGATCACCAAGCTTGCGGATAGCCTCTGCTGGGTCTTCCTTGATGAATGCGCTGTTGCAAACGTCAAAGTTCACGCCCACTTCCGGACCAATCAATGCAACTGTGTCGATCATATCCTGCGTTGTTGGAAGGTACGTGAAGGGTACATTTTCAAGCAGCAGCTGAACGCCTGTACCTTTGGAATACGCCACCAGTTCCTTCATGCCTTCCACAAACCAGTCCAACATCCACTGATGCGGTGGGTTGATCAGGCTGTTCACCGGCCCAGGAATGCACACCACATAGGGGCATTCAAGCTCGGCAGAAAAGTCAATCGCCTCCTTGTAGCGGTCCAGCGTGTAAGCGCGCATCAAGCGGTCAACACCGTTGGGGTTGTTGTCCAGAAGCGGGTAGCAGAAGCTGGACACATGACCACCTTCGCCATTGAGCCAGTTTTTATACTCTTTGCGCTCTGCCACGCCCAACTCACGCGGCCAGCAGTGCGGCGGAAAGATCATCAACTCAAACGTATCATAGCCTAAGCTTTTCAGGTGCTTCAGCGCACCCAGTCCGCTGTGTGAGTAGAGAAAGGGGAAGGTGCTGGCTGCGACTTTGAGTTGCGACATGGGCTGGTCTTTCTGCTTGTCTGACTATCAGCGCCATGTTCAAATAGCGCACACAAGTTACTATACCGCACGATTGGCGCTGATCAATCGCCTTTTCCAAACGTTTGAAAGTCCATCATGACCGCTCAATTGTTCACGCCCTTCAAGATGGGCGATCTCACGCTCGCCAACCGCGTTGTGGTGTCACCCATGTGCCAGTACGCCGCCACCGATGGCGTGCCAGGCAATTGGCATTTGGCGCACCTTGGACAGTTCGCAATGTCCGGACCAGGCACCATTTTTGTCGAATCAACCGGCGTCACGCCCGATGGTCGGATCACGCCAGGCTGCACCGGCTTATATGATGATGCGTGTGAAGAGGCGTTCGCCAACATTGTCACGTTCATGAAATCGGTGGGTGATAGCAAGGTTGGTATTCAGCTTAGCCACGCAGGCCGCAAGGGCAGTACCGTTGAGCCTTGGGAAGGTGGTGGCTTGATTGAAGGTGAGGGCGCGTGGATTACCGATGCGCCTTCCAATGTGCCCTATCTTGATGGTTGGCCAGAGCCGCGCGCCATGGATGAGGCAGCGCTAGAGCATGTAAAAGAGGCTTTTGTGGACGCTGCCAGGCGCGCTGACCGGGCCGGTTTTGATATGATCGAACTGCACTGTGCCCACGGCTATTTGCTGCACCAGTTTCTCTCCCCCATCACCAATGTGCGCACCGATAGATATGGCGGTTCGTTGGAAAACCGCATGCGCTACCCGCTGGAAGTTTTCAAAGCTGTCCGCGCAGCATTTGCGGCAGAAAAGCCCGTGATGGTGCGGCTTTCTGCAACCGATTGGATAGATGGTGGCTGGGATATGGAAGGCTCGCTCGCGCTTGCCGCAGAGCTGAAACATGCCGGCTGCGATGCTTTGGATGTGACCTCTGGTGGGCTCGACCAGCGCCAGAAAATAACCACCGGACCCGGCTATCAGGTAGGCTTTGCCGACCAGATCAAGCGGGACGTTGGCATCCCTGTTATGGCCGTTGGACAGATCACTGATCCAGTGCAGGCAGAAACGATTGTCGCGACTGGTCAGGCGGACTTGGTAGCGCTGGCGCGCGGTATGCTGTGGGACCCTCGCTGGACATGGAAGGCGGCCCTAGAACTGGGCGCAGAGATCGCCCTGCCTGCGCCTTATGCGCGCTGCAACCCGGCCCTTGCCGCCACACCTTTTGTGAGCCGGAGCGCAAAATGAGCGACCTTGCAGGCAAAACCATTGTTGTAACCGGCGCATCCAAAGGCATTGGCGCCGCCACCGCCAAAGCGATGATCGATGCCGGTGCAAACGTTATTGCCCATTATGGCGGCGACCGTGCCGGTGCCGAAGCTGCCACTAGCGGCAAAGCGCATCTCATCCAGGCTGATTTTTCTGATCTATCGGCCGTCGATCGCTTTTGGGGTGAGGCCATTGAGGCAGCTAGCGGCCGCGTGGATGTGCTGGTCAACAATGCTGGCATATTGCGCCAAACCGGCGGCATCACCGACCCCATCGACGAGTGGGATGCGGTATGGGCTGAAACCATGACGGTCAATGTGCATGCGCCTGCGCGTCTGCTGCGTCATGCCGTTGCTGGCTGGCTGAAAGCTGGTGAAACTGGCGCAATAGTCGGCATTGGCAGCTGGGCCGCCACACGCGGTACATCCAACCCTGGCGCGATTGCCTACGCAGCATCCAAGGCCGCCATTTCAGCGGCCACCAAAACCATTGCACGCAACTATGCCGCGCAAGGCATCCTTGCCTATGTTATTGCGCCGGGCGTTGTTCGCACGCAAATGTCGGTGGATACCGCTGCCCAAGTGGGCGGCGAAGCTGCTGTTACGGCCAATCTGCCAATGGGCGAATGGGTGCCACCGGAAGATATCGCCGAAATGGCCGTATTTCTGGCAACCGGTCGCGCGCGCCACCTGACAGGTAGCACCATCGACATCAACGGTGCGGCCTATATCAGGTGAGCCTATTCAGCAGCGATTTGCCGACCGTCGATGGCATCAACTATGCGATCAAGCTCTTCCATAAGCGGCACCATTTTTGCCACCCGCTCGCGGCCTTCGGACCCAAGGCTTTCAAACGTCGTTATCGGCGCGCGCACATCACCAACCGGATAGCCAGCGGCAGCGGCCAACGCCTTGGAGTAGCACTGGTGACCATAGAGCGGATGACCGGCAGTGATGATCGTATCGAATTGCGAGATGACAGACTGAACCGCCTGCACATCATCCCAGCGACCCTGCTCAGCCCACTCAACAAACTTCACCGAGGCGCGCGGAATGAAATTACCATAGGGGTTCACGTAACCCTTGGCGCCCATCTTGTAGCTTTCCAGTACGCGTTGCCCGGCCCAAACATTCATCAGACCATCGCTCTCGATGATGATGTCGTGGATACGCTCAATGCGCTGGCTGGCTTCCTTGATATAGCGGATCTGATCAAAGCTCTTGGTAAGCCTGCCGACCAGTTTGGCGCTCATGTCCACGTTGGATGTGAAGGGGTTGTTGTAGAGCATAATCGGCAGATCACAGCCTTCACAGATCGCCTGGTAGTAGTTAAAAATCTCATCATCCGTGGGCGTGTAATAATAGGGCGGAATGATCATCAGCCCATCGGCACCAAGGTCTTGGGCTTGCCGGGAATAGCGCACGGCATGGGGTGTGTAGGCGTTCATGCTGCCAACCCAAACGGTGATGCGGCCGTCGATATATTTGACTGTGTGGGCGACGAACTGTTCGCGCTCTTCGTCCGTCATGGTGAGGAATTCGCCGGTGGTGCCCAGAATGATTATGCCCGGCACACCGCAGGCCAACTGCCAGTCCAGGAAACGCTCCCACGCGGCGAAATCGATGGCGCGCCCACCCTCGGTAAACGGCGTGACGGTTACGGTATGGCTGCCGGAAAAACTCTTGCTCATAATGTCCTCACAGGATGGAAAATGGAGTTGGGTGCTAAAGGGATGCTGCACTGATGGCAGATCGATATGATGTTGTGATCATTGGTGGCGGCATCGCTGGGCTGATGACCGCCTGGAACTTGGCTGAAGCGGGCGTTGATGTCGTTTTGTTGGAAGCCGGCGATCTTGGCGCGCAGGCCTCTGGTGCCAATGCCGGGTCCTTGCACCTTCAAATTCAGTACCCTGAATTTGCTGCCTATGGTGAGGCTTGGGCGAAGGCCTATGGGCCATGCCTTGGCTTCTTGAAGGACTCGCTGGCGCTGTGGCAAACCTTGCCCGAGCGTGTCGGCGAGAACCTTGATGTGAAGCTTGGTGGAGGCATTGTGGTGGCGCGCACCGATGCGCAAATGAAGCTGATTACTGCTAAAGCTGCCATTGAAGGAATGCATGGCGTTGAGACGCAAGTGCTGACCCATGAGGAGCTGCGCACTCTTGCGCCTTACCTGTCGGACAAGGCCATTGGTGGTGGTTACTGCGCCATGGAGGGCAAGGCCAACCCACTGCGTGCAACCCCTGCTATTGCCAATGCTGCGCAAAAAGCTGGCGTCGCGATCCATGCCTTTACCAGCGTCACGAGCATCACGCATGAGGATGGCGACTATGCCGTAGCGACCACCAAGGGCACCTTCAAGGCGCGCCGGTTGGTGAATGCCGCTGGCGCTAAAGCTGGCCACGTTGCTGCTATGCTGGGCGTCGCAATCGAAATTGATGGCTTTCCCCTGCAAGTCACGGTCAGCGAACCGGTCGGCCCGCTCATCCCGCATCTTATCTATTCGGCGGCTGGAAAATTGTCTCTGAAGCAAGCTGCCAATGGCGGGTGCATTGTGGGGGGTGGTTGGCCTGCAGCACAGCGCGGTGATGGCACGCTCGCCACAGACCCGGCTAGCCTCACCGGCAATATGGTGGTGGCCGCTGATGTTGTGCCCAAGCTTGGTCAGGTGCGCGCGGTGCGTAGCTGGACGGCATGGGTGAACGGCACGCCAGACTGGCGACCGATCCTTGGTGAGGTGCCAGGCCAGCCGGGCTTCTTCTTGGCGCTGTTCCCGTGGGTGGGTTTCAGCGCAGCGCCCATGACGGCGCAAGTGACCAGCGAACTCGTGCTTGGAAAGCGCAAGACCGACACGCTGAAAGGCGTGTCGGTCTTGGCCGATTGATCGTACTTCCAATGGCACGGCGTTAAGCCGCGCCGCGCTGCGCCTGTGAACCGCCAGCCTTTTTGCGCTTGTAGGCCCGCCACGTCATCGCCCATTGGCTGGCATCCTCAAACACATCACCCTTCACCTGCGCGATGGGCTGGTTGTGCGGTGCGGATTTCACCATCTCTGGGTTCTCGCGCGCCTCCTGCGCAATCTGCGCCACAACATCGATCCACATGTCGATATCTTCCTTCGACCACAGCTCACCAGCTTCCGGCGTAAAGGGTTCAGCGACAATCCAAGGCTCATGGCTCATCCACCAAGGATCAATGCCATAATCGGCCATGCGATTGGCAAAATCGACCGTGCCAACACCCGTTTCCTCCATAAGGGGGCCAAGCGACCAGCGGGTCATTTCCATGCGGTGCTGCGTCACATCTGGGTTGGATTTGGCCAGCCCTGGTATCTGCGCAAGGCGCATATCCATATAGTTGTTGGCGACCACCGAAATGTCAGAGGCTAGCTGAATACCCTCTGCACCCATGCCGCGCGCCCAGCCATAGGCCTTCACGACCTGGGGAACATTGCCCCAATATTCGCGGATCTTGCCCGCCGTTTTGGGCCGATCATCATCAAGGCGATAGCGATCGTCTTCCTTCACCACCACCGGCGTTGGCAAGTAAGGCGCAAGCTCGTCCGAGCAGCCGAACGCCCCCACAGCAGGGCCACCGCCAGCCTTTGGCGCACCAAAGGTTTTGTGCAGCATGAACATGCAGGCATCAAAGCCCAGCTCGCGCGCCGATAGTTTGCCCATCACACCGTTAAAGTTGGCGTGATCATAGAAGCACAGCGCACCGGCTTCCTTGGCAACGCGCACCCACTCTTTAATCTCGGGGTTGTAGATGCCCATGTCATCGGGGTTGTTGAGCATGATGAGCGCGGTCTTCTCGCTTACCGCGGCTTTCAGCGCATCCAGCGATGGGTAGCCGTTTTCTTCCAGCGGCAGGTTCACCACTTTAAAGCCAGCGGCTGCCGCCGTTGCCGGGTTGCACGGGTGCGCCTGGATGGACGTGACCATCTCGGTGCGCTGGCCCAGCATGCCTTTGTCTTTCCAATAGGCACGGGCAAGTGCCGTCATCGTGTAGGCTGCATCTGCGCCACCACCGGCCTGGAAAATGAACTGATCCATGCCCGACAGAGACCGCAGAATGCCATCAAAATCGTGCAGAATACCCAGCACGCCCTGCAGCGTATCTTCGTGCTGATAAGGGTGCACTTCAGCCAGTTCAGGGCGCAGCGTCGCGTACTCAGACGTCTTGGAATTGTACTTCATGGTGCACGTGCCAAACAGGCTGATGCCCATCATACCCAGCGTCATTTGGCTTAAGTGCAAATAATGCCGTTGCGCCTCAAATTCGGTAATCTCGGGCAGTTCCGGCCGGTCCTTGCGTGCCATGCTACCTGGGATCAGATCATCACCCACCACATCGGAAATTTCGGCTTCAGGGGCTGGAAAAATCTGGCCGCGCCCACCGGCGCGACCCATCTCCATCACAACAGGTTCGTCCCACTTGGCAGCGTGAAAGTTCGGAAGGCGGCTCATGACAGCACCTCATTCAAAGTGGTTGTAAGACGATTGATATCGGCGGCAGTGTGCACTTCGGTCACGCAGTAAAGCGCGGCTTCACCCAGGCCAAAACCTTCAGCAGAGATGTCTTTACCGCCGAAAATACCCTTGGCGCGCAGGGCATCATTGATCTGCGCAACTGTTTTGCCAGTACCATCAAAATTGACGATGAACTCTTTGAAATGCGTGTCTGGCCATATCACCCGCACGCCCGGCAAGGCGTCCAGCTTCTTAGCAGCATAGCGCGCCCGCGACACAATTAGCTTGCCAACTTCGGCAAAGCCGTCCGGGCCCAGCAGGCTCATGTAAACTGCACCAGCAATGGCCCATAGATAGGTGGAGTTGCCGGTCCAGTCATTGCCTTCTTCGCGCATGCCGTAGGAGTTCTGGTGTGGGCAGGCGAGGCCAAAGCCAAATTGGCCAGGCTCTTGCGTCTCAGCAATGGAAACCAGGAAGCCATTGTAGGCGCGCACATAAGCCTCCTCATCGCGCGAGGCGATGAAGCCACCTGCGCCACCGCCACACTGCATGTGAACGCCAAGGGGTTGCACAGGACCGGTCACTATATCTGCGCCATAGTCGCCAGGTGCGCTCATCACGCCCAGGCTAATAGGGTCGACGCCCACAATGGTTTCCGCGCCAGCAGCGCGTGT
>JBGCDM010000121.1:0-7903 GCA_045105395.1 Devosiaceae bacterium | reverse complement strand
GCCCGAAACCATATCGGCAAGACGGCCATAAACGTTGCGATCCAGGATCGCCTGCTCATCGTCGCGGTCTTTGCCCAAACGTTCAATTTCTTCACGCTCAATGGCAATCGCACGCTCGTCTTTGTCGATACCGTGACGGTTAAAAACGCGAACCTCAACAATGGTTCCCTTCACCCCTGGCGGCACACGCAACGATGTATCGCGCACGTCCGAGGCTTTCTCACCAAAGATGGCACGCAGAAGCTTTTCTTCCGGTGTCATCGGGCTTTCGCCCTTCGGTGTGATCTTGCCGACCAGAATATCGCCCGGCTCAACTTCCGCCCCAATGTAGACCATGCCGGCCTCATCAAGGTTTTTCAGCGCTTCTTCAGAAACGTTGGGAATGTCGCGGGTGATTTCCTCAGGACCAAGCTTGGTATCACGCGCCATCACCTCAAACTCTTCAAGGTGGATGGAGGTGAACACATCGTCTTTCACGATGCGCTCGGACATGAGGATGGAATCCTCAAAGTTGTAGCCATTCCAAGGCATAAACGCGACGAGCACGTTTTTACCCAGCGCCAATTCACCCATCTCTGTTGATGGACCATCAGCGATGATGTCGCCCTTCTTCACCTCATCACCAATCGTCACAAGCGGACGCTGGTTGATACAGGTGTTCTGGTTGGAACGCTGGAACTTCATCAAGCGATAGATATCAACCCCTGGCTTGCCAGGATCGAGATCTTCAGTGGCGCGCACAACGATGCGCGTTGCGTCCACCTGCTCAACGATACCGGTGCGGCGTGCACCGATGGCAGCGCCGGAATCCTGAGCCACAATACGTTCCATGCCGGTACCAACAAGTGGCGCCTCAGCGCGCACAAGCGGCACAGCCTGACGCTGCATGTTGGAGCCCATAAGCGCCCTGTTCGCATCATCATTCTCAAGGAACGGGATCAGCGAGGCCGCAACAGACACGAGCTGTTTGGGCGAAACGTCCATTAGGTCAACACGCTCACGCGGGGTAAGCATCACTTCACTCATGTGACGACACACAACCAGTTCGTTGATCAGCGCACCATCGTCATCGAGCTCAGAGTTAGCCTGCGCAATGTAGTGCTTGGCCTCTTCCATGGCTGACAAGAAAACGATCTCATCGCTCACCTTACCATCGTTTGCCTTGCGGTACGGCGTTTCGATAAAGCCATATTTGTTGACCCGGGCATGGGTCGCAAGCGAGTTGATCAAGCCAATGTTCGGGCCTTCCGGCGTCTCAATCGGGCAGATACGGCCATAATGCGTTGGGTGAACATCACGTACCTCAAAGCCGGCACGCTCACGCGTCAGACCACCTGGGCCAAGCGCCGAAAGGCGGCGTTTGTGGGTGATCTCAGACAGTGGGTTCGTCTGATCCATGAATTGCGAAAGCTGCGAGGAACCGAAGAACTCACGCACCGCCGCAGAAGCAGGCTTAGCGTTGATCAGATCCTGCGGCATCACAGTGCCGATCTCAACAGATGACATACGCTCCTTGATGGCGCGCTCCATACGCAGCAGGCCAACGCGGTACTGGTTCTCCATCAGCTCGCCAACAGAACGCACACGGCGGTTGCCAAGATTGTCGATATCGTCAATCTCGCCTTTGCCATCGCGCAGGCCAAGCAATGTGCGCAGCACTTCCAGAATGTCTTCCTTGCGCAGCGTGCGAACAGTATCTTCAGCATCCAGCTCAAGACGCATGTTCATTTTCACGCGGCCAACGGCGGAAAGATCATAGCGCTCAGCATCAAAGAACAGCGACTGGAACATAGCCTCTGCCGCTTCAATGGTTGGCGGCTCACCTGGACGCATCACACGATAGATATCGAATAGGGCCTCAGCGCGGCTCTCGTTCTTATCGGCCATCAGTGTGTTGCGGATATATGCACCGGTATTCACATGGTCGATGTCGAGCAGCGTCAGCGACTTGAAGCCGAGCTCAAGCAGCTTTTCCATCAGCTCTTCAGTGATTTCCTCGCCTGCTTCAGCGTAGATTTCACCGGTTTCCATGTTCACCACATCCTCAGCCAGATACTGGCTCAGCATGTCTTCGGCTTCCACACGTAGGTGCTTCAGGCCTTCTTCGGCAACACGTTTTGCCTGGCGCGGAGTAATTTTCTTACCTGCTTCAACAGCCACTTCGCCGGAGGCATCATTGATCAGATCACGGGTAACCTTCATGCCTTCCATCTTGTCGGCGTTATAAGGCGTTTTCCAGCCGCTCTTGGTCTTGGTGTGGACCGAGGCAGTGTAATAGGTGTTCAGGATTTCTTCGGTATCCAGACCCAGCGCATAGAGCAGCGAGGTCACCGGGATTTTACGGCGACGATCGATACGCGCATGCACAATGTCTTTAGCATCGAACTCAATATCCAGCCATGAGCCGCGATACGGAATGATGCGCGCGGCAAACAGCAACTTGCCGGACGAGTGACTTTTACCTTTGTCGTGATCAAAGAACACACCTGGCGAACGGTGCATCTGTGAAACGATCACACGCTCAGTGCCATTGACGATGAACGTGCCGTTCGTGGTCATCAAAGGCATATCGCCCATGTAGACGTCTTGCTCTTTGATGTCTTTGACCGACTTGGCGCCAGTTTCTTCATCAACATCAAACACGATCAGCTGTAGATTCACCTTCAGCGGTGCGGAGAACGTCATGCCACGCTGTCGACATTCATCCACATCGTATTTGGGTGGCTCAAACTCGTAGCGCACAAACTGCAGCATCGCTGTGCCAGCAAAATCCTGGATCGGGAAAACCGACTTAAAGACCGATTGCAAGCCTTCATCGTCAGCACGCCCGCCCTCGGGCTCATCGACCATCAAGAAATGATCGTAAGAGGACATCTGCACTTCGATGAGGTTGGGCATATCGGCAACTTCACGAATTTTGCCGAACATGCGCCGTGGGCGCGAGCGAACATTGAAGCTCGTCACCGGTACACTGTTCATTTTGCGCGAAAGATCGGAAGTCGTTGAGGTATTTGCCACGTCGGTATTCGCCATGTCCGCTCCTTGTATGGACCTAATGCCAGAGCAACCGCAGGGGGCGGATTGTCCGGCGCCAGATCACCTGGAAAGCGCTGAAGAGATCAGCGTTTACCAGGTCATCCGCCTGTTTATGATGCGCCCCACCGGCAAAAGGATGCCAAAGACGCGAAAAAGACGGCACCGAAACCCCAAATTTTGGGCCGGTCCATCTTGTAACTGCACAACTTAAACCCCTTGATACGCGGGGCTTAGCGGGTGTGGCTGCACATTACTGTGCAACCACACCATGCAAGGCTTACGCCCTACTTCAGGTCGACCGATGCGCCAGCTTCTTCGAGCTTCTTCTTCAGCTCTTCTGCTTCTGCTTTGGCCACGCCTTCTTTGACAGGCTTTGGTGCGCCTTCAACCAGGTCTTTGGCTTCTTTCAAGCCAAGGCCGGTGATGGCACGAACTTCTTTGATGACGTTGATTTTCTTATCGCCAGCTGAAGTCAGAACGACGTCAAATTCGTCTTTCTCTTCAGCAGCTTCAGCGCCAGCACCACCACCAGCTGCGGCAACAGCCACAGGAGCAGCAGCAGAAACGCCCCACTTTTCTTCAAGCATTTTTGAAAGCTCAGCTGCTTCCAAAACAGTCAGGTTGGACAGGTCGTCCACGAGTTGTTCAAGGTTTGCCATTTTTCATAGTCCTTAAGAGGTCTGTTCGATCAGTTTGTTTTGAAAGCCGCTTACGCCGCTTCGCCCTTGTCAGCATAGGCTTGGACCACACGTGCCAGGCCACCAGCCGGTGCGTTAACAACCTGCGCAATGCGGCTAGCTGGGGTCTGAATCATACCCACAATCTTGCCACGCAGTTCATCAAGCGACGGCAGAGTTGCCAGCGCTTTAACACCATCGGCGTCTAGATGTGTGGTGCCCATGGCTCCACCAAGCAGAACGAGTTGCTCGTTCTCTTTGGCAAAAGCCGCAGCCACCTTCGGTGCAGATACCGGGTCGTCTGAATAGGCAATCAATGTTTGCCCTTCAAACAGATCGGTAATGTGCGCCGCGTCCGTGCCGTCAAGAGCCAGCTTTGCAAGGCGGTTTTTGGCGACTTTAACGCTGCCACCAACATCACGCATTTTCGCGCGAAGATCGGTCATTTTGGCAACGGAAAGACCACCATAGTGGGCAACGACCACAACGCCTGCCGAGGAAAACACCTCGTTCAGCGTGGAGACCATTTCGCGCTTTTCCGCTCTATCCACTGTCTCTCTCCAGTTGGCCAATCTCTTCGATGAAGAAGATCAAGGCCGGTTTCATGTGATCAGCACGGCAAAACCGCACCAACCGATTAAAACCTGCCCCGACCCTCCATCCGCAAAAGCAAGCTTTCACGGTGGATCAGCCGATAACGGATCGAACTGGCCATGTGGCAACCAACGTCACCACGTGTCAGCTCTTCGCGTCTCATGCTGGCCTGAAAAGCTAGTCGCCTTCAGATTAAGCCCCTCACCTTCGCTTGGAAGGATCAGCGCGCCCGCAATCTCGGACAGGTGAACCACCATCATCGTTTCCAACTTTGGCAGTCCTACCGGGGCTGAACGGTTAAGCTCAGCCCGCGATGTCTTGCGCGGAGCTTGCGCCCCGCAAAAACTCAAGCGCTGAGGCTTGAAAGGTCGATCTTCACGCCGCGGCCCATTGTGGACGACACAGCAGCACGCTGAAGATAGGTTCCTTTGGCGCCCGATGGCTTGGCTTTGGAAACAGCATCGGCAAATGCCTTGATGTTCTCCGCCAGCTGCGCTTCGGTGAAGGATGCTTTGCCAACGCCAGCATGTACGATGCCAGCCTTTTCAACGCGGAACTGAACTTCGCCACCCTTGGCGTTTGCCACAGCAGTGGCAACATCCATCGTCACGGTACCAACACGTGGGTTTGGCATCAGGCCACGAGGACCAAGCACCTTACCAAGACGGCCAACAAGGCCCAGCATGTCGGGTGTAGCAATGCAGCGATCAAAATCGATCGTGCCGCCCTGAACGATTTCCACCAGCTCTTCTGCACCAACAACGTCAGCGCCAGCAGCTTTGGCTTCGTCAGCTTTTTCGCCGCGGGCAAACACACCCACGCGAACCGATTTACCAGTGCCATTTGGCAGGCTCACAACACCGCGGACCATCTGGTCAGCGTGACGGGGATCAACGCCCAAATTCATCGCCACTTCGATGGTCTCATCGAATTTGGCAACGGCATTTTTCTTCACCATCGCAACCGCTTCATCAATTGGATAAAGCTGATCTGGGTTCAAGCCTTCGTCAGCGGCTTTCAAACGTTTTGCAACACGTGCCATCGTTAGCCCTCCACCTTCAGGCCCATAGAACGGGCAGAACCGGCAACCATCTGCATGGCCGCTTCAATTGTTGTTGCGTTAAGGTCGGTCATCTTCGCTTCAGCGATTTCGCGCACTTGCGCGTCGGTCACCGAGCCTGCTGTGCTGCGGCCTGGCTCAGAGCCACCCTTTTGCAGTTTGGCAGCCTTTTTAAGGAAGAACGACACAGGTGGCGTCTTCATCTCAAAGGTAAATGACTTGTCCTGGAAAATGGTGATCACCACGGGAACCGGGGCACCTTTTTCCATTTCTTGGGTCTTGGCGTTAAACGCCTTACAAAATTCCATAATGTTCAAACCGCGCTGACCAAGTGCCGGCCCGATAGGCGGCGATGGATTGGCAGCACCGGCAGGCACCTGAAGCTTCAGGTAGCCAGCGATTTTCTTCGCCATGTGGTATCCCTCAATGTATGCGCCGCACGATGCGGCTTAGGTTAGGGTTGCGTGGTGCGATCCCATCTGGCGGCGAACCAGATCGTCTCTTCCACGCGCTTACGGTCAGGTGGCTTCTTTTTCCACCTGGCCATATTCAAGCTCGACCGGGGTGGCCCGGCCAAAAATCGAAACTGACACTTTCAAGCGCGCACGCTCTGCATCAACTTCTTCAACAACACCGTTGAATGATGCAAAGGGCCCATCAGACACGCGCACCTGCTCGCCAACATCAAAGCTGATGGACGGCTTGGGCCGATCAACACCATCTTGAACCTGGCTCAAAATGCGATCAGCCTCGGAATCCGAAATGGGAATTGGCTTCATACCCGAACCAAGAAAACCCGTGACCTTGGGCGTATTCTTGATGAGGTGATAAGCATCATCGGTCATTTCCATGCGCACCAGAACATAGCCTGGGAAAAACTTACGCTCGGAATCAACCTTACGACCGCGACGCATCTCGACCACTTTTTCAGTGGGCACCAAAATTTGTTCAAACAACCCATCAAGGCCAGCAGCTTGCGCGCCCTCTTGAATGGATTCAGCCACCTTTTTCTCGAAATTCGAGTAGGCGTGAACGATGTACCAGCGCAAAGCCATGTGCGAACGCCCTTCCTATCGACCGATTGCAAGCAGCTGGCTGACGATGAAGCTAAGCACCTGGTCAGCAGCCAAGAAAAAGATCGCGGCCAGAAAAACCATGATGAACACCATAATGGTGGTCACTGTGGTTTCACGCCGCGTTGGCCACACAACTTTGGAGACTTCCTGCCGCACTTCCTGCATGAAAGTGAAAGGATTGGTCTTTGCCATCATCTACCTTTTTGCCGCGTGGGCTATGTTTCCGTGCTGGCTATCCATTCCCGTCGCCCAAAAGCATGAGACGACACTGGCTGGATACCTTCCTACGGTAACGGGTTCTTGGCGACACTCGTAGGCGGGCGGCGCACAACACAATAAGGGCGTGGAGCCGGAAGCTTCACGCCGTTGAGATGGAATTAATCTCGATTCCGGCCAAAATCAACCCTCATGCCTGCGATTTTTAACGCGATGTGAACGCCCAAGGCATGGCGGGGTGCAAGATGACAGGATACGCCACAATCATCTCACAAGCGATTAAACCTGCACCCACACACCATCCAGCTGGTTAGCTTCAGCCCGAACGAGACAGCACACTTTGCGGACGCGCCTTATAAAGAGCGCCAGTGATAAGGCCCGCTACAACCGCTTTGGCAATGTCACCAGGAATGAACGCGGTAACCAACAGCGCCGCCTCAACCAATGTGCGCTCCAAAACCACCGACATGCCTACAATGCCAAAGGCATAAAGCACGATGATGCCACCAACGATGCTGGCAATACCTGCAACCACACTCAGGTTCATGCCGCGCCAACGCTCAACAATGAACCCGGTGACGAACGCTGCCACAGGCCAGCCAAACAAGAAGCCAGCCGTAGGCCCTGCAAACACACCCAAGCCACCGCGACCACCGGCAAGCAGAGGCAAACCAACAGCCACCAGCAGCAAGAACAAAAGCACAGCCAACGTGCCGCGCCTTGCACCAAGCACCGTTCCGCACAGCATGATGGCGAGCGTTTGTGCGGTGATGGGAACGCCGAAGCCTAAGGTAAAGCTTGGGATGAGGCCAAGTGCAGCAATGAGAGCTGCAAACAGCGCGATAAGGGTGAGATTGCGTTCCATCATAGTCCTTTAAAGTTAGGTGTTGGCTGGTGGGTTCACACCGCCGCGTGCGCGCATGGCTTCGGCCACCTGCTCTGCATCGTCAATGGCCAGAACGGTAAACGGCAAAATTACACGCCAGCGCGGCTTGCTGCGCGCCCGCGCCCGCGCCCGCCAGGCTAGGCCCAATTGCCGCCCTTTATCTGCCAAAGTTGGGGTAAAGCGGATAACAAGCGCAATGCCAAGCTCAAGCGCTCGGGTATTAACGCCAAAGCGCGCAAACGGGCGCAGCAGCCACTGCACCACATCGATCATGTCCGATAGCCGCGTTGTCATTGTCACCAGCATCGCCAACCCAACAGCGGTCAGCAGACGCAGAACAATGATAAACCCTCCGGCC
>JBGCDM010000120.1:0-8721 GCA_045105395.1 Devosiaceae bacterium | reverse complement strand
ATCGCTGTTTCGATCACTCATATTGGCAAATCTGAGCTTTAGCGTAGCTGCTGGCGCTACCGGATCATAAAAAAAGCACCATCAAGACAAACCAGCACTTGAGCGGGCGGCCACCCTTTGGTATCAGCGCCGCTCTGGATGTAAATTCTTTCAGAATATATTGCGGTCGTGGCGGAATTGGTAGACGCGCAGCGTTGAGGTCGCTGTCCGGTAACACGGGTGGAAGTTCGAGTCTTCTCGACCGCACCATATTTGCTTTGCTCTGTTCCTTTGGAACAACAGCGGTGCTGTTCCAGGTTAATCCTCTCAGCCGCACCATAGCTAATCGCGTACGGTTAGCGGAATAAGCGGCAGGTGATTTGCTCAGCAATCGCCGAGAGCGCCTAAATTTCAGAAAGGGCTTGGAGCATACACTCCAAGCCCTTTTCCTTTGCGTGTTAGAACGCTACTCGCCAAGCGCGATGCCTTCGCGCCGCGGATCAGCGCCACCCAAAAGGCCATCATTGGTGATGGCGATGGCATGCAGACCAGATGTGAGCCCACGCACATTTACCTCAAAGCCCATCGCTTCTAGATCATCTTGGAAATCAACAGCACTGGTGCCTTCTTCCAAATCATAAGTGCCAAAACGGTTGACCAGATGGGGCAGGGCGATGGCTTCCTGCACGTCCATACCCCAGTCCACATGGGCGATGATCGTTTGCGCCACATATCCAATGATGCGGCTACCACCAGGTGAGCCGATGACCAGAACGGGCTCGCCATCTTGCATGACGATGGTGGGTGACATGGAAGAGCGAGGCCGTTTGCCAGGTTCAATGCGGTTGGCAATGGGCACCCCATCGCGCTGTGTGCGGAAGGAGAAATCTGTCAGCTCATTGTTCAGCAGAAAACCGCCTGGCGCCATAACGCGCGAGCCAAAGCCATTCTCGATGGTTGTGGTCATGGAAAGCGCATTGCCAAAACTATCCACAATGGAGATGTGGCTGGTGGAGGGCAGCTCCAACGATTCATCATCGGCCAGCAGCATTGCGTGGTCCCATGCAGGCATGCCGGGCGCAACCTCTGGTAAGGCATCATCACTGGCAAGAAGCTCCGCACGGCTTGCCAAATAGTTAGGATCCACAAGGCCTTGCGTTGGCATGGGCACAAAATCGCTATCGGCCATGTAGCGCCCGCGATCAGCAAAGGCCAAGCGCGAAGCATCGCCGATAATACGCCACGCATCAGCGTTACCGGGGCCCATGCTGGCAAGATCATACGCCTCGGCCATGCCCAAAATTTGGCCAACAGTGAGCGCGCCAGAGGATGGTGGGCCCATACCGCATACATCATGCTCGCGGTAACTGGCACATACGGCATCGCGCTCAATAACCTCATAAACAGCAAGATCGGTCAGGCTGAGATGACCTGGATTGCCTTCTGCGCCGCGAACAGCGGCCACAATGCCCTCAGCTATCTCGCCGCTATAAAAAGCACCAACGCCCTGCGCTGCAATTGCGCTAAGCGTATCAGCATAAGCTTGGTTGGTAAGGGTTGTGCCTTCGGCCAACGGTTCTCCGCCAGGCAGGAAGTACGCTGCCGTTGCTGGAAAACGGCTTAGCCTTTCAGCGTCACCCGCCACAAGAGTAGCCAGGCGCGGCGAGACGGTGAAGCCATCTTCGGCATGGCCAATAGCAGCATCAAACAAGCTACCCCAATTGGCGCTACCCCAACGGCGCTGGGCTTCTTCCATAAGGGCAGGGGTGCCTGGAGTGCCGACAGACAGACCGCCCACCACTGCATCGAAGAACCGCAGCGGCTCGCCATCGTCATCCTGGAAAAGCGTTGGCGTAATGGAAAGTGGTGCGGTTTCACGCCCATCTAGAGTGGTCACTTCATCGGATTCAGCATCGTACCAAACCAGAAACGCCCCACCACCAAGGCCAGAAGATTGCGGCTCAACCAAACCAAGCACCGCCTGCACTGCCACCATGGCATCAGCAGCCGTGCCACCTGCGCGCAGCACATCAGCGCCCGCTTCCACCGCCAGAGGATTGGCCGCGGCCACCATCCAATTGTCCGCGGAAATTGATTCGCCAGCTTCCTTGGCCTCCATGGATGCGGTTGCGGCTTCGCTCAGGTCGGCAAATGCGCTTTGCGATGCCATTTCTGGCGCAACGCTATCGGCAGCCTGTTGAGCAAGCGCTGTGCTGCTTAGTAGCGCGACAAGCGTAAGTGAAAGGGTGATGCGCATGAATTGGTCCTCCTCATTGTTCTGAGGAAGAGAAGCTGGCCCAGCTGCGTGATTTCGGCAAGCTGAAAGCTATAGGCTTGCGTTCACATCACCCTTCAGAGGAGATTTTGCGCTGCTTTTGCGCGTGCGCAATAACGTCAAAGCCCATTTGCGCCGCCAGCTCGGTGTAATCCAGCATAACCCAGTTTTCGATCAGTTTGTTATCGGCACAGCGGTAAAAATCCATCACGCGCAGGGTGAGGGGGCGGCCATCAGCTTTAATGCCAAGGTAATCGCCATCAAAACTCATCGTCATAGATGGCCAGCCTGAAATGGCAGCATATTTTCCATCGCCGATTCGGCAGTAATGGTCGCCACCTTTGCGATCTGGAAAGGCCCGCAAGAACGGTTCGCGATGATCCTTCACAAAGCCATCCCAAAGATAGTTGGAACCAATGCCAGCCGGACCATACCAAACCATATCCTCGTGCCAGTAGCCTTGCGAGCCGGTCTGGTTGGTTGAGGAGAAGGTGTCAGGATCGTAAATATGCAGATCAT
Source organism: Devosiaceae bacterium (assembly GCA_045105395.1). Lineage (GTDB taxonomy): Bacteria > Pseudomonadota > Alphaproteobacteria > Rhizobiales > MH13 > MH13. The sequence goes on along the minus strand of JBGCDM010000120.1, from coordinate 5,948 downwards.
TGATCATGCCATTGACGGTATCCAGCGAGCGCTTGCCCATCTCTGGGCCGCCAGTTGGTAGCACGCCATCATGGCTGGCGGGGCCAGGGAACAGCGTTTCCAGGCCGTAAGGCTGTGCTGGGAACGGGTTGATGCCACACTGGCGGATAAGGTCTGGAATATCGATAATGATGCGCGCTTTGGTGATCAGCCCATCATCGATGCGGTAGAATTCACCCGATCGCAAAAATGCCAAATGCTGCGATGGGCTTAGCCCCAAAATGGGTGCATCGAAATTGCCCATATAGTGGGTGAAACTGGCCACCCACTGGCCACCCTCTTCGCGAACATTTTGCCCACCGATAAAAATTTCATCGCGCCGCTGCACACGCCGCAAAGCCGAGCGGATGGGGCGAATAAAACCTTCCAGCACCGCATCTGGACCCACCAGGCTGTTGATCGGGTGGGAAACATCCCAAACGCAATCAGGAGCAAGGTGTTCGTGAGCAAGATCAGACACAACCTGCTCAGGTGCGCGAATAAGAGTGTTGAGGAAGGTGTGTGCGGCCGCCCGAAAATCGGTCATTATGGCTCCAAAATCGGCAAGAAAATCACTTTTGCATTGGTATGCAAATTGGCTCTTGCCACGCTTCACAATGTGTTGAAAGGTCTCACGTGCACAGACAAACAACCAAAAACCAATCCAATTAACTCTGTGCGGGAGCAGGTATGGCTGAAATTCAGTTGCGCAACGTTTGTAAGCGTTGGGGTTCTTTCGTTGGTGTGGATGATTTTGATCTAACCATCGCTGATCGCGAGTTTTTGGTGCTTTTGGGTCCCTCTGGATGTGGCAAGACAACAACCATGCGCATGATTGCCGGGTTGGAAGAAGCAACCAGTGGCGACATCATGATTGGTGGCAATCGGGTGAATGATTTGGACCCGAAAGATCGCGATATCGCGATGGTGTTCCAGAGCTATGCTTTGTATCCGAACATGAACGTCTACGAGAATATTCGCTTTCCCCTAAAGGTGCGCAAAATTCCTGAAAGCGAGCACGATGAACGCGTGCGCCGCGCCTCGGCGATGGTGGAGCTTGATGAGTTCTTGCACCGCAAACCATCAGAGCTTTCTGGCGGTCAGCGCCAGCGCGTTGCTCTGGCCCGCGCCATTGTGCGTGAGCCAAACGTCTTCCTCATGGATGAGCCGCTTTCCAACCTGGATGCCAAGCTACGCGTCTCCACCCGCGCGCAAATCAAAAATCTATCGCACGAGCTTGCTGTCACCACCATCTATGTGACCCACGATCAGATTGAAGCGATGACGCTAGCTGACCGTGTTGTGGTGATGAAACAAGGCATTGTTCAGCAGGTTGGTACGCCCACCGAGATTTACGATAGTCCAGCCAACACGTTTGTGGCGGGCTTTATTGGATCCCCGGCTATGAACTTGCTGGAAGGCGACTTGAAGGACGGCACATTTACAGGCCAAAACGTTGAAGTTTCAGGGCTTTCTGGCCCTGATGGCCCAACAACTTTGGGCTTCCGCGCCGAAGATGCGCAGGTCACCAACGCTGGCGAGATAACCGCCAAGGCCTATTCCATGGAATTGCTTGGCGATGCCACCATGGTCACCGTTAAGGCTGGCGGCGGCCTGGTGGCGGTGAAGGCACACAAAGACTATCGCACCGACATTGGCGCGCCAGCCTCCATTTCCGTTCCCCCGTCCATTTGCCACTTGTTCAATGCGCAAACCGGCGAGCGGATCAACTAACAAACATCAACAAATCAGCGCCACATCTAAGGCGCGCACTCAATACCCCGGCAATGATTCGGGTAAACACCAAGGGAGACTAATCCACCATGAAGAAACTTCTTCTCGCTAGTGCTGTATCGCTCACAGCGATGCTTGCCTCGGGCACAGCCGCACATGCGTGTGCGTTTGAAAACGACGTCGAACTCACCTCACTTACCGCCAGCTTTGAAGCCTGGAAGGCCGTAACAGACGCCATGGCAGAATGCGGCAACTTCTCCGCCGAGCTGGACAATGAATTCCGCACCAAGCAGCCAGCAGCTTTTGCCGCCAACCCATCACTCTACCAGATTGGTGGCGTTTCCAACGGCACAGTTACGCCGCTGCTCAATGAAGGCACCATTCGCCCGCTGGATGATCTAATTGCCGCCCATGGCCAGGATCTTTCGCCAAACCAGATGATCACCATTGATGGCCAGGTCATGGCTGTCGCGATGATGGTGAACACGCAGCATCTGATGTTCCGCCAGGACATTTTTGACGATCTTGGCCTGGATATTCCAACAACATGGGATGAAGTGATTATCGCTGCCGAAGCCATTCAGGAAGCCGGCGTTGTGGATTATCCACTTGGCGGCACAATGAAGGCTGGCTGGAACATTGCCCAAGACTTCAACAACATGTTTTTGGGCTTTGGCGGCTCGTTTGTGAATGAGGATTCAACGCCCAGCATCAACAATGAAGCAGGCATCAATGCGCTGGAAATGATGGCGCGCCTGACGGAGTATATGGACCCAGAATATCTGGTGTCTGACAGCACCTACGTGCAGCAACAGTTCCAGCAGGGCACCATTGCAATGGCCAACCTGTGGGCATCGCGCGCAGCAGCCATGGACAACCCCGATGAGAGCCAGGTGGTTGACCTGATCAGCACGTCTGCAGCACCGCTGGCAATGGAAGGTGGCGCACCGGCCACCACACTTTGGTGGGACGGTATCGTGATTGCAGCAAACATTTCTGACGAAGAAGCTGACGCTGCATTCCGCGTGGCCATGGAAGGCATCGACACCGAAATGGTGATGGGTGCCAACGAAGACGCCATTTGGCTGGTTCCAGGTTATGAGCCAAACCGGTTGGCAGAGGGCGCGATTGCAACAGCAACAGCGTCCCCAGCGCCGCAGTCCTATCCTTCATCCACAGAGATGGGCCTGATGCACACAGCGCTTGGCAACCAGCTTCCAGCCTTTTTCACCGGTGAATTGACCGCTGAAGAAACACTTGAAGCCATTGAAGCTGAGTATCTGACCGCTGCAGAAGAAGCCGGCGTACTTTAAGCCTCGCCTACACTTAACAGGTCGGCGGCTTTAAGGCTGCCGACCTTCCCAAACATCTGCTAGCCACGCACAATCAGACGGTAAAATGAGGGATATGGTATGAAGTTCCGCACCTTCGCAGCCTTTGTTGGGCCGTCCATCTTTTTGATGTTGCTGTTTATTGCTGCGCCGCTTGTTAGCGTGTTCACCCAAAGTTTTTATCTCACTCAGCCAGTGGTTGAGATCGTGACAGAGGAAGTGTGCACACCGGGCTTTTTGGCCCAAACCTGCACCACCGAAACACGCAGCCAACCTGTACTGGATGAAGCTGGCCGCGTTGTGCGCGAAACATCCTTTGTCGGCCTGCAAAGCTACCGCAATGTGCTAGAGCCTGACCGGGCATGGGAAGCGATTTCTAATTTTGACCTTGGCGCGCTGCTCGCCATTGATTTTTGGAAAGCGCTGCGCTTCACGCTCACCTTCACGCTTTTCACACTGCCGCTGGTGCTGGGCGTAGGCCTGGCCATTGCGCTGGCTGTTAACAACGCAACCAAGGCCATTCGCGGTCCTGTTATTTTCGTCTCGCTGCTACCCTTCATCATCACACCGGTTGTTGGTGCGCTTTCCATCCGTTGGCTGTTTGTGGGCGATGGTATCCTAACCCGAGCGCTGGAATGGTATCTGCAACAAGACATTGCGATGTTTGCGCAGGCCTGGACCATTGAAGCGCTGATGCTGTTTTACCGCGTCTGGCATGTTGCGCCATTTGCGTTCGTCATCTTTTATGCGGGCCTACAAACCGTCAACAGCGATACAATTGAAGCCGCCATTATTGATGGCGCCTCACGCTGGCAGCGTCTGTGGGCGATTATCGTACCGCACCTTATGCCGCTTATCGTGTTTGTTGCGCTGATCCATTTGATGGACTGCTACCGCGTGTTTGAAGAAATTGTCGGCTTCTCCTCGCAGGCACATGTCATCTCTCTGCAGTGGCTCACCTACGATTTCCTCCAGCCTGATGACTCCGGCAACCGCGCCGTGTCGCGTGCCTCGGCCTCGGCCATGCTGACCATGATTGGGATTGTTATCTTGCTCATTCCGCTGCTGCGCAAAACGTGGCGCGATCAACGGGGGACACGCTAATGTCATCAGGTCCCAAAGCCCTTCAACAGCCACTGACATTGCGGGTTTTCTCCGGTGCGTTTCTCGCTTTCTGGTGCCTGCTTGCTGCGTTCCCGATTTTCTGGATCGCCGTGATGAGCTTCAAGGCTCCGGTGGATGCTTTCGCGGGCAACCCACTCGACGTGATCTTAGGGCCCATGACCCGCGCCAATGGCGATGGCCTCACCCTAGTTGATATCGTGGTGGGCATTGCCGTGCTCTATGGTGCCTTTCAAGTGGCCATCAAAGTGCTGCCCCACTTGGTTGAAATTTACTCACCTTGGCGTATTGCGGCCCTTGGCTGGTTAATTGCCAGCGTCTTGTTTGCCGTCGGCTTTGTGCTTGTTTTCTTTGGCCTTTTGCCGCCCATTCTTGGCGCGATCAACGGTGCTCTGGGCTTGGATTCGATCATTGGCCTCACCACCAGCCACTATCAGGCGGTGTGGGTCGATAACGAGTTTTGGCGCAATTTCGTCAATTCACTGGTGGTTACCGTTGGCGTTGTCACCATTTCCCTCACAGTTGGTACATTGGCGGGTTATGCGCTGGCGCGCACCGGCTCACAGTTAGCTTTCTGGATCCTCATCATCGCGCTCATTTTTCGCGCGCTTCCCCATTCTGTGCTGGTCGCGGGCTATCTGCCCGTCTTCGTCAATTCCGCAGCCATTCTTGAACCGTTCTTGGGCGAAAACGCACCCACGCTCTATGGCCAACCCTTGGCGGTTATTGCGGTGCTGGTGTCGATCAATCAGCCTTTTACCATCTGGATGCTGCGCTCGTTCTTTATGAGTATTCCGGCTGAGTTGGATGAAGCAGCGCGCGTGGATGGTTGCACCCATTTCCAGGCGTTCCGCTGGGTCATCATGCCCGTTATGTGGCCGGGCGTTATTACCACCGGGCTCTTCTCATTCTTGCTAGCGTATAACGATTTCCTAGTTACCTCGCTGCTGTTGGACGCCTCCAACCAGACCATGGTTCCGGCCATTGCTGGCTATTTCAACCGCGAGACGACGACCACTGATCAGGTGGAGGCCGTCGCTGCCGCTGTGTCCATTACAGCGCCGTTGTTCTTGCTGGTGATGATCTTCCAGAGGCAGATCGTGTCCGGGCTAACAGCCGGAGCGGTGAAAGGGTGATCACAAAAATGTATCGCTGTTGTGCGAGTCCAGAAGCGGCGCGGTCGTTGCTTGCAACCGAGCGAAGCGTCTAACAATGTCATCCAACTCCCGCCATGGTGCGATTATGCGCCACCCGTGCCTTAACCGCATGCCACGCGACTTTATAAGCGCTTGAGCCGTAATTAGTATACGGATCAACCCCTTATAATAGGAGATGAGCATGAAAGGCTCACGCCCGCAGCAAGCCGAACTTACCCGCAACACTGATCTTACCAAAACTGACGAAACCCGCCGTGTGATTGAAGGCATGGTGGATGGCCTCAACGATCACCGGATCGACGATATGGGTGAATTTTTCGCCCAATCCTTTCGCTGGATGGGAAACTTTGGCTGCGGCACAAAAAACGGTTTGCAGAAATTTCAAGACAATTGGCAACGCCCGTTTCAGGCGGCATTCTCAGATAAAACGTGCGTAGATGAAGCTCGCCTTTATATGGGCGAGTGGGCGGCAGCGTTTGGCCGACAAGAAGCCACACATTCCGGTGCGTTTATGGGCATCGCCCCGACGGGTAAGCGCGTGACCATCCGCTACATGGATTTCTGGAAGGTCGAGGAGGGTCGCATC
>JBGCDM010000119.1:0-6864 GCA_045105395.1 Devosiaceae bacterium | reverse complement strand
CTTAAAGCCATTGTGGCAAGCTCAATGAAAATCACGGCTTTTGGGTATGACGCGCACATTGCGAGGATGACGGCCTTGATTGACGATAATCCGTCGGCTGGGTTTGTGGTTCATATTAATGAGAACATGCTTGTGGTTCGTCTTGTCATCTTCAGCATTTCCACGGTTATCATCTTGCGGGCGGCTGACCTCGTCAGCATGTGAAAGTGGGACGAGGTCGGCATTTTTCGCAGGCTTTCTGATGCTATCCCTCACGCCGTCTATGTTGGTGTGTGCCGTCTCGCCACGCGCTTGCAGTCGGTCAAGTTTGCGGTGCGCTGAAGAGCGCTCTGGCAGCGGCGATTTAACGTGGTCGGCATTGGCGAAAGTGAGTTCAAACTCGTCATCCGACAAGCTGTCCAGATCGCTCGTTCGGTCGATGAGCTCATGGGCGACCACATGGATAACATCGCCCTTGCGCTGCACCTGACCGCGCACAGCAATCAGCCGCGCTGCCATTATGGTGCGGCGGTATTTGGCCATAAGTTTGGCCCACACCACGATGTTCACGGTGCCGGTTTCATCTTCAATGGTAATGAAGACAACGCCCTTGGCTGTGCCCGGCTTTTGGCGCACCAGCACCACGCCTGCCACGGTCACCCATTGCGTGCTGTAGGCTTTTGAGATGTCATCAGCCGTCAAAACGCGAGCAGGTTTGCGGTGTTTGAAACGAGATTCATTGCTTTTGATGCCTTGGCTATAAAGCGGGCGTAGCACGCCCATAGGGTGGGCTTTTAGCGACAGGCGGTGGGTTTGGTAATCCGCCACCACATGCTCACGCAATGGCATTGTGGGCAGAGCCACCTTCGGGTCGTGCCCCAGCGCGCTTTGTTGGGCCGCTTCAAACAGCGGCATCTGTTCATCACCGCCCATACCGCGCACGGACCATAGCGCTTGTCGACGATCCAGCCCCATGGAACGCATGCCGTCGGCGGACGCTAGAGTTTCCAGATTGGCGAGCGTTAGTCCGGTGACACGACGTGCTTCATCAGGCGATGCGAGATGGTCTGACCGGCGCTTCGTGAACGCCTCCATCACCTCTTTGGATAGGCTTGAAACCTGCCGGAAACCGAGCCGCACAGCGTAGCGCCCGTCTTCCAGGCACTCTTCCAGCGTGTTGTCCCACTGCGAATGGTTGATGTCGACAGGCCGTACCTCCACGCCATGCTCGCGCGCGTCACGCACGATCTGTGCCGGTGCATAAAAACCCATGGGTTGTGAGTTCAGCAAGGCCACGCAAAACACATCAGGAAAGTAATGTTTCAGCCAGCAAGAGACATAGACAAGCTGGGCGAAACTCGCCGCATGGCTTTCCGGGAAACCATAAGAACCGAAGCCTTTGATCTGCTCAAAACAGTTCTTGGCAAACGCTGGCTCATAGCCGCGCTCAATCATGCGGCTGACCATCTTTTCCTGTAGCAAGTGAATGGTGCCCACATTGCGAAAAGTGGCCATAGCACGACGCAGCTTGTTGGCTTCCTCAGGTGAAAACTTCGCCGCATCAATGGCGATCTGCATGGCCTGTTCCTGAAACAGGGGCACACCCAATGTGCGGCTCAAAATGTTGCGCAATTCGTCCTTGGCTTCAGGGTGATTGGCAGGTTCTGGATAGATAACGGGCTCTATGCCATCGCGTCGCTTGAGATAGGGGTGCACCATATCGCCCTGAATGGGGCCGGGCCGCACGATGGCCACTTCAATCACCAGATCATAGAAGATCTTGGGCTTTAGGCGCGGCAGCATGTTCATCTGCGCACGGCTTTCAATCTGGAAGACACCCAGCGTATCGGCGCGCTGGATCATCTCATAAACTTGATCATCCTCCTGCTCCACGCTCGCCAGTGTGTAACGTTGACCGTACTTGGCTTCGATGGATGCAAAGCATTTGGCGATGCAGGTCAGCATGCCCAGCGCCAGTACATCGACCTTTAAGATGCCAAGTTCATCAATGTCGTCCTTGTCCCACTCAATGAATGTTCGGTTTTCCATGGCCGCATTGCCGATGGGTACCAGTTCTTCCAGCGGGTCTTCGGTGAGCACGTAGCCGCCCACATGCTGTGACAGGTGACGGGGGAAGCCGAGCAATTGCTGGGTCAGATCAACCGTCATCTTGAGGTATGGGTCTGCGATATCCAGACCAGCTTCTTTGATCTGATCTTCTGGAATGTCCTTGCCCCACGAGCCCCAAACGGTGGAGGCTAAGGCGCTTGTCACATCATCTGACAGCCCCATGACCTTGCCAACCTCGCGTACAGCAGAGCGCGGCCGATAGGTGATGACGGTGGCAGCAATGGCAGCGCGGTGGCGGCCATAGCGCTGATAAATATATTGCATCACCTCTTCGCGCCGCTCGTGCTCAAAATCGACGTCTATGTCAGGCGGTTCCTTGCGCTCCTTGGACAGGAAACGCTCAAACAAAAGCGAGGATTGCATGGGATCAACAGCGGTGATGCCAAGGTAATAGCAGACCGCAGAATTGGCAGCAGACCCACGGCCCTGACACAAAATACTTTGGCTGCGCGCCCACGCGACGATGTCGTGCACGGTCAAAAAATAGTGCGCGTAGTTCAGATCCGCGATCAGCTGCAGCTCTTTATCGAGCAGCTTTTGCACATGGTTCGGCACGGGGCCGCAAAAACGTTCCGACACACCTTTTGCGACAAGATCTTCCAGATGGTTTTGGGCGGTTTTGCCCGGCGGTACCGGCTCATTGGGATAGTTGTATTTCAGCTCATCCAGGGAGAACTGGCAGAGCTGCACAATGTCCTGCGTTGCGGAAATCGCCCGCGGATAGTGCTTGAACAGCCGTGCCATCTCGTGCGGTGGTTTCAAATGCCGTTCGCCATTGGCTTGCAGCAAGAACCCAGCCTGCTTCATAAGCTTGCCTTCGCGAATGCAGGTAACAACATCCTGCAGCGGGCGGCGTTCAGGGGCGTGATACAAACAAGCATTGGTGGCGACGGTAGGCGCGCCCATCTCGTCGGCAAGAGTAGCGATAGCGCGCATGCGCTTGCGATCATCACCACGAAACAGAAGGTGCAAGGCTATCCAAAGGCCAGCGGGTTTGGCCAGCTGAAGCTGCGCGATCAGGGTTGTCAGATCATCGCGGCGCCCATCAAAATCATCCGGTGGTAGCGCAATAAGCACCTGGCCTTGCGCATGGCGCGCAAAGTCCGCCAGTTCGATATGGCATTCGCCTTTTTCAGCTGAGCGCTTGCCATCGGACAGCATTTTACAAAGCCGACCATAGGCGGCGCGATCTGTTGGATAGACCAGGCACTCCAAGCCGCAAGCCAGCACAATGTGAGAGCCCACAAGCAGCTGTATGCCCTCTGCCTTAGCTTGGCTGTGCGCCCGTACCACACCTGCCAACGTATTGCGGTCGGCAATGCCTACAGCCATGTGGCCCAGCGCTTTGGCCTGAATGACCATCTCGCCAGGATGCGATGCACCGCGCAAAAATGAAAAATTGGTTGCGCAGTGCAACTCGGCATATGCAGGGGCACTAACAGGCAACTGTGGGCTGACGGTGTCAGGCCGCTTGAAGGGAATGGGCGGGTTTTCTGGTGGTCTACTCATGGTTAGAAAAGCCCATGCACAAACCAGTCGATGCGCTGCTGCACGTCATCACTGCCTTCAATAGGCTCATGAATGATCGCGCGGTAAATCCAGTAGCGCAGCCCCTCTTCATCTTCGACATCATAGTAGTCACGGAAGGTCGCACTGCGCTTGGGCTTAAGCGTATCATGCCACCATTCTGGCAAAATACGTTCCGGCCCACGTGCGCGCATCACCTTGCGCAGGCGCTTGCGCCAGATGAACTGAGCGGGCGGGGAATCTGGCAGTTCGGCCGTCACCTGGGCAGGTTCTGGGCGAGCGAACAGCCGCAAGGGCCGCTGCGCCCACATGGGTTGCATCGCACTCCAGTCTGACCAGTTAACCGCTGTGTTGACAGCGACAAAGCGCTGCGCACGTTCGGGCACATGGCTGGCGTATGGAGCAAACACACTTACACGTGCACCATTGCCCCGGTTGGTCATCACATCGGCAAAGCTTGCAATCGAGCTTGATGAAAAGGCTGCACTTTGCGCATCAAGTCCATCACATTGTGCAGCGGCGACTGGGCTGATCCGCGATGCATCCAGCACGAACAGGTCGATGCCAAACCCGCAGTCAATCTGCTCGAAGCGATCTTTGAAGAGGCGCGCAATGGCACCACCATCATAGCCGGCTTGCGAGAGCGATGCGGTAACAGCGCTCAGGCCTCCATCGGCCCTGTAACCGGTCAGGCTAAACTGCCGCGCGCCTTGACCTGCTTTTTGCAGTTGCGCGCATAGCGCAGGCAGCATCTGCCGCAATGCAATCTCCACAGCGCCGGTTTCAAGGGCCAGTTCCGGGCACTGTTTGGAAACACGAAACGGTTGTGGCTCGGCAATGGTGGCAAGCGGCTCAGCGGCAGCACCAGAGAGCTGGTCCAGCCGCCATTGTACCGCTTGCGACAGGCCGCTGGCCTGCGTTTTGCTGCGTGTCTTCTTGTCTTTGCGAAACCGCCGCTCAAGCGCAACGCGGGGCAAGGGTCGAACATCTCCGAGCCGTTTCAGGCCAAGGCGCTTGAGCATGATCACCGTTTCATCATCTAGCCGTAACGCTTCAACAGGCAGATCATCCAAAGCGGCCATGTCAGCCCCCTGTTGCAAGATGTTGATGTCCAGCACACCATAATTGACGAGCGCCATTGCTGCGCCGGGCGTGTCAGCAAACGCAAGCCTGCAAGAAAAACCCATGGCCTTGAAACGCTTAGAGATATCGCGGGCGAGTTTTTCTTCACCACCAAACAAGTGTGTGCAGCCGGCCACATCGAGCACAAAGCCAGTGTCGCCATAAGTCGCCACGCTGGGTGAATAGCGCATCATCCAATGCGCCAAACGGGTTTGGAGCTTGCGGTCAGCCGCCACATCATGGGTTTCCACAGCAAGGCCCGGCAGCATGGCGCGCGCATCGTTGAGTTTCATGCCGCACCACAAGTCCTCGAGCAGGCCATCCTGCCCAAGCGCAGAAATGCGCGTGCCTTTTGCACCATGGGTCACCAGAACCAGCGGTCCTGTTGGTTTTGCGGCCTCATCAACCTGTGTGTCTGCGTCCCACCACGGCTTCTGGCGCTGGTTGTGCTGCGCCTTGATTGTGCTGTGTCGCTCGCTGGCAAAAAACGGCAGTTGGACAAAAAGAAAGCGTCTGGTCATCCCATGCGACCCTCCAAGGATATGATGTGTGAGAAACGGCAGATGTTTTTGAAAGATCAGCGTGATTCATGCTTGGCAGAGACCGCCCTCCTCGCGCACGCGGCAGAGCAACCGCCCAAGATGGTAAGCCTGGACCCAGCGGATCGCGCGGATCTTCCAGGCTCTGCTGTGGACCAATCTGCCAACGTGTGAGGGCCGCTGACCCCTTCTGGTCACCGCCTTGTGGCAACAAAAACAGGCAGGGTGTTTGATGCGCCTTGCACAGGTGCGCAATGCGCCGCGACCCGACAAAACAAGGCTGCGTTCCCTCGCCGATAACAGCGGCAACCCCATCGGTTTTCAGGGCTTCTTCCAGGGCAAAGGGCAAGTCCTTGTCGCGCGCTACTTTTGCAAAAATGATCTGCGCTGGGGAAATGCCAAAGCGTGACAGGCCAAAGGCGAAGGGCTGCCCATAGTCACCAATCTGGCGCGATGTCACGCACCAGATAATCGGCTTTGTGGAACGCAAGCGTGACAACAGCGCAATACCAAACCCGGTTAGGCTTGGCATATGGCTACTTTTAATTGGCTCAACCTCATGAAGACCCGCTTGGCTCAAACCGCCTTGGGGCAAACAGACATCAGTGGGTTCAAAGCCCGTGCGCCATGCCAAACTGTTGCTTTTGCTGGTGTCTAAAGGTCTTTCAAAACCAAAAGAGACCCGGCTCTGACACGCCGAAGCAGCCACTTCTAAACGCTCTACAGGACGACCCTTCATCATAACCTCCTTCCATGGGAACGAGATTATGTTCACTTTTTGTTCCTATTGCGAGTCATTTGTCTGCGTAAGGTGAGGACATCATTATCAATGAAGATTTGGTGCCCTTAGAAAGACAAATAGATGCGTTCGCCTTGCCGCCACAAATCGCCGAGTCGCGGATCACAATTCGATGCTCGCGGCCAGTTCGAGTGCGTCTTCGACCTCAACGCCAAGATAGCGAACTGTGCTATCGATCTTGGTGTGGCCCAGCAGAAGCTGTACCGCGCGTAGGTTGCCTGTCTTTCGGTAAATCAGGGTCGCCTTGGTTCGACGCATAGAGTGAGTGCCGTACGCTGAGCATCGAAGACCGATTGACTGAACCCATTCATCAACCAACCGAGCATATTGGCGGGTTGAAAGATGCCGGTTGTGATCCTTTCGGCTTGGGAAGAGCCAGTCATATTGCTCCAATCCTTTGAACTCACACCAATCACGGACCGAATCCCGTGATTGGTCCATGATCTCGAACTGGACCGGGTTGCCCGTCTTTTTCTGAATGATCTTGGTTCTGCTCCGGATATCGCCACCCGTACGGACGTCAGAGACTTTGAGGCTCAATAAGTCACAGCCGCGAAGTTTGCTATCGAGCGACAGATTGAAGAGTGCCAGATCACGCTTCTTGTTTGCGATCTGAAGTCGAACGCGGATCGCCCAAACTTCACGTGGCTTCAGCGGTGGTTTCTGACCGACCAGTTTACCCTTATTCCATGGGCGATAAGGAGCGACGTATTGCAGTAAGACAGCCATGTCTGATCTCCTTTCTTGTGAAGATCAGCATTGAAGCAC
>JBGCDM010000118.1:0-2782 GCA_045105395.1 Devosiaceae bacterium | reverse complement strand
AGTTGATAGCTCGCAAAAGATGTTAGCATTGCTCGCATACGAAAATTGATCCAACCGGTTGCGATGAGTGAGCGCATGCAAGCATCAATGAACGGGAAGCCCGTGTTGCCGGTCGCCCAGGCTTGGAAGTGGGGGACGTATGGCCCATCTCTGCGCGCCCCGCGGAAGGCGGGGTGAAGGTCGCGCCACTCCATTTCTGGCTCGGTTTCAAGCTTCTGAATGAAATGGCAGTGCCAGTGCAGCCGGGCGATAAACGAGCGTAAACTGCTCGCAGTGATCGATTGGTGCGCAGGTGGCACATTTTTTAGTGCAGCAAGTTCAGCGTAGGAGCGCTGCACAATTTCGCGCATCGAAAGCGCGCCATAGGCAAGATAGGGCGAGAGGCGCGAGCAGGCGTCGGCGCCTTCCAGCGGGCTGGACATTGCGCGTTGATACGTTCGCCCACGGCCTGAATTGATGAAGCTATCAAACAGGGCAAGTCCAGCTTTACGCCCGCCTGGTTGGCGCTGGGGGCAGGGGTCGTCGTGCAGGCTCAGATCATAGGCACTGGGCAGTAGATCGCTGGGTGCATCGATCACTTGGAAATTCGATGGCTTGGGAAGCACCGGCTGCGCCATGCTTGCTTCCCAGGCTCTTGCCCATCCATCACGGTTTACCGGGCCGCGGGTCACGCCAAACTGAGGGAGTTGCGTCCAGCCAATGCCATGGCTTTTGCACCATCGCGCCACCGCTTTGTCGCGGGCATAGGTCCAGGCGTTGCCTGTTTCCTCATGCGACCAAATATGGCGCACCGCATGCGTGTGGTGGATGGCATCAAGAATGCTGATTACCTCGCCAACCCGTGTGCAAACTGGCAGGCCATCGGCGCGCAGTTCTTCAAGAGATTCACGCCAAAAAAGATAATGCCGAGAAGAAGTTTCGGGTAATTGCCAATAATCTGATTCCACCACAGCCAGCGGCAAAACAGGCCCTGCCTGCGCCGCCAGTGTTAGTGGCGCATGGTCGGCGGTGCGTAAATCGCGTTTCAGCCAAACAAGCTCGGTCATGGCCCTTGAACTTTGCCTCAGGTTGCTAGTTGCAAGCCTTAAGTATCGCATCTGTTGTGATCTGCCAGTGCATGTGTTTTTTGCAAAATTGAAGGTGTTTTATGCCAACACTACGTTTGGTGCTGGGTGACCAGCTTTCTGCCAGCCTCTCTTCGCTCCAAGGCTATGAGCCTGGCGATGTGGTTTTGATGTGCGAGCTTGCCGAGGAGGCAAGCTATGTGCGCCACCATAAGAAGAAGCTGGCGTTTATTTTTTCATCCATGCGCCATTTTGCGTCTGAATTAGAGCAGGACGGTCAATCAGTTCGTTATGTGAAGCTGGATGATGCTGGCAACACAGGTGATTTTACTGGCGAAGTGCAGCGTGCTTTGGCCACTGGGTCGTTTGACCAGGTCGTGGTAACCGAGCCTGGCGAGTGGCGCGTGATGGAGATGATCCGCGCCTGGCAGGATGAGCTTTCGGTGCCCGTGATTGTGCGCGAGGACACGCGGTTTTTGGCTTCACTTGCGCGCTTTGAGACCTGGGCAGCGGGCAAAAAGCAGCTGCGCATGGAATTTTTTTACCGCGAGATGCGACGGGAAACTGGCTATCTGATGGATGGCGCGGACCCAGTGGGTGGGCAATGGAATTTTGACAAGGACAATCGCAAGAAGCTGCCAAAGAACATAGAGTTTCCGCCGCGTCTGATCTTTGCGCCTGATGCTATTACGCAAGATGTGGTCGAACTTGTTGCCAGCAAGTTTTCGAACAATTTCGGTGATCTTGAGCCCTTCGCGATGCCTGTGACTCAGCAGGATGCGCTCAAGGTTCTTGATCATTTCATTGTGCAGTGCTTGCCACAGTTTGGCGATTACCAAGATGCGATGGCGGAGGGTGAGGCGTTTCTGTTTCATTCCACCATTTCTGCGGCGATGAATATTGGCCTGCTGCTGCCAGCGGAGGCCTGTGATGCGGCGCAGGCTGCTTATGATGCTGGCAATGCACCACTGAATGCCGTGGAGGGGTTCATTCGGCAAATACTGGGCTGGCGGGAGTATGTGCGTGGGCTCTACTGGCTGAAAATGCCGGATTATAAGCAGCTCAATGCCCTGGAGGCGCAGAGGCCGCTGCCGGACTTTTATTGGACCGGTGAAACAGACATGGCCTGCTTGGCTGATGCGATAAGCACCACACAGAAACACGCCTATGCCCACCACATTCAGCGGCTTATGATCACCGGCAATTTTGCGTTGCTGGCGGGTGTCCATCCTGATGCAATCAATGATTGGTATATGGTGGTGTATGCCGATGCGTATGAGTGGGTGGAGCTGCCCAACACCCATGGCATGGCTATTTTTGCTGATGGCGGGATTATGGCGTCCAAGCCTTATGCTGCGTCCGGCGCTTACATTGATCGCATGAGCGACCATTGCAAGGGCTGTCGGTACGATGTGAAGCAAAAGAACGGGCCAGATGCTTGCCCGTTCAATTATCTTTACTGGGATTTTATCGTCCGAAACCAGGAGCGCCTCAAAGGCAATCCACGCATGGGTATGATCTATCGTTCGTTTGAACGAACGGGCGAGGAAAAGCGGGCATTAATTGCGAGTGACGCTGGGGCATTTTTTAAGAAAATATATTAGAATCATAAGTTTATTATAATATTCTAATGTTTATTCTATATGTTGTAGGGCGGGGTTGGGATTGATTGATGGGCGTTTTTAAGCGCCGATGACCACCGTTCTCGCAGGTCATGA
>JBGCDM010000117.1:0-2806 GCA_045105395.1 Devosiaceae bacterium | reverse complement strand
TCGCCCTTCCAGCCAATGCGCGCCAGCTCATCACCAAACGCTTTACCCTCGGCATCAACGCGGGTGTAAACATCGTCCTGTTCCAGCACGCCAGCAAACACGCCGGATGCCATCATGGCCGGGGCGTAGCGGGTGCCCTCCTCGTTGGTCCAATTGGTGATCACGATGGGGTGCTTGGTCTTGATGTCGAGATCATTCAACGTGCGCACGATTTCCAGGCCCGCCAGCACACCCAGCACGCCATCATATTTGCCGCCGGTGGGCTGTGTATCCAGATGACTGCCAACATAAACAGGCAGCGCATCAGGGTCGGTTCCAGGGCGCGTCATGAACATGGTGCCCATCTCATCGACCCCCATAGTAAGACCCGCATCCTCACACCAGCGCTGGAACAGCCTGCGGCCTTCAGCATCTTCGTCTGTCACCGTCTGGCGATTGTTACCACCGGCTATGCCCGGGCCGATCTTGGCCATGTCCATGAGACTATCCCAAAGCCGCTCGGGATTGATCCGAAGGTTTTCTCCTGGTTGATGTCCCATCTTGCCCATTACGATCCCCTCATCGTTTTTATAACGGTTAAGGCAGTGAAGACCGCCAAAGCTCGCACGTCAAGATTTTGACCATTTGGTCGAAGGATATTTCACCGGTCCATTGGCAGGGTTGCAGCGCACACGAACGCCACGCTAGCGTAAGTGCGCCTTGCCAAAGATCGGATACCACTCTTTTGAACAAACCAAGCCGGATACAAATCGAAAACCGCGCCGTGATTGCGGATGCGGCCGTGGCAGAGTTTTCCTCTCGCGGCTATCATGGCACCACTATCGACGCGATTGCCGATCGGGCGGGCATGTCCAAGCCCAATCTGCTCTATTACTTTCCATCCAAGGAGATGATTTACCGCACTGTGCTTGAGCAGATCGTGGAGGAGTGGCTATCCCCGCTCATGACGCTAGACCCAGATGCTGATCCGGTGGAGGAGCTTCGCCGTTACATTAGTTTGAAGATGCGCATGTCGGCGGACCGTCCGCAGGCCTCGCGGCTGTTTGCTTCCGAAGTTTTGGCTGGCGCGCCGATCCTGAAGGACTTCTTAGAAACGCGTCTGAAATCGCTGGTGGATGACAAATCCGCGATCCTTCAAGGGTGGATTGATGCAGGCAAGCTGGCGCCCGTCGATCCGGTGCATCTGATTTTCACCATATGGGCAACCACGCAGCACTATGCAGATTTTGAAGCGCAGATAGATGCGGTGACCGGCGACCAATCCAAAAAGCCAGGGTTTAATGAGCAGGCTTCCCAGGCGGTGCTGACCATCCTCTTGAACGGCGTGAAGCCGCGCTAAGGCCCTTTCGCAAGCTCATTGTTGTCCAGCATTACTCGCATGTGTGCGCGCAGCTCTTCAGCTTCATCAATCGCAAATGCCGATAGCAGACGCTCGTTAACTTGCCTGATGACGGCAACAAGCTGCGGCGCCAATTCTCGCGCCTTCTGTGAGGGGTGCACAGTGTTGGTACGCCGTGAAGTGGGATGGGGGCGCCGCTCTAAAAAACCCTCTTTTTCTAGACCATCGATAGACCGAGTGATCGTATAGGCGGGCGCTTTAAACCGACTACCAATCTGCTTTTGCGTCAAACCATCATGCTCCAATGCCGTCATCACGATGGCAAAGGATTGGATATTTAACCCATGCGGCTCCAACGCTTGGTCCATGGCTCGGTCAAGCTGGCCTGCAAGCCTCTGAATCAGCCAGCCAGCGCTGCTTTCACGGGCCTCTCGCACCAGCTGTGATGTCGCATCGGGTGAAAGAAAATCGTCCATACGTGCGGGTTAGACTTATCAATAGCATTGCGCAACTGTTGCATATTGCAAATATTAGAAAGGAGGTTTAGGCTGGCGTCAAACGTACGCAAAGGAACCGCCCAATGAACCGTTATCACCCTGCCTTGGTTGGCCTGCATTGGCTGTTGGCGCTCCTCATTATCGTCGGCCTTTTCATGGGCACCTTCCTACTGGACCCAATTCCTGAAAGCGATCCATCCAAGATCGACGCCCTGCGTTCGCACATGATCGCAGGCATCGCGATTTTGGTCCTTATGCTGATCCGTATCGGCGTGCGGCTTCGCACCCAACACCCACCTGCAGCGGACATAGGCGTCTCTGTGCTCAATCGCATCGCCAAACTTGCCCATTGGGCGCTTTATCTGGCCGTCTTTGGGCTGATTGCATCAGGCATTGGCATGAGCATTTTGGCAGGCCTGCCACCCATTGTGTTTGGTGGCTCGGGCGACCCGCTGCCTGCAAGCTTTGATGATTTAGCCCCACGCATGGCGCACGGGGTTTTTGCAACAGCCTTAATGCTGTTGATTGGCGCGCACATCGCGGCGGCGCTCTACCATCAGTTTGCCCGCAAGGATGGTTTGCTGGCTCGCATGTGGTTTGGCAAGCGCACCTAAAAGCTGCCTAAATATTTGCGGGCCGGGCCAGGCAATCGGCTAGTCGGTCAATTCACCGATCTGCTGGCCCATTTCCAGCAGAACCTCGTCTGAACCAGCCCAGCCAATCAACCCCAGGCCCAACGGTCCTTCTGCCGTGCGCAGGGCTGGCAGTGCCAGTTGTGGCAGGCGACAGAGGCCAGACGGAACGAGAACCTCCAACGCGCGGTTGCGGATATCATCAAGAACAGGCCCTTGCTGGCCTTTAAGCGGCGCAACAGCTGCCGCGCCCGGGGCAATCACAACAGTACCCGGGCCGATTATCTCAGACAGATAGGCCGATATGGCTTCGCGCTTAGCCTTGGCTTCATTCACTT
>JBGCDM010000116.1:0-11502 GCA_045105395.1 Devosiaceae bacterium | reverse complement strand
TCAGCACTGACCACACACGATCAGATGGGCATTGGTGGCGGAGATGTCTTCCGCATGCTGGGTGATGGCGTCTTTGATGTCGGCATGACAGTGGCTGACTACGCTGTGTCTGATGCCCCTGAGTTGGAAGGCCTGGACGTTCCGCTGATTGCAACCGATGCAGCGTCTGCACGCATCATGGTTGATGCCGCCCGCCCAATGGTGGCCGACATTTACGCTGAAACATTCAACGCCCATGTACTGGCCATCGCGCCGTACCCGCCGCAAGTGGTGTTCTGTAATGCTGAAATTGGTGGCTTGGCCGACCTTGAGGGCAAGAAAATCCGTGCCTCAGGCCGTATGACAGCATTGTTCTTGGAAGCCTTGGGAGCAGAAGGCATCACACTTGGCTTTGGTGAAGTGCCAGGCGCTCTGCAACGTGGTGTGGTCGATTGCGCCATCACTGGTGCAGGTTCCGGTTACAATGCAGGCTGGTGGGAAGTGTCTACGCACCTGCTGGCCATCCCCCTTGGTGGCTGGGATCCTGTCGTAACAGCGATCAACATGGATGCCTGGAACGAGCTATCGACCGACGACCAGGCAGCGTTAGAGAGCGCGATCAAAGAGCAGTTTGAAGACCCTGCCTGGGAGGTCGCGCAGGATGGCTTGGCCATGGACATTGCTTGCCTTACGGGCACATCAGAATGCACGCTGGGTGATGCCCGCGATCTGACATTGGTGGAAGCCAGTGAAGATGATGTGGCACGCGCCCGTGATATCCTGGTTACTCAGGTGCTTCCTGATTGGGCCGAGCGCGCAGGTGATGATTGGGCGCAGCGCTGGAATGCCAGTGTCGGCGAGGCAACCGGCGTCTCTATTCCACTCAATTGAGCGCAAAAAAATTGGCAGTCCGGACGAACGAAAGACTCGTGTGACCCCTCTCATGGATCAACTGATTGACCGGGCTGTTATGAGCCTCCGCCGCATCAACGACTTTGTTGCTGTTGCGGCGGGGCTCGCCCTTCTTCTAACGGCGGCCTACATTCTGGCCGATGTAATTTTGCGCCGCTTTGACGCTTCTTTTGGCGGGACCGATGAAATTTCCGGTTACGTTATGGCCGGGGTCACAAGCTGGGCAATGGGCTATGCGCTTACCAAGCTTGCCCATGTGCGCATCGATTTGCTGCGCGTGAAATTACCACCTCTTGGCCGCGCGCTTATGGATTGCCTGGCGCTGTGGACATTGGCTGCTACCGCGCTTTTCGTGGCGCTGCAGGGGTGGCCGGTGCTGGCCCGCTCTATCCGACTGGGCTCCACGGCCAATACGCCACTCGAAACACCGCTTTGGATACCGCAGGCCATCTGGTGGTCTGGCTGGGCTTGGTTTGCATTATCAGCCAGTGTTCTGGCCCTGGCTTTGCTGTGGCAAACGGTTCGCCGTGATTACAAACTTGCCGAAACGACTGGCGGTGTGGGAGGCGAGTTATGATTGCTTACATTGGCTTTGGCCTTTTAGGCCTGCTCTCGCTGTCCATTCCGGTCGGCATTGTACTGTTTGTTCTGGCCTTCGGCATCGATGCGTTTTTCAGCCCATTCCCGCTTATGCGCGGCCTTGGGCAAATTGTGTGGTCCTCATCCAACAGTGCAACGCTTATCGCCATCCCCTTCTTTGTGCTGCTGGGTGAAATTTTGGTGCGCAGTGGCGTGGCAGAACGTACCTACACTGCGCTTGACCGCTGGGTATCGTGGCTGCCTGGCGGATTGATCCACGCCAATATCGGCACAGCAACCCTTTTCTCAGCAACCTCCGGTTCATCGGTAGCCACCGCAGCAACGGTTGCAACGGTCGCCATGC
Organism: Devosiaceae bacterium; assembly: GCA_045105395.1. Lineage (GTDB taxonomy): Bacteria > Pseudomonadota > Alphaproteobacteria > Rhizobiales > MH13 > MH13. The sequence continues at coordinate 9,668 of JBGCDM010000116.1, read as the reverse complement.
CGCAAGCCGAACAGCTCAACTACAATCCCAGGCTTTTTTCCGGCGCAATCGCCGCTGGTGGCACGTTGGGCATTATGATCCCGCCATCTATCAATCTCATCGTATATGGCTTTCTAACCGAAAGCTCGATCCCGCAGCTGTTCTTGGCCGGTCTCATCCCTGGCCTGTTGTTAGCGCTGATGTTCATGGCGATCACGGCCATACTGTGCACCATCAAGCCCTCGCTTGGTGGACCGTCGCGCTCCTCAACATGGATCCAGCGCGTCGCAGGTCTGTCCGATTTGTTACCCATTCTCTTTCTCTTCGGGGCCATTGTTGGCTCCATCTATACCGGCTGGGCGACACCCACTGAAGCTGCGGCAATTGGTGTTGCCATTGCTTTGTTGATCGCCGCCTTCAGCAAGGGGCTTTCAGTGCGCATGTTGATCGATAGCTTGCGCGGCGCGGTGCGCATCACAGCTATGATCATGCTGGTTGTTATCGGCGCCTATGTGTTGAACTTCGCGCTATCATCCGCTGGCCTTGGCCGAGCATTGCAAGACTTGATGAGTTCGCTGGGCTTAACGCCTTTGATGACGCTTTTCGTCATCATCCTGATGTACATCATTCTTGGCTTCTTCATCGAAACTCTGTCTCTCATGGTCGCCACCATCCCCATCATCGTGCCCATTGTGGTTGGGTTGGGATACGACAAAATTTGGTTCGGTATTTTGATGATCATCCTGGTTGAGATGGCATTGATCACCCCGCCAGTCGGGCTCAATCTCTTTGTTGTGCAGGGTGCGCGGCGCTCTGGCTCGTTCACCGATGTCATGATCGGCGCAATACCCTATGCACTTGTAATGTTGCTTATGGTTGGTTTGCTTATCCTGTTCCCGCAGATCGCACTTTTCTTACCATCAGGTCTTTAGCAGCATGCAATTCCACACAGATGACGGCTTGCTGGATGTTGAGATCAACACACTGACCATTGCTGGATGGACAGGGCGTGACGCTGCTGGCGTGCAACACCATATTGACGAGCTTAAAGCCATTGGCGTGCCACCGCCTACACATGTGCCGCTGTTCTATAAAGTGTCTGCAAGCCTCTTGGTGCAGTCGCACACAGTGCAGGCTCTGGGCGAGGAAACATCCGGTGAAGCCGAGCCATTTTTGCTGCGTGCCAATGATGTGCTTTGGCTGGGCGTTGCCTCTGACCATACCGACCGAGGCCTAGAAGCGACATCGGTCGCGCACTCTAAGCAGGTATGCGCCAAACCTGTCGCAAACCGGCTTTGGTGCTTTGATGAGGTTGCAGATCGCTTGGATAGTTTGCAACTGAGCTCCACCATTGAAGAGGGCGGAATAAGGGTTGCTTACCAAAACGGCACTTTGGACGCTATCAGGCCACTTGTTGAGCTGTTGGAACGTAATGCACTGGGCGAGGGCGATGCCATGCTGTGCGGAACGCTGCCAGCGATTGGCGGTGTGCGCCCATCAGCCAAGTTCCAAATGGCGCTAAGTGATCCGGCAAATGGGCGCTCTATTGAGGCCAGCTATGGTGTGCAGTCTCTGCCTGTCATTGCCTAGGCTGTGTCTACAAGGTGTGTTCCCAAGCGTTGTAGCTCTCTATCAATGCAATCTTTTGGAGGTGACGGTGGCTCGAGTTTTCATGCCGCATGATGAGGCGGAGGGGCTTCGCGCCGTTTGTTGTTGCCGCTGGTAAGAAGAGTGGCCGCGATCTAAGAAAAACAAAGCATGACAGTCTCTTAGAAAGTGACGTTGGGCCAATTGGCTTTAACGGCTACCGCAACCTACTACTTAAAGCCTTGCTAGCCACCATAGGTGCCCACGCTTTCATCAAGGAACGCATTGTTGGCTTTGCGCACCTCTGCTGCAGCATCATCGTACAAGAACGGTAGGAATGCGTAACGCTGGCCACCTGTAATAGGCAGCGCTTCGTGCAGGATTGAGCAAGAGAAAATCAAGGCACCGCCGGTGGGTGGATTATAGACCGTTTCACTGTATTCAGGAAACATAACACCGCCGCCGTCAAAGTCTTCTGCGTTTAGGTTTATCGATACCGCAAAGCGCCGATGTGCCGTTCCTTTGGTGGTGTTGTCGCGGTGTGCTTTGAAATATCCGCCTGTTTGCGCGTCGTAGCAACAAACAATGTAACGCTCCATGCGCGTGACTTTGAATTGATAGGCTTTCTCTATTTGTGGCGCCAGTCGCCAATAAATGCGATGCATGGCGGCCTGTCGAAGGGCTTCATCTTCAATCATACAATCAAAACGTTTCTTGGCTGAGTTATCCAGCTCAACAAGCGTCTTGCCATCGCGCTCGCGGGTAACGCCGGATGCCTCGCCACCCTGTGCAGCATAATAGTCAAGCAAAGCGGTACAAAATTCAGGCTCAAACACACGCGGTACCACCATAACTGGCGCTGGCGTAGGAACCCTTGCGTGATTAAGTGGCTCGCCAACATTTTCCAATGTTGCAAGCGCTTGCGCTGTGTCTTCTGGTGGAAATGTCGCCATAACGCGCATCACTGGATCAATGAGAAACCAACCAGATGGCATTGCGCTCTTTTGAGCCTCTCGGTTCGCACCGCTAACGCCAAAGATATCGTGCAAACCATTGGCTTCATCATGGAAAACCAGTAAAGCCCCGTCCACCGACAAAAGCTCAGCGTCATCACGCGTGCCGCTAGAATTGCTTGCCAACGCAACCACGCGCTTTGCAGGGTCAAAAATTTTTTTAGCTTTGTCCGCTTGTGCCATCATAATCGCGCAATCTGGCGAATCCTTAGAAGGCAAAAAGCCCAACAATGTGAAGCGCCCCCCAAGAGAGCCAAAGGCGAAGCGAGGGTTGGTTCGCGTTGCCGAGTAGCAAAGTGGAATGGCCTCGCCATACCGAAGCGTGCGCAATGGCGTTTTGGCAGTGGTGTTGGTGACCGTATCGATGGCTGCTGCTGAAGCGGGCATAGGTGCTCATCCCTCAAAGTGGACGCATTGGATATGCAATAACTTTAGCCCAACCCGCCTAATACATGGTTAACAAGGCATGAACACTTGCCCCGGGTTAAGGCATCAATCCAACACAGCTTGAACAGCTTGCTAGGCCTGGGCTGCAGTTTCTTGCGACTGACCGGTCAGCACAGCATAGATGCCGGTGGCATGGTCGGTGGTGCGGATTTTTTCAGCCAGCACCTCATCACGCAAAACGCGTGCAATGCGAGCAAGGGCCTTCAAATGGTCAGCGCCTGAACCTTCTGGTGCGAGCAGCAAAAACAAAAGGTCCACAGGTTGATCATCCAACGCTTCAAAATCAAGCGGCGTATGCGCGCGTGCAAATAAGCCCACCACACCATCAAGTCCCGGCAATTTGCCATGGGGTATCGCAACGCCATGCCCCACACCAGTGGAGCCTAAGCGCTCGCGTTCAAGCAGAGTGGTGAAGATATCGCGCTCGCCAAGCCCGGTTAGCGCTGCGGCTTTGGCAGACAGCATTTGAAGCGCTTGCTTCTTTGACGTTGCTTTGAGCGAAGCGGTCACGCCTTCCGGCGCAACCAAATCGCTAAGGTCCATACCCATGGTCGCTCCAAGCGGTAAAAGGCACTACGAACCGTAGTGTTGCATACCGCATGTGAAAAAGGATCAGGGCGACGCGTTACCCTACGCGGAGGGATCAATCCAGCCTATATTTCCATCATTTCGCTTGTAGACCACATTGATTTTGCCGGTTCCAGCATTCGTGAACACCACCACCGGAGCGCCTGAGAAGTCGAGGTCGAGCACGGCACTGGCCACTGTTAGCGTTTTCATTTGGGTCTCTGTTTCCGCTACGACCGTGGGCGCAAAATCCTCTGCAGGCTCTTCATCCTCATTGGGAGTTTCAAAGGTCACATAGTTGGCGCTGGCCATAGCAATGCGCTCAGCCTTGTCATGGTGATGATCTTTTAGGCGGCGCTTATAGCGGCGCAGGCGCTTCTCAATGCGCGCGGAAGCCTGGTCGGCGCTCTGGTGGGGATCAAGGGAAAGGCCGGTTGATTGCAGTACGGTGCCCGAATCAAGGTGCACCACGCAATCAGTACGGAAGCCTGAACCCTCCGGTTCCATGGTAACGCGGCCCGAATATCCACCAGAAAAATATTTCGCTACGGCATCGCCAAGCTTTGTCTCAACATGGCCGCGCAAAGCGCTGCCAATATCCATATTCTTTCCTGTGATACGAAGGCTCATGTTGCCGCTCCCTTGGTTTCAAGCACTTTTAATGTGCTCGTATTTGGTGGCTAATATGTGCAGGCTGGCACGGAGATGAAGCTTCGCCAAGCCCTCTTTGTGTTGATCTTTCAACCCAAGTCTCTACGCGCCTAATCGGCCAAAGCGGCTCGTTTTTCCCGGCGCCGTTGCACAGAGGACGATATCCGCATCGCTTCTCGATATTTGGCCACAGTGCGCCGCGCGATGTCGATGCCATCATCTTTCAGTGCTTTGACCAACTGATCATCGGATAGCACTTGGCGTGGATCCTCAGCATCTATGAGCTTCTTGATGCGGGCACGGACGGATTCTGCTGCATGGGCCTCACCGCCATCTGCCGATTGAATGGCAGCAGTGAAGAAGTATTTGAGCTCAAACACACCACGCGGTGTTGCGATATATTTGTTGGAAGTAACACGGCTAACAGTGGATTCGTGCATTTCAATGGCATCGGCCACTTGGCGCAGTGTGAGGGGTTTCAGGTGGTCAACTCCAAGGGCAAAGAATCCATCTTGCTGCTTCACAATCTCTTTGCCGACCTTGATCATGGTGCGTGCGCGTTGATCCAGGCTTTTAACTAGCCAGCTGGCCGATTGAAGTTGCTCCGACAGGTAGCCCTTCTCATCGCTCGAGAGCGTGGCGCGGTTGATCTGACCGTAATAGGTGCGGTTGACCAGCACGCGTGGCATCGTTTCTGGGTTCAGCTCAATACCCCAGGTGCCGCCGGGTTCCTCGCGGACAAGAATATCTGGGATAACGGTCTCAACGGGTGTGTTGGAAAAGCCCCGCCCGGGTTTTGGGTCAAGAGCTCGAATTTCACTGAGCATCTCAGCAAGATCGTCAAGATCGACGCTGCATGCACGCTTAAGCCCGGCCATATCGCGCTTGGCGGCAAGCTCCAGATTATCCAGCAGTGCTTGCATGGCTGGATCGAACCTATTGCGATCGCGCAATTGCAGGGCAAGGCATTCAGGCAGGGAGCGCGCAGCAACGCCGATGGGATCAAACGTCTGTACCGTTGCCAGAACCTGCTCAACTTGCTCCAGCATTGCGCCGAGGCGTTCTGCCACATCTTCAAGGCTGGTTTGCAAGTAGCCATTGTCATCCACGGCGTCGATGAGCATGGCGGCGATCAGGCGATCATTGGGTTCAGCTATCGCAAGGTTCAGTTGCTCATTGAGGTGATCATGAAGCGACAGTTCCCGGGCGATAAAGGCATCAAAGTCCGGGCGCCCCTCCAGTCCGCCGCCTGCTCCCATTCCAACCGATCCTGTTAGGCTGGGTGCAAGTGGTCCTGCTTCCGCCGCTTCTGGAAAAACATTGTCAGCGGACGTATCTAGATTTTCCGCAACCGCCTGCGGGCTGGTTTCAAGTTGGTCGGATGTCCAGTCTGGCCGCTCGTCATCACTTCGTGTCTCAGGCCCGTCATCGCTAGCTTGCACACTATCAGGCGCTTCTTGCACATCATCGCGCTCAAGCAGCGGGTTTTGCACCAATTCACGTTCAACAAAGTTCGAAAGCTCTAGGGAAGAAAGCTGCAATAGCTTAATCGCCTGCATCAACTGCGGGGTTATTTGCAGCGATTGGCTTTGGCGCAGAACGAGTTTAGGCGACATTCCCATGCAGCGGTGGTAGCTGCTTCGCCGATGCCAGGCAAGCTACATGCCAACTGTGCGTAAACAGAGTGATATTTGGCGCTAGAGAGAAAAGCTCTCGCCCAAATAAAGCCGCCGCGCCTCTGCGTTGGAAACGATGGCATCCGGTGTGCCTTCGGTTAGCACCGTGCCAGAATGGATGATCGTAGCTCGGTCAATAAGGCTCAGCGTTTCACGCACATTGTGGTCGGTTATTAGCACACCAATGCCGCGCGTGGTCAGGTGACGCACCAGTGCACGAATGTCGTTGACGGCAATTGGGTCCACGCCAGCAAAAGGCTCATCAAGCAGAATGAAGGCCGGGCGGGAGGCCAATGCGCGCGCGATTTCGCAGCGGCGGCGCTCACCACCTGATAGCGCAATAGAGGGGGTGTTGCGCAGCGCTTTGATCTGGAACTCGTCAAGCAACGACTCAAGATCTGCCTGACGCTTATCAAGGCTGGGTTCCACAAGTTCCAGAACGGCCAAAATATTCTGTTCCACCGTCATGCCGCGGAAGATGGACGCTTCTTGTGGCAAGTAGCCAATGCCAAGCCTTGCGCGCTGATACATTGGCAGGCGCGTTATATCGTGACCATCGAGATGGATTTGGCCCTGGTCGGGCATCACAAGCCCGGTGATCATATAAAAAATCGTGGTCTTGCCGGCACCATTGGGGCCAAGAAGCCCCACCGCTTCACCGCGCTTCACTGTCAGTCCGGCATCGCGCACCACAACGCGACCCTTATAGGCTTTGCGCAAGCCCTGCACGACCAGCGCATCACCAATGATGGGGTGGTCATAAACATCATAGGGTTCAAAGGGCAGAGCCTCGTCCACCGTACCATTGCCATTTGAGGGTTGCTGCAAAGCCGAGCGATTGGTGCCACTTTGAGCGATCAATCGGTCAAAATCATGGGAGAGCCGATCCATCGGATCACGAGGCCGCAATACACCCCAGCGCACAAGCATGGCCGTGGGGCGTGGCAGCGTTTCTATTGTGCGGCCAAGCTTGGACTGAGCCAGTTTAGCTAGAGGTTGATCAAAAAAGCCCATTGTGTGCCTATTGACCCGCGCCGGGAACGAAAACACCGGTTACCCGGCCGCTGCTCGAAGATGCAGTGGGAGCGGAATCCAAACGGCTTTCGCGTGTCGTGAGGTCCACAGTTAGCTGCTGACCACGCACAATGTTCTCACCTTGTTGCAACATAACATTGCCGGTGAGGACGATAATCTCGCTTTCAAAATCAAATCGCGCCTGGTTACCGGTGGCATATTGATCTTCTGAACGAATGCGCACGTCGCCCATCGCTTCAAGCAGGCGCAGGCCTTGGTTGCTGGATGGGCCAATCTCACCATTTTGACCGGTTGTGTAATGCACGCGCAGTTCAACAGTGTTGAGGGTGGCCGTGCCTTGCACGACTTCAACATTACCCCGGAAGATGGCGAGGTTTTGGGCATCTAAAACTTCTAGATTGTCTGCTTCAATCTCGATGGGTTGATCAGAACCTTGGGAGAAGCCGCTTAGGCCATCTGCCAAGGTTTGCGCAGCCACTGGATGCCCCGAAAGTGAAGCCAGCGCCAAACTGCACGCAGCAAGCAGGCAAAGCGCAACAGAGCGGCCCTTCGATATGCGCATTGGCTAATTCCCATCCTGTGTTGGCGTCACCACCATTCGCACACCATTGGTAAACAGCAGCCTCTTGCCGCCGTCAAACCCTTCAATGCCGCCAGCGTTAAGTGTGACCTCATCATTGATGATCTGAACAGGTTCATCAGACCGCAATGTGCCGTTTTCAAGATCAACAAGACTAACGCCCAGCAAAGCTTGACCGCCCGAAAGCAGGCGTAGATCAACGCCACCTTCCTCAAACTGTAAAATGTTGGTCTCGCTATCAAGCCGGGCCTGCGGCGCACGAATTGTAACGCTGTCTTCTTCATCCAGTGCCAGCTCACCCTCCAGCATCCTCATAAGGATTGTTGGGTTAGCAGATAAGGACTGGAAAGCTTCCTGCGCACGCAATTCATAGGGGCGACCCTCATCATCTTCACCGCGCAGCACTGGAGCATCCATCGCAATGCCCTCATCGGTCACCGAAACATCGCTTACCTGAAGGCTTGGTATGCGGGCGGTTGAAAACCACCAGCCGCCCAAAACAACGAGCACTGAAAGCACCCCCGTTGCAGGCAACAAAATGCGCAGCATGCGCACCTTTTGAGAATGCGCCTGCGCCGCGTTGAACGCTTCTACCCGCCGGGCGGGCGCTGTGATGCGCTCATGAGTGGGCGAAGATATCGCTGTCACCCCACCCCATCAAATCTAGCTTTGTGCGTGTTGGCAGGAATGCAAAGCAGCTTTCGGCAATCTCACGTCGCTCTTCGCGATCCAGCATCATGTCCAGCTTGGCTTTGAGCGCATGCAAATGCAGAACGTCAGATGCAGCGTAAGCTTGCTGAGCTTGTGAAAGCTCATCAGCACCCCAGTCGCTGGATTGTTGCTGTTTGGACATGTCCACGCCAAGCAATTCCTTTGAGATCGACTTCAATCCGTGCTGATCGGTGTAGGTCCGTGTCAGCCGAGAGGCGATCTTTGTGCAGAAAACAGGCGTTGTCATGACGCCGAATGATTTGAACAAAAGCGCTACGTCAAAGCGGGCAAAGTGAAATATTTTTGTGCGCGCGGGGTCGCTAAGCAGTGCTTCTAGGTTGGGGGCAGAGGTTTGCCCTTTAGCAATCTGCACCACGTCTGCTGTCCCATCGCCAGGTGACAGTTGGACAACGCAAAGTCGGTCCCGGTGCGGGTTCAACCCCATGGCTTCTGTGTCGATTGCGACATCGCCGGTATAGGCGTCCAGTGAAGGAAGGTCGCCATGATGCATGCGGATAATGGTCATATGTTCAGCCTAGCAAATCAGGTGCTTTGGCCTGTCCATAGCAAGCTCAGGTTAACGGGTCCAATACGGCTGCGATGTGGCGCCATGAACTTTGTAGATGGATCTCGCCCTTTACTTGAACCAATGGAATAGCTTTAGCCACCTTCACCGACATTGCCGTACACCTTGTCTTTCATCTTCGCGATGTAAGGCGTCAGGATCGGTACAAACAAAATCAGGATAGCAACGGCCAAGATGGAGGCGGTCAAAGGCCGCTCCCACAGGAAGGCCCAGCTGTCATCGGAAATGATAAGTGCGCGGCGAAGGTTTTCCTCCATCATGCCACCTAGGATAAAGCCCAGCAGCATGGGCGCCATAGGAAAGTCCATTAAGCGCAATGCCAGCGCACAGACCGCAAACAGAACCATCAGATGAATATCGAACGTGTTGAACGAAACGAAATAAACCCCGATCAGTGAGAAGAAGAGAATAAACGGCACCAGCAGCGCTGTGGGAAGCGCAAGCACGCGCGCGATATAGGGGATTAAGGGTAGGTTCAGAACCAGCAGCACAATGTTGCCGATATACATGGAAATGATCACCGACCAGAAGACCTCTGGATTGTCGATGAACAGCCGTGGGCCAGGCTGGATACCGTAGGAAAGAAGCGCACCCAGCATAATCGCCGTGGTGCCTGAGCCAGGAATGCCAAGCGTTAGAAGTGGCACAAACGAGCCAGAGCAGGCCGCATTGTTGGCGGTTTCCGGCGCGGCAAGGCCACGGATGGAGCCCTTGCCAAATTCAGCGCCTTTTTTAGGACCAGCCAAACGCTGCTCCACACCATAGGCAAGGAAGGACGCAATGGTTGCGCCAGCACCTGGCAGCACGCCTACAAAGAAGCCAAGAATGGAGGAGCG
>JBGCDM010000115.1:0-8599 GCA_045105395.1 Devosiaceae bacterium | reverse complement strand
GCCCCGAGTTGGCAGCAATATTTTGTGCCAACTCGGGGCTTTGAAAGGCAGAGCGGACGATCAGCGGCTTGCCCAGCCGATCGCGCAACGCCTGCAGCTTGTCCAGCGCAGGCTCATTGATCAGCAATTTACCCGTTCCGCACGCTCTTCCACGTAGATGGTGGCTTGGACAATCTCGGTCTCTTGCCCGGTTACGGGGTGAACGCGGATCGTCTTGTACCAGTCGGCTTCGCGCTTCCTGTGCTCAGGCAAATCAAGGATATCAATCGCGTCCTCGAGAAATGCAGAACGCGCCGCCTCATCGTCTAAGGCCCAGGGCTTGCCATCATCATCGAATTGAAAGGCAGACCAGTTCCTACCACCGGTGCGGCGCATTAAGGATGCCTCCGCTGCGACGCGGTCAATGATCCAAGGATGCGCTACCGCAAGCATCAGCAAGACATCCTGCACGCCCTGCAGGCCTTCCAGATTGATTTCCTCACCTGCACAAATCCTTTCAGCGGCGGTCAGGCCATTGGCGTCAGCTAGACTGTGGAAGAGATCAAGGTCCGCCTTCAAAGCGTCCTGTTTCAGGTCAGGCAGCTCGCCAAGCATTTCATCTAAAGAGCGGACCAGCGCTGTGCCTCGTCCCTCGGCAGACCAATCAAATCCATCAGGTGCAACGACACCGCGCGCTTCAAAGAAGCTCTTGAGCCGTTGCGTGGGAGCCTTACGAATGAACCCGTTATAAGAAGCGATACCGTGCGTCCTTGGGTTAGTGCTGCACAAATACTGTGTTCACTGCCGCCCAGCGGCATGCGCCCCAATTCATACTATAGTCTGAGCATGGGCAACACGCGCTGTAATCTATGCACAAGAACTGGCATGAAAAACAGAATAGTTAATCGGAGAGCACTCCCTATATGGCCAAAGATACACGCAGCGCTGACCTTGATTTTGCGGCCGATCTTTTCAAAGCGGCTGATAAAATGCGTGGAGGGCTGGAGCCATCCGAGTACAAACACGTCGCGCTTGGCCTGATTTTTCTCAAATACATCTCTGAGGCCTTCCAGGCTATGCACGATAAGCTCGGCGCTGACGAATTCGCCGACCCGGAAGACCCCGAGGAATACCTTGCGGAAAACGTCTTCTGGGTGCCTGAGACTGCACGTTGGTCCCACATCCAAAAAACGCGCGCTCGGAAAACATCGGTAAGATCATCGACGACGCGATGGAGGCCATCGAGGCCGAACCCACCAACGATACCCTCAAGGGCGTTCTGCCCAAGAACTACGCCCGCCCCACGCTCGACAAAACCATGCTGGGCGAACTGGTGGACCTCTTCTCTAACATCAAGATGCACGACAGCGCCAACCGGGCGCGCGACCTTCTGGGCCGGGTCTACGAATACTTCATCTCGGGCTTTGCCAGCGCCGAAGGCAAACGCGGGGGTGAGTTCTTCACGCCGCGCTCTGTCGTCCGCACGCTGGTTGAAATGCTCGAACCCTACCAGGGCCGCGTCTATGACCCCTGCTGCGGATCGGGCGGCATGTTCATCCAGTCCGAGAAGTTTATCGAAGATCACGGCCGCAACCCGCTGAACCTCTCGCTCTACGGGCAAGAGATCAACCACACCACATGGCGCCTAGCCAAGATGAACCTAGCCGTCCACGGCATTGATGCGGACATCGCGTGGGACAGCGCGGGCAGCTTTCACAAAGACGCGCATCCGGGATTGAAGGCTGATTACATCCTCGCCAACCCGCCCTTCAACATATCGGACTGGGGCGGTGACCTGAGACCCGTTTCTTCCTCCATTTTTGGGTAGAGTTCGTCCCTGACTGAGCTGATAGCGGCGCAAAATTTACTCTGGCGCAACCTTACTGGGCGTGCACTTGGGAAAGAGCGAAAATGTTGGCCCCTAGATCGCGCGACGTCGCGATTGCCGCCCATGCCGCCATTAGTTCGCGCCGCTTGTCGAAAAGGTCTGAGCGGGCATAGGCGGCTTCGGCTTTGTTCTTGATGCCGTGCGCGAGCGCCGCTTCGATGACCTCTCGCGGAAAACCGGTGGTTTCTCCTGCCCAATCGCGAAAGGTGGAGCGAAAGCCATGGACCGTAATCGCATCATACCCCATTTGGCGGAGAACTGCCGTCATGCTCATGTCGGAGATGGGCTTGTTCGGCTTTGCCTCGCTTTCGAATACAAGCTTGCCTGCGTCACGGGCGTTGCCAAGCAGGGCCAAAGCAGCTTCGGTTAGGGGCACACGATGCTCCTTACCAGCCTTCATTCGATTGGCTGGAACCATCCAAAGGCGGGCGTCAAGGTCGATCTCGCTCCATGTCATACCGCGCGCTTCCCCAGAGCGTGCCGCTGTTAGAATGGTGAATGCGAGAGCGCGAGCCGCAACGCCGGAACGCTGATCCAGCGCGGCCATGAAGCTGGAAATCTCAGCATGGGGAAGCGCGGGGTGGTGCCGGACGCTCCGAACCTTCTTTGGATTTGGCAGCAGGTGATCCAGATGCCCACGCCAACGCGCAGGATTGTCGCCACTTCGAATGCCTAGCGCTGTTGCGTAGTCAATCACAGCTTCGATCCGTTGGCGAACCCGGTTCGCCGTCTCTGGCTTTTCCGACCAGATGGGTGAGAGGGTGGAGATCACGTCCGCCGTTTCGATCTTGGCGATCTGAACCTGACCAAGTTTGGGAAAGACGTAGGTTTCTAGTGTGGCCGCCCATTGCGCCGCATGCTTCGCACTTTTCCAGCCGGGGCGTTTGCTCTGGATTAGTTCCAGTGCTGCTGCTTTGAAGGTCTTAGGTTTTGCCTGTTGTTTCTTAGCAATCGGGTCCTCACCGTTGGCAAGCAGCCGCCGCGCCTCCGCTGCGCGCTCCCGCGCCATTGCGAGACTTACATCGGGATATGCGCCTAAACCCAGATCACGCCGCCGCCCATGAACCTGATAGCGCAGCACCCATGACCGCGCGCCGGAGGGTTTGACCAGCAGATAAAGCCCGCGTACGTCACCATGCTTTCCGGGTTGTGCCGTTTCCACTTTCCGAGCGCTCAGAGGCATTTCGTTCCCACATATGTTCCCACACTTATATCTGATTTAGTGCGAGCGCCTGCGAACTGCAATGAATGGCGGTAAACTTAATTAGCTGTAATATATATATTTTTCTGAACGATGACGAACAGATAGGATCACAGAAAACCATGGGTTATACGGACTCTCTGTCCGCCATTTTTTTCGAGCATGCCGCCCAAACGCGGAACGAGCAGCAGGTGATTGCGCAGCGCTTACTGAGTGCGACCGATCACCAAGTTCGGATGGCAAAGATGGGATATGTGCTGATCAGCACGCCTGAGCCATTTCTTGATGTATAGACAGCGCTGCCAGCGGGTGCAGCCAGACAGCGTTCAGCCGAAAAATGCGGCTTGGTCACTTGCCATAGTCTGCGCGGTAACTGCACCAACCACCCAAGTTTTTAAACTGCCAATGTCTGGTTTTAGCTCAAAAGCTTGCCTGTCCGTGAAGCTCATGAAGGCTTCAAAGTTGAGCGAATTCAACCCACAGAGCACAGGAACATCCATAGCAACAGCCTGGGCAATAGCATCATAAAAACCACGGCCCTGCGCTTCGTTTTTTCCATATTTGTTGATCAACAACAGATCAGCGCCGGTGGCCAAGCTACGCTCTACGCTCAAGGCTGCCTTTTGCAAGATAGATGGATCAAGTCGGCAACCACGTGACCCCTTACCCAGCGCCTGCGAAATACGCAGTTCCGCCCCCGCTGGCAGCACTTTGATATCCATGTCGCAAGGGTGATCGCCGGGGCGCTCTTGGTTGGATTGCACAACGCCACGAACGCAGTAGCCCGCCACCAACAGGTCATCCGCCAGAGCCGCCAGCAAGCGATCCATATCTCCTCGTCCGGGCATCATGGTGTAGGCAATTTTCATGGCTCAACCTTTAGCGGTGAGGCGGCCTGCAAATGCCCGGCATTAACCGTGCAATTGAGATTGCGCAGGCGCCCATCGGCCAAACCATAGATCAGGCCGTGGACCGAAACTTTGCTGCCGTGCTGCCATGCGCGCTGCAAAATAGGCGTTTCAGACACCCGCAAAACGCCTTCAATCACATTGAGTTCAGCCAAGCGATCTTGTTTTTCTTCAAGCGTGGCGGCCTGAGACAGGTCCACCGCATAGGAGCGCGCCAGGCGCCGAATAGGCTCAAGCCAGTGATCGGCCAAACCATGGGGCAGCTCTTCGGTGGCAGCTTTTACACCGCCACAGCCATAATGGCCGCACACGATGATCTCGACCACGTTCAACGCGTCCACTGCATATTCCAGCGCACTGAGCAGGTTCATGTCCGAGGAGTGCACAACATTGGCAACGTTGCGATGGACAAACACCTCGCCAGGATCAAGGCCCGCAACAACATTGGCTGGCACGCGGCTATCGGAGCAGCCAATCCAGAAATATTCTGGTGTTTGTTGCTCGGCAAGCCGCGTAAAAAAACCCGGCTCATTGGCATCACGCTCATTCGCCCACTGGGCGTTACGGCTTAAAAGCTCATCCAACATTGCTTGGCGTCCTTTAGCGTTTTGGCTCAACCAAACCACGGCGCAACAGCATCTGCTTTGCAAGGCCTGCCAAGTCCTCTTCGCTCAGGCGAACACGTGCCAAACGTATGATGATCGCGTTTTCCCAAATGAGATAACGATGACATTTGGCCACGAAAAGCTGGATCGACACCCGCTCTTCCTGGTTTGCCGCACGCTCCTCCTCCATCAAGATTTGAAGCACACCTCCAACCGCCAAAGCCAACTCCTGCGCATCATTATGCGCCTCTTCGACACGCGAGATGATGATGCTTATTTCATCCTCAGGCTCGCAGCGTTCAATCATGAGCGGAAAAAGCCCAGAACGTTCATCGGCGTTGTGCAGCAAAAACTCATGCCGCAAGAACGCCAAAGACAATGCCATGGCGCGAAATTCTGGTTGCGCCTGTGTGGCGATACCGGTGAGCATAGCGCAGATCTGCCGCTGGCGAAGATGATCTTCAGCCAGAAAAGTCAGCGGATCGTAGATTAATCTGGAACTGGTCGGCTCCATGCAATCTCCTCTTCGCTCTAGTTCTTTCGTCAGCATTACTTTCTTCCTCATCGAGCCCGTTTTGCCTTTTTATGGCTGGCAGGGCTGCGCCGTGTTTTTCTCAAGCATCCCATTCCAAGCATCAGTGCTCGAATGTTAGCCCTTCAATTTTAGCTTTGGCTGTTAGATCGGCCAAAAATGCACGAGCGCCGCGCGCCCACGCTGCCTTTTCCATGGCGTCGGCAATTTTCCCGCGCACCACCTCAAATGGCAGCACCTGGCCAAGCGCCAACGCATCCATACGGATAATGTGAAAGCCATGGCGCGTGGGCACTGGCTTGGCTGTAATTTCGCCCTCAGCCATCGTGCGCAGAGCTTTTTCAAACTCTGGCACGCTGTTGCCCGGGGTCAGTTGACCCAGTGCACCACCACTGCTTTTGGAACCACAATGGCTGTGCTGCGCTGCAATTTTGGAGAACTGTTTTTTGTCCTTCAGAACCATTTTTGCCAATTCGCTGGCCTGTTTGAAGCCGGCAACACGCGCTTGCGGGTCGGTCATGTCACAGGCCACCAAAATGTGAGAGACCTCCCACAAGGGCGGTGAACGGAAGCGATCTGGATCACGCGCCCATTCCTCGCGCACATCCTCATCGCGCAGGCTGACAGCATCAACAGCATCATCCAACACCACACGGATGAGAGCTTCTTCTTCGGTTTCAAAACGGCCCGGGCCAACTTCCAATGGTGTGGCATCCAGGTTTCGTGCACGCGCTTCTTGCAAAAGAAGGGCGCGCACAGCCATTGCTTGCGCTGCCTGGTTCCAAGCCGTGCCAGGCTTGTTTTTTGGCGCGGTGTGGTTCTGCGCCTCCTGCCCAATAGCCTCTGGCGAAATGATCTCGCCATTGATCTTAATGGCACCTCTGGTTTGCTGTGCCCCCTTGGGGGCCTCAGCGTTAGCGATGGTGTGGGCCTGCGCCAAGGTTTTGGGAGCCTCAACAGACGGTGCCGAGCTCGAGTTACATGAACATGCCATGATGTTTACTCCGCTGGTGTGATGGTTGGGCGTGTCTGATCATCAGAGGCACCATTACGCGTAGGCAGCGCTGTTTGACGGCGCGAGCGCACGATCTGGTAGCCGGTGCGCGCAAAGATGTAGCGGAACGGCGTAGCGAAGCCCGACAACATGTGCACCAGGCGGGTGAACGGGAACAGCGTCACGATCACAAGGCCCAAGAAGATGTGCGCTTTGTACATCCAATGCACATCGATCACATTGACCCACGCATTGATGTTCCACGAAACGATGCTCTGCGACCAGCTCATGAAGAGCAGCATTTCAGCGCCATCCATATGTTGCAGGGTTAGGAAAATAGTACCGATACCGATCACCAACTGCAGCCAAATCAGAACCATGATGGCGATATCAGCAAAGCTGGAATGCACGCGGATACGCGGATCAGCGAGCCTGCGATGCAGCAATATGGTGCTGCCAATGAAAGCCAGAACGCCAAAGGTTCCGCCTATGATCACAGCCGCCCACTGCTTGAGCGCATAGGGCACGCCCAACAGATCAAGGATCCAGATCGGCGTGAAAAGACCGAGCAAATGGCCGAAGAAGACCACGATGATGCCAACGTGGAACAACACAGAACCCAGGATCAGTTGCTTGCGACGCAAAAGCTGGGAAGAGCTAGATTTCCAGGTGAATGGGTCACGCTCATAGCGGGCGATAGAACCGACCACCAACACGGTCAGCGCCGCATACGGCATGATGCCGAAGATAATGAAGTTTATATCAAAATTGGGAAACATCGTTTTCTCTCCCTATTCAGCGGCCGGCAGATGTGCCGGATTGGGATGAATCGGTTGGTCCATACGCGAAAGCATGTCGCGCACTTGCGGGCAGCCTGCATTGGGGTCCGGGCCAAAGAGCACTTCGCTCTCCTCCCAAACCTTGTCCAAGGCTTCCAGATCGGTGGGGTCAACGTCCGGCTCTTCTAACAACTCGGTTAGCGCCTGTTGGTTGGCCTTAGCGCCAGAAAGCTGCATGAGGCTGATAAACACCGCCGCATAAGGGCTTTCGCGCCGCTCCAAACGCTCCGCGATGGCACCAAAGATGTGCGCTGCATCGCTGAGCGTATCCTTGATCTCAAGCGCTGGCCGGGTGGAAAGAAACTCAAGCAGCACAGGCAGATGGTCTGGCAGCTCACTGGTCACCGGATCAAACCCGCCTGCGCGGTAGGTTTCAACAAGGCTCACCATCGCGCCGCCCCGGTCACGACTTTCGCCGTGCACATGCTCAAACAGGTTGAGCGATAGGGTGCGCGAGCGGTCAAACAACATCACAAACCGCTCTTGCAGGTCGTAAATGTCATCGGTTGCAAGCGCCTCAACCAGAGGGCGAAGCGCGCGGCGCTGGGCCGCGGTTAGGCGACTTTCAGAGCTTAGAACGCCGCCAATTTCTGGCATTGCCTGTTGCAGTTCCACCGTTGGGTAGCTGAGGATCAGCGAGATGGCTTTGAGAGTTCTGTCATGAAGCATCGCCATGTTAGCGCACCTCCTGTGGCATTTTGAGTGGTTTCTTCTTGCCGCCAAACAGCGATCCGGAGTCGCCTGTGGAACAGCCATTGCCATCGGTGAAGCCGCAGCCCCCTTTCAGGTCATAGGCGTCTTCCACTTGCTCGCGGTGCGTTGTTGGAATGACAAAACGGTCCTCGTAGTCGGCAAGGGCCATGATTTTGTACATGTCCTCAATCAGTGCTGGGCTCAAACCAACGCGTTCTGCAATGCCAGCATCGGTCACACCCTCCACCGTTTTGGAGCGCATGTAGCTGCGCATAGCGAGCATGCGTTCTAAGGCCTGCACGACCGGTGGCTCATCACCTGCGGTGAGCATATTGGCCAGATACTTCACTGGGATGCGAAGCGAGTTCACATCGGGCATTTGCCCGTCCATGCCGATTTTGCCAGCTTCAGCTGCGTTCTGAATGGGTGACAAGGGTGGGATGTACCAAACCATAGGAAGCGTGCGGTATTCTGGGTGCAGTGGGAACGCCACTTTCCAGACCATCGCCATTTTCCAGATCGGACTTTCCCGCGCTGATTTGATCCAATCTTCAGGAATGCCATCAGCACGCGCGGCTGCAATCACCTCAGGATCATTGGGGTCCAGGAACACATCCATCTGCGCATCGTAAAGATCGGTTTCTTTAGCAACATTTGCAGCTTCTTCGATCTTGTCGGCATCGTAAAGCATCACGCCGAGATAGCGGATGCGGCCTACGCAGGTTTCTGAACACACTGTGGGGTTGCCGCTTTCAATGCGCGGATAGCACAGAGTGCATTTTTCCGATTTGCCGCTTTCCCAGTTGTAGTAGATCTTTTTGTACGGGCAGCCAGATACACACATGCGCCAGCCGCGGCACTTCTCTTGATCGATCAGAACGATGCCATCTTCCTCGCGCTTATAGATCGCGCCAGAAGGACAGGACGCTGCACACGCTGGGTTGAGGCAATGCTCACACA
>JBGCDM010000114.1:0-24159 GCA_045105395.1 Devosiaceae bacterium | reverse complement strand
AATTTACTGTCCAATGACTTGAGCTGGCCAGAAACGGAGGGCGCTTTGGCCTCGATCTCTCTTCTGGCTGCTTCTACGCCTTGCGTTTCAAGCGTTTGTTTAATCGCAGCTTCATCGGCATCACTCAGCAATGCTTGCCCTAGGCCCTCTATTATCAACTCCATGCGGCGCTTATTTTTTGCCTCGTGCAAATCCATAATGCCGTCAGCATATTGCCCTGTCTCGTCGAGGATGGCTTCGTAACGCGGCGGCGAAAACTCAACATTTAGCTGCGTAAACCCATAACCAATCGCGCCGCCAATAAAGGGGAGAAAGAAGGACACCCAAAACCCAACGGTTTTGACGTAACCCAAATAATCTCGCCTCGCGATCAAGAAAGTGCGGCGTAAACTTATCTTTGGCAAAAATGATGTCCCCATGATCTATGCCTCCTCTTGAATATCTGTGGCCATATCCGCGCGAACATCTTCGCCGACAAGCGCCACGAACGCCTCATGCAATGTGGGCTGTCTGGGCTCAAAACGGGTGAGCGCAATTTTATCAGCGACACAACGTTCCAAGATCTCTTGCGATTGCGCGGCCTCTTTTAAGGTCAACATTAAAGAGCCATCTTTGCGCGTTTCAATTTCATTTGCGAAACCCTGCATAGTCTCTTTCAATCGCGCATCCTCAGACGCTATGGCCATGCGGCGCGGCGCTTTGGAGAGCGCCAGCTCTGTCGGGCCATCAAACACAACGCGTCCGCCGCTCATTAAAATAATACGATCGCAGAGCCGTTCCGCATGTTCCATCACATGAGTGGAAAAAATAATCGTACGGCCCCGCGCCGCGATCTCGCTCACAATGCCTTCGAGCACTTGTTGATTGACGGGGTCGAGCCCAGAGAACGGCTCATCCAAAATGTAAAACTCAGGGTCATGCGCAATGGCGGATAAGAGCTGTACTTTTTGCGCCATGCCTTTGGACATGTCTTTATTTTTTTTGCGCTTGGCTTCGGACAAGCCGTAACGGTCCAAAAGCTCATCCGCCAAAATAAAGGCTTCGTGTTTATGCAGGCCGTTGAGCCGCGCCATATGCGCAATGCTTTCTCGCGCCATTTGTTTTTTATAAAGACCACGTTCTTCGGGCAGAAACCCAATGCGGCCAAAGGCATTTTCCCCCGGCGCTTCACCAAACAACTCGACCTCACCGCTATCCGGCGGGACGAGCCCCAAAGCCATGCGGATGGTTGTCGTTTTCCCTGCCCCGTTCGGGCCCAAAAACCCGACAACTTCGCCAGGGTTAATGGTAAAGCTCACATCTTGAACGGCTTGCTTTCCGGCAAAGCTTTTGGAGACGTTGTGTAAGGACAAGGGAGAAGAGGTCATAGGAGTCTTTAATGATAAATAACGTTAAGAGACAAGTAAAAGCGCGTTATTCAGACGGCGTTATTCTGACAAAGCGTCTAAGACTATTTTACGCCCGCCAAGGCCCCAGAGATTTATATGATCGCCGCCCTCAATGATATGGGCCGTTTTTGGGCCGCTATAGTCGTCAAACAGCTTTTGCCCTTGAGAGAGAGGTACGACACGATCTCGCGTGCCATGCGTCCAAATCAAGGGAATGTTCTTATCCTTTAAGGCGATATGAGATTGGAATTTATCTTTCATCAGCTTGCTCACGGGCAGCATAGGTAACCTCATCTGGGCCATGTCCAATGTCGAATTAAACGGGGCATCGACAAATAAAATGGCCGGCTCGTTTTTGATTGAGAGCTGCGCCGCGACGCCAGACCCCAGAGACGTACCGTAAAACGCTATATCCTCCGCCTCTATGCCTTGCGCGCGCACCCATTCATATTGCGCCGTGGCGCTATTAACGATGTTGGGCTTGGTGGTTTCGCCGCCTTGGCCGGGATAGCCGGGATAACCCACGGACAGCACGCCGTGGCCTGTATTGATTAAGTCTCGGAAAATATCATGATTACTATAGATCGCCGAGCCATTGCCATGAAACACCATGACGGTTTTACCGTCTTCTGAGCTTGGCGGTGCCCACCAAGAGATAATCTCTCCCGTTTCATTTTTAATTTCCGTCATCGGCACATTCACTGCCTCGGGCGTGAGGTAAATATCGGGCGGAAAATAAAGCAGGCTCCGCTGCGCGACATAAATAAAGACGGTAAAAGCAATATAAAGCGTGGCCAAGACCGCCGCGCCTATCATCAAAAATTTCATCTCTCGGCTCTTTCTCTTTTCGGTCTCTCTCGCAAGCGTGATATAAGAGAGCTTGCATCATCGCCGCGCGCGCGGCAATTCATGACCATGTCACATTACACACTCTATGCCGCCCCTGTTAGCCTGTTTTCAGGAAAAGCGCGAAGCTATCTGCGATGGAAGGGCGTTGCGTTTAAAGAGGTGTTATCCACGCCCGACGTCATGAAAGGCATTTTAATGCCTGTCATTGGCTGGCCAGTGATCCCCGTCCTGCAAACGCCAAAGGGCGAGCTGGTGCAGGATACGGCAGATATCATCGCGCATATAGAGGCGGCACATGACGGCCCGTCCGTTATGCCAGACGGCCCTGTGCAGCATTTTGTCTCTGAACTGCTTCATACCTTTGCCGACCAATGGTTGACCCTGCCCGCCATGCATTATCGCTGGAACCATAATGAAGAATGGACCTATGCCGAGTTTGGGAAAACGGCTTTGCCAGACGCCGCGCCCGAAGAGCAATATGCGATTGGTAAAAAGCGCGGTCAAATGTTTCCCGGCATGGTGCCCATGCTGGGGATTACCCCAGAAACGATACCGGGGATTGAAGCCTCTTACCTCGCTTTCCTCTCTGAGTTTTCCGCGCATTTAGAGAAATATCCTTACCTGTTTGGCGGTCGGCCTAGCCTCGCGGATTTTGCTTTTTACGGGCCGCTCTACGCGCATCTTTATCGCGACCCCAAAAGCGGAGAGATTATGAAATCCCATGCGCCTTTGGTCGCGGATTGGGTAGAGCGTATGCGAGATGGTGAACAAACATATGGCGAGTTGGTCGGGTGTGACGCCATTCCCGAAACGCTCTTGCCCATGCTCGCGCGGCATTTCAAAGAACACCTGCCTGTCTTGGAACAAACAAATGACTTGCTCGGTGCCTATGCTGCTAAAGCGAAACCCGAAGACGACCTGCCCCGCGCGCTCGGCATGGCAAATTTTGAAGTCGAAGGCCATAAAGGTCAAACGATTGCGAGGCCATTTTCATTGTTCCGCTTACAAGCGGCCCTGGATATTTATGACGGTCTTAAGGGTGATAAGAAAATTGCGGCAGATAAAGTTTTGGAGAAGACTGGCGGTGAAGGGTTGAAAGATTTCACGCTGGCGAATCGTTTGGAACGGCGGAATTATAAGTTAGCTTTGGTGAAATGACCTAATGAGGTGAATGCCCCAACCAATAGGCCCGTGTGCATAAAATTATCCAAATCCAAATGGCAAACCCTGCAGCGGAATAAGCTGCTGGTCCGACGATAACTGAAACAACAAAACCAAAAATAAAAAATATTAAAAATGGCGCGAATAACAGCTCTATCCAAACGCTCTGCAACTTCGGAGCAATAAAAAGGTTTCCTTGATAGCCGCGCTTCCAAAGCAGCGGAAGCCCTATAATGGGAATAACAACCCAGAAATACATGAGGAATATAAATGCAGGTATGAAGCCTCTTATGTGCGCATCATAGAATAATGGAGCCAAATATCTTGTCGCTTCAGAGGTGAAAGAATACACAATCTCATAAAAAATGAGTCCATAGCCCAACATGCCTATAATAATTAAAGCCCACTTCCATTCTAATACCTGTGGCGAACTTTTGCTTTGAAAGGTTAGTTGAAAACCAAGACAGAAGCCTGAGGATAAAACCAACATTACGCCAATGTCCCAAAGAAGAAATCTATTGGTACGATAAGGCATCATTTGGGTTTCCCAAATCTCGTATCGAATGTCTCGACTCCCGAGAGCCTCGAAATTCTCACGAGATATCATTGCTAACGCTTCCGCTGCTTTCATGTCCGTGAAGGCTGGTGTTAATGTCGCCCCGCATAGAAAAAAGATGCCAAACAGTAAAAGCACAACGCCAACACCAATGACGATGTTCTGAAAGGTCAAATAGCGTGTAAATGTCATTCAACCCCTAAACCAAAAAACCCCGTCATAATTGTGACGAGGTTTAGTTTTTTAAAAGACACTTAAATATCTGCCGTTAGAGCGATTTAATAATATCCTCGACCATTTTCTTTGCATCCGCCAAGAGCATCATTGTCTTATCTTCATAGAAGAGGTCATTATCGATACCGGCATAGCCTGTGGACATAGAACGTTTGACGACCAAGACCGTGGCTGATTTTTCGACATCCAAAATCGGCATGCCAAAGATCGGGCTTTGCGGATCGGTTTTCGCCGCAGGGTTCACCACATCATTCGCGCCGATAACAAAGGCGACATCTGCATTGGCAAATTCGGAATTAATGTCTTCAAGCTCGAACACTTCATCATAGGGTACATTAGCTTCGGCCAAAAGCACATTCATATGGCCTGGCATACGGCCCGCCACAGGATGAATGGCATAGACGACATCGACGCCTTCTTCTTTGAGTGTATCGGCCATTTCGCGAATAGCATGTTGCGCTTGCGCCACGGCGAGGCCGTAACCCGGCACGATGATAACTTTGGAGGCATTCTTCATGATGAAGGCGGCGTCTTCGGCAGAGCCCCGCTTGTGCGGGCGCGTTTCTTTATCGCCCGCTGCGGCTGCGCCGCCATCCGCGCCGAACCCGCCCAAAATGACAGAGATAAAGCTCCGGTTCATGGCCTTACACATAATGTAAGACAGGATTGCGCCAGAGGACCCAACGAGTGCGCCCGTGACGATGAGCGCCAAATTGCCGAGCGTAAAGCCCAGCGCCGCCGCCGCCCAACCTGAATAGGAATTGAGCATAGAGACCACGACAGGCATATCCGCGCCGCCAATTGGAATAATGAGCAAGAAGCCGATCAAGAACGTCAGACCCAGCAAAATCCAGATAAGCATAGGATCCGTCCCGCCAGATTTCATTAGCATGCCGATCACAACCGCAATGGCGAGACCGAGGCCCATGTTAATGAGATGACGCGCAGGCAACATAATCGGCGCGCCAGACATATTGCCGTTCAGTTTCGCAAAGGCGATCACAGAACCAGAGAAGGTTATCGCGCCAATCGCTGCGCCAAGGGAAAGCTCGAGCAGTGAGCCTGCCTTCATTGCGCCTTGTTCATTTAAAATACCAAAGCTGTCGGGGCTGAAAAACGCCGCGACCGCGACAAGCACTGCCGCCAAGCCGACAAGAGAGTGAAACGCTGCCACGAGTTGCGGCATATCTGTCATCGGAATTTTACGTGCAATCACGGCGCCGATAATGCCGCCAATGGCGATACCGCCGCCGGACAGCACAAGCGCGGTTCCGCCCATACCCGCCACGAGGAATGTCGTGACCATAGCAATACCGATACCGATCATGCCGAAATAATTACCGCGCCGCGATGTTTCAGGCGAGCTTAGCCCGCGAAGGGCCAGAATGAAGAGAACCGCAGAGACAGTATAAAGTATCGCGGCGGTATTGGCTGAGAGATGTGGCATTTACTTAGACTCCACTTTTGGAGCGGGTTTTTCTTTTTTCTTATACATAGCGAGCATGCGATGGGTGACCATAAAGCCCCCAAAGATGTTCACCGAAGCCAGGATAAGCGCCACAAAACCGAAGGCCCGCGCCATACCTGTGCCTTCTGCACTCATAATATCAACGCCCACCGCAAGCAGCGCACCCACCACGATCACCGAGGAGATCGCATTGGTCACCGACATAAGCGGGGTATGCAGAGCAGGCGTCACCGACCACACAACATAATAGCCAACGAAGATCGCCAGCACGAAAATGGAAAGGCGGAAAACAAACGGGTCAATTGCACCGCCTGATGCGCCATGGGCAGCAGCAGCCATCACATCGGCGCCGCCGCTTGCCGCCATTTCAGCAGCTATGCGCGCAGCTTCCGCCGCCGCATCGGCAGCAGCCTGTGCCGCGTCCTGGGCAGCTTGCACCGCCTCGTTCAATGCATCACTCATCAGCTTGCCTCCCCTTCAGGAGCATCCGTTTTGGGTGCCGAATCTTGGGGTGCGAAGTTAGGGTGCACGACCGCGCCATCGCGGGTCAGTACCGTGGCTTGCACCAATTCATCGTCCCAGTTGATGTTGAGCGCTTTGCTCTCTTTGTCGATCAGCGTCTCAACGAAGGAATAAAGGTTCTTGGCGAACAACAGTGAGGCCGTTGCCGCAATACGCCCGGGCACATTAAGATAGCCAACAACCTTGGCGGTGCCCACTTCGGCCACTTCACCAGGCTTAGCGCCTTCAACATTGCCGCCGCGCTCAACCGCCAGATCCACCAGCACAGAGCCGGGCTTCATGGCCGCGATCATTTCTTTGGTCACAAGACGCGGTGCCGGACGACCTGGAATGAGTGCGGTCGTGATCACAATGTCCTGTTTGGCAATGTGCGAGGCGACCAACTCAGCTTGCTGCTTTTTGTAATCGTCCGACATTTCCTTGGCGTAACCGCCAGACGTCTCAGCCTGCTTGAATTCGTCGTTTTCAACGGCGATGAACTTACCGCCAAGGCTTTCCACCTGCTCTTTGGAGGCAGGGCGCACATCGGTGGCGGACACAACAGCGCCAAGACGGCGCGCAGTCGCAATCGCCTGAAGACCAGCAACGCCAGCGCCCATAACAAAGACACGCGCTGCAGGCACGGTGCCCGCAGCCGTCATCATCATCGGCATGGCACGATCATACACTTCAGCAGCGTCAATAACCGCTTGATAGCCTGCAAGGTTGGCCTGGGAGGACAGAATATCCATCACCTGCGCACGTGTGATACGCGGCATGAATTCCATGGCAACGCCGGTTAGCCCAGCCTTTGCCATAGCCTCAACAGAGGCCTCATTGCCATACGGGTCCATCGCAGCGACCAGCAAAGCACCCTTAGGGTAGCTTTTCATGTCATCATCTGCAGGACGACGCACGCGCAAGATAACATCAGCACCATCAACGGTGGCTTTTGCATCCTTGGCAATCGTCGCGCCTTCTTCTGTATAGGCTTCATCAAGAAGGCGAGACTTTTCACCCGCGCCTGACTGCACCACAACTTCGGCACCCAGCGCTTTGAAGCGCTTCACCGTATCGGGCGTAATGGCAACCCGGCCCTCAGTGGGGTCGGTTTCTGCCGGAACCGCTATTTTGACCATGAAATGCGTCCTTAACACGCGCGCCCAGAGAAACTGGGCCTAGAAAAATCGAATTGACAATCAAGCATTGTGAACGCGCCAGCACAAGCGCCGCACCCACAAATGCCACCTTGATTAGATCAGGAAGATCGCCATCAAAATGAGGATCACAACCACAATGCCCGTGCCCCATTTGATCAACGTGGTGAAGATATCAAACGTGCGATTATGCTCGTTATAATCGTTAGCGATGGGCGTAGGGCTTTCAGAAGCGTCGGCCATGGGCGCTCTCCTAGACGGGGGGAAAGATGGGATCAAACCAAGCGCTTACACCAGCTTGGGCAAAGCTGACAATGCGTTTGACCCAGCAAATGGTTCGTTATTGCGCAGCAACAGCCTGTTCTGGCAAATCGATGCCGTGCTCCTGCGCTGAAATCGGCTCCAATCCGGCCTCAACCATCGCCTTCGTTTGTTTTTCCACCAGTTTGACCTGATCAAAATCTTCAATTTCCTTTTGGAAAAGCTGATAGAAATTAAGCTCCGCCTTCAGGTGCAGGAATACCCCGCCCAAGCCGATGGCGGCGCGATCCATAAACACAAATTCGCGCGGTATCTTCACCGGCCCAAGGCGCTGCAATTCTTTGCGCACCATAATCGCCTGTTCGCGGCCATACTCGGTTGCGTTCACACCATCGGCCACAGCGCGCACTTTATCTTCCAGCAGTGGACCATTGATAAAGCGCGCCCAAATGTTGAGCACATCGCGCAAATCTTTGGTTAGGTTTTCAAAGCCCCAGAGGTCATAGGCGTGAACAATCTGGTCTTCGTCATCCTTCATCAGCCCCTCATTGAGCTGAAGCACACCCTCAACAAAGCGAGCCGGGAACTTACGGATACAGCCATAGTCCAGCAGATTGATGCCTTCTGGCGCGCCATCACGCTTGAACACCTGATAATTGCCAAGATGGGGATCACCATGGATCACACCGATATGGGCAAAGGGCCGCCACCATGCATGGAAAATGGCCGTGGATAGCCGATTGCGAACCTGTTGGCTCTCTCCACGAAAATCAAGAATTTTCTCGCCTTCAAGCCAGCCCAGCGTGAGCAGGCGGCCAGTTGAAAGCTCCTCCATCACATCTGGCACCCGCACCAACGGATCATCAGAGCCGAAGAAGTTGTAATACAGCTGAGCGTGAGAAGCTTCCAGCGTGTAGTCCAGTTCTTCCTTCAGGCGGTCAGCAATTTCCTGCTTCATCTCACTGGGGTCGATAGCCGCATCCATGCGCCGAAACATGGAAAAGATGAAATCAAGCTGTGAAAGATCCGCAGCCACAGCCGACGCCATATCTGGATATTGCAGCTTTACCGCCAGATCGCGGCCATCATGGCCGCGCGCTTTGTGCACTTGGCCCAGCGATGCTGCTGCAGTGGGCTCTTTGTCGAAGCTATCAAATTGCTGCTGCCAAGTTGGCCCAAGCTCAGCGCGCATACGCCGCTTCACAAACGCCCAGCCCATGGGCGGTGCTTCACTTTGCAGCTTTTGCAGTTCGGCAGCGTATTCAGCCGGTACCGCATCAGGAATGGTGGAGATAAGCTGCGCCACCTTCATCAGTGGGCCTTTGAGGCCGCCCAGCGCCTGCGCCAACGCTTCGGCATCGGCTGGGTTCACTTTGGCGCCGCCAAACAGCCGCCGCCTCGCCATGGTTGCGGCCACACCGCCCACCGAAGAACTAACTTTCGCGTAGCGGCCAAGCCGCCCGGTTAGGCGGTTGCGTTCAGAATCGTTGCGAGCATCATCAACCATGGAATTCTTTCATGCGAGCAAAGGAAGTTTCCTACTTTACGCACACATAGGCCGATGGGATTAGGTTTCGAGCTGTTCTAGCTCATCAATGAAGCCAGAGATGACATTGAGGCCCGCCTGCCAGAAGTTTGGATCGCGCGCATCCAACCCAAATGGCTGCAAAAGCTCGCCATAGGGCTTGGACCCACCGGCGCGCAGCAAATCCAAATAATGTTCGGTGAACCCTTCGTGCGCATCTTCATACCTGGCGTACAGCGCGTTCACCAAACAATCGCCAAAGGCGTAGGCGTAGACATAAAATGGCGAGTGAATGAAGTGGCCGATATAGGTCCAATATGGACGATAGCTATCGTCAAAGCGGATCGCATCGCCAAGGCTCTCATGCTGTACCGACAGCCAAAGATCACACAGTTGCTCAGCGGTAAGCTCACCGTTTTTGCGCGCCTCATGCACTTTACGCTCAAAGGTATAAAACGCGATCTGCCGCACGACCGTATTGATCATGTCTTCCACTTTGCCCGCTAGCAGGCTCTTGCGCTGCGCCGGATCACTGGTTTGGGCAAGCACAGAACGGAAGGTGAGCATTTCGCCAAACACACTGGCGGTTTCTGCAAGGGTGAGCGGCGTTTGTGACATCAGCGCGCCCTGACGCCCGGCCAGCACCTGATGCACACCATGGCCAAGCTCATGCGCCAGCGTCATCACATCACGGGTGCGGCCTTGATAGTTGAGCAAAATGTATGGATGCGCACTGGGCACTGTGGGGTGCGAGAAGGCACCAGGTGATTTACCCTCACGCGAAGGCGCATCAATCCAGTTTTCATCAAAGAAGCGCTGACCAATGGTGGCCATTTCTGGCGAGAAGGCTTGATACGCATCCAGCACAATGCCCTTGGCATCGCTCCAGCCAATCAGAGCCTTGTTGGCATCAGGCAGGGGCGCGTTGCGATCCCAAAAGTCCAGCACATCCTGGCCCATCCACTTGGCTTTGAGCTTGTAGTAACGGTGTGACAGACGCGGAAAGCTATCGCGAACGGAAGACACAAGCGCGTCCACCACCTCGCCCTCAACCCGGTTGGCAAGATGGCGGCTGTCGGCAACATCTTGGAAGCCGCGCCAGCGATCAGAAATCTCTTTGTCCTTGGCCAGCACATTGGTGATGAGAGAAAACGTGCGCAGCTCCCCGCCAAGAGTTTTGCCAACCGCTTGCGCAGCCGCTTTGCGCTTTTTCCCATCAGGGTCCTGCAAAAGCGACAGCGTTGGCTCCAATGACAGCGACTCGCCGTTTACGTCAAAGCGAAGGCTGGCAATGGTTTCATCAAACAGGCGGTTCCAGGCTGCGCGGCCAGTGACCGATTTTTCGTGGAACAATTGCTCCAACTTGTCGTCAAGCTGATAGGGCTTCTCGCGCAGATTATCATCGATCCACGGCTTGTAGTGGGCAAGCGCTGGATCATCATACCCAGCCGCAAGCGCTGCATCATTCAGTTTTGTTAGCTCAAGAGAGAAAAAAACCAGCAGCGAGGATGCTGTTGTCAGCTTTTCCTGTACGTCACCAAAAAATTTCGCCCGCTGCGGATCCGTTGTGTTTTCCGAATAGACCAGTCCAGCAAAAGAGTAGAGCCGCCCCATCAGTTCATCGATCGCTTCATAATCGGCAATCGCGGCAGCCAACTTATCGCCGCCCTGTGCCAGCAAATCGGCCAATTGCCCCTTATACTTGGCCTCAAAGGCCGTTGAGTCAGCCAGTGCCTTGCCGAGGTCAGCGCGCACAACAGGACTATCAAGGCCTGGATAAAGGGCCGAGAGGTCCCACTCGGGCAGGTTTTTTAGTGCAGCATCGCGCGCGGCCATGGCCGATCTCATCCTGTTTTATGTGTCAGTTACTGGCCCGATGGGTACGCGTGACTACGCACACACGCAAGGAAATTGATGCGCCTTGTATGGTGCATGATCAAACTTCTTTGCTCCCAGGCGGTTATGCTTAATCGCCCGTTTACACTATCGCGTCATTCTGTCTCCGAACGAAACAGCCTTTGGGCCAATCGTTATGTTTTCTGTTGCGTGGAGAAGTGCGCGTGTCCTTGCGTTCCCAGGTTTTGGTGGTCGATGACGATCCGGTTCAAAGGCGTTTGCTAGAGGCGGCACTAACCCGTCTTGGCCACACGCCAGTGTGTCTGGAAAGCGGTGAAGAAGCCTTACGTTTTCTTTCCTCACCCGATGCCGCCGACATACGCGCCATTCTGCTTGATCTGATTATGCCTGACCTTGACGGTATGGGCGTGCTGTCAGCATTGAAAGATCGTGGGCTCAAAGTTCCAGTGATCGTGCAAACCTCGCAAGGCTCCATTGATACGGTCGTGTCGGCCATGCGCATGGGTGCCAGCGATTTCATTGTGAAACCGGTTTCGCCAGAGCGTTTGCGGGTATGTTTGGCCAACGCACTGAAGATGAGTGCACTGGAAGACACGGTTACGCAGATCAAACGATCAGCAGAAGGCCGCCTAACGATCACTGATATTGTGACCCGCTCGCCTGCTATGGCCCGCGTGGTTCAATTGGCTGAACGCGCTGCTAAATCGCACATTCCTATTTTGATTGAAGGCGAATCTGGTGTCGGCAAAGAGATGATTGCCCGCGCCATTAAAGGTTCCAGCCCACGCCGCAACAAACCTCTGGTCACCGTCAATTGTGGTGCAATCCCCGAAAAACTGGTTGAATCAGTGCTTTTCGGCCACGAAAAAGGGGCCTTTACAGGCGCCAATGAAAAGCATGTGGGTAAATTTGCCGAAGCCCATGGCGGCACATTGTTCTTGGATGAAATTGGCGAATTGCCCATCGACATCCAAGTGAAATTGTTGCGTGCGTTGCAAAATGGCGAGATTGATCCTGTGGGCGCAAAGTCGCCAACGCGGGCTGATTTCCGGCTGATATCAGCCACCAACCGCCCGCTGATGGACCTCACCAAACAGGGTGCCTTCCGCGAAGATCTGTATTATCGGCTTAATGTTTTCCCCATTTGGGTGCCGCCACTGCGCGAGCGCATGGATGACATTCCCCACCTTATCCAGCATTTCCTGGTGCGCTTTGCCGCCGAAGAGGGCAAACGCCACATTCGCGGCATCTCTGCGCCAGCGCTTGATCTGGTCACGCGCTATTCTTGGCCAGGTAACATTCGACAGCTTGAAAACGCAGTTTTCCGTGCGGTCGTGCTGTGCGATGGCGATCAACTAACCCCCGCTGAGTTTCCCCAGATTGCTGCGCGCGAGGGCATGGAAATTGAACAGGGCGCAATGGCCCCAGCGGGTCATGCAACCATAGGTCAAGCAACCGTTAGTCATACAAATCTGGGCAATTCAGCCACAAGCGCACCCTCACTTTATGTTGGCGAAAGTGTGCCTGCCAATTCCGGCATAGATGCCGCATCGCGCTACGGCATGATCGATCTAACAGACGGACAAGGTGCACCCCGCCAGCTTGGTGATCTTGAAGAGCAGGCCATTCGCTTTGCCATCGGTCATTTGGGCGGTCATATGAGTGAAGTGGCGCGGTCGTTGGGCATTGGACGCTCCACCCTCTATCGCAAGCTAACCGACTACCAGATCGACCCAGCAAACCCTGATGGCAAAACATCAGGCGAAGGCGAACAAGCTGTTGCAGAACCGCAACCCTCGCGCCTTTCCGCCTAAAACGGGCCAAACCTCACCGGTTTTGCGCCTTGCCTGCTTGCAGCTTGCCCCTTGCTCTGCCACCCATAAAGTCAAGTGATTTGGGGCATTGATGAGGAGACGATTGTTTTGAAAACGCGCGCCTTGCTCTTGGCAGCAACTCTTTCTACCGCCCTAACCAGCCCTGCTTTTGCCGCCGACCGCAGCCCATTAGACATGGAATGCGAAGTCAATCCGACGTGCCTTGAGGCGAACCTTGCAACCGATGCGCTTGCTGCCAGCTTGAGCCTACGCGCTCGCGAGCACAGCCATGCTGCGGTTGTTTATGCCGAAATTCCACCGGGCGAACGCTTGCGGCTGCAACAAGTTCGCCAGCTTGGCCTTGTTGCCGCTCTGGTGAACACCAAGCCCGCGACACCCACTGTTACAGCAACCGAAGATCCAATTGCCGAGGTCATCGCCGCGCGTGATGCGCGCATGCTCCACACGCTCACCACGCAGTCTATTTCTGCCATCACCCTCCAAGGCCTGGAAAACGATGGCGAGACAACAAGCGCCGAACGCCAAGCTGCTGAGGCG
The DNA here is from genome assembly GCA_045105395.1 of Devosiaceae bacterium. GTDB lineage: Bacteria > Pseudomonadota > Alphaproteobacteria > Rhizobiales > MH13 > MH13. The sequence goes on along the minus strand of JBGCDM010000114.1, from coordinate 10,830 downwards.
TTTTATGCAGCCCGCGATCACGCGCCTTTCTTCATGCAAGCCGGCGCACCAAATGAACGTGGTATAGCGCTCTTGCAGCTGTTTGCAGAGGCAGAGGCCTACGGCCTTAACCCGGTAGATTTTGAGAACACTGCTTTCATCGCAAGCGATGAAACGGCGGGCGATGCCATGGCTGCCGCGCGTGCCGATATTGGCATGACGCTGTGGGCAATACGCTATGCCCGCCACGCCACCACAGGCCGGGTTAATCCTGCAAACATTGCCTCTGATATCACGCTGGAGCGAAACTTCATTGATCCGGCAACGGTGATGCCAGCACTTACAGCCTCGGATGATCTGGCAAGCACACTGCTGGCGTACCACCCGCCGCATGCTGAATTTCATGCCCTGCGCGAAGAGCTGGCACGCGTGCGCGACCGCTCCGACGATGAACAGGTTCAGCCCATTGCCGAGGGTGGCACACTTCGCTTAGGCGACAGCGATCCACGCGTACCACAATTGCGGGCACGACTGGGTGTTGAGCTTGTTGCTCCCGATCCCATCACAACGGCAAGTATATCTGATGCAAGCGTGCCTGATACCAATGCTGTTGCAGACATAAAGCTGGTCAGCAGCACAGCAGATGAGGCTCAAGATCTTGCCTCGATGCCCACAACCTTTGACCCAAACCTGTTTGAAGAGACACTTGATGCTGCCATCAAGACCTTCCAGGCTGAGCATAACTTAACTGCCGATGGCATTGTTGGCCCGGCGACCTTCGCTGCGCTGAACGAGCAGGCTGGCGACCTTGCCCCACACATCATTGCCAATATGGAGCGCTGGCGCTGGATGCCACGAGAGCTTGGGCAGTTCCACGTCATTGCCAATGTTCCTGAATATCGCCTGTGGGTACGCCGCGACGGCGAAAGTTTTTTCACCACCCGCACCGTGGTTGGCCGAAACCAACACCGCACCGCCATCTTCTCCGATGAGATGGAATATATGGCGGTGAACCCCTACTGGAACGTGCCCTCGTCTATCGCGCGCAACGAGATTTTGCCGCGTCTTTTGCAAGACCCTGGCTACGCCAATCGCGGCAATTATGAAGTGATCTATAATGGCCAGTCGGTCGATCCCTTTGCAATCAATTGGCAGGCGGCTGCCGAGCAGGGTATGCCGCGTATCCGACAACGTCCTGGTAGTCGCAATGCATTGGGTGAGATTAAGTTCATGTTCCCCAACCAGCATGCGATCTATTTCCATGATACGCCCTCGCGCGGTCTTTTCTCACGCGATCAGCGCGCCTTCAGCCATGGGTGTGTGCGCGTGCTTGACCCATGGTCCTTTGCGCAAGCACTGCTAACCAATGAAGCTGACTGGGACCTTGCCCGTGCGCGCAGCTTGCAAGGCTCGCGCGAACGCAATTTGATTTTGGATGAGCATATTCCCGTTCACATCACCTACTTTACAGCACGGGTGAACGAGGAAGGTCGCTTGATCATGGCGCGGGATATTTATGGTCACCATGGCCGTGTGCTCGCGGCGCTGGGCTTCACAAGCAGCTAGGCATCCAGCCAACCCAAACGGTAAAAAGTGGCGCTTTTGCCTTATTCACAGGTTTGGCCTTGGTAACCAAAGGTTAACTGTGTTGGGTAAAGGCTGGCGCACTTGCGCTTTCTCAAGGCGTTGCGCCATGTTTTGACCAAGTTTTACCGGTGTTGACGGTGCAGACGTTTGGGGACGGACGCTCGTTATTTCGACAGGACGAGACGTACGAAGCGTCACAAAGGCATTTTGCCGTGATGTTGACTGGGTTTATGAGGGTATTTTGGCACTAGGCATGGCCACAAAGAACACAGGCAATCGGACATCAGGACGTTCTGTTGCGATGTCCGCCGGTCGTGGATTCCAACGTCTACTCGTTCTTTTCCTGCTCACGGCTTTGACACTGACACTTTTGGGCCTGACACAAGCACAAGCGCAGAACCGCACGCTGTCGCTGTACAACACACACACCCATGAACGCCTAACCGTGACCTATAAGCGCAATGGCCGTTTTGTTCAGGCAGGGCTGGATCAGCTCAATCGTTTCTTGCGCGATTGGCGCCGCGATGAGGTAACCCGCATCGACCCCGATCTGTTCGATATTGTTTGGACGGTGTATCGCGAGGTTGGTGCCAGCGAGCCCATCCATGTGGTGTCGGCTTATCGCTCGCCAGCAACCAACAACATGCTACGCCGCCGGTCGTCCGGCGTTGCGCGCAACTCCCAGCATACCCAAGGCCGGGCGATGGATTTCTTCATTCCTGGCGTGCAAGCCTCGCGCATTCGCGCGGCCGGTCTTCGCCTTCAGCAAGGTGGGGTGGGCTTTTACCCCCGTTCCAACACACCCTTCGTGCATCTAGACACTGGCACCGTGCGCATGTGGCCGCGCATGACGCGCAGCCAGCTGCAAGCACTTTTTCCCAATGGTCGCACCATCCATGTGCCAGCCGATGGACGCCCGCTTGCAGGATTTGAGCAAGCCCAGCGTGAGCTACAACGTGGTGGTAGCCGTGCAAGCACCAGTGTGCAGTCAGCATCCAGCGCGCAATCAGATGGCGACGGCGACATTGTTCTACCCGGTGAAAGCGGTGGTGGTTTCCTAGCAGCCCTGTTTGGCGGCGGAAATGAACCCGAACCACCAGCACCGGTCACAACCGCGCCAGCCACGCAGGTTGCAAGCGTTGCACCTGCCACACCGATCCAAACCGAAGTGGCCAGCGCGCCACGTGAGCGCTACGCGGTGCCCTCTCCGGTGTTGCCACCCTATGCCAGCCCAGATGGAAGCTTCTCCGCGCCATCGACAATTGCCGGCCTCGCGGTGCCATCCCCAACACCCGCACCTACCATTGATGATATTCAGCTAGCAGCGCTCGGCACAGCGCCTGTGGCACAAACTCCAGCCGCACAAGCGCTGGAAAGTGCCTTTGCAACTGCCGCAGCTTCAACCAACGATCTGCCAGCGCCAACAATCCTACCAGCAGGCGCCCTGGCCGCTGCGCCAAGTGCGCAAACAGCCTTGCCGCCTATCACGCGCGAGCAACAAATTGCGCAAAGCGTTCCGGCTCCAGGTCAAATTGCGGCCATCATAGAGGCACGGTTTGCTGAGCAACGCGCAACACAAGCAAGCCTTGCAGGGCAAGTTGAGCAAGCCATTGCTGTGGCTCCGGTTGCGGCGCCAGCAGTGGCACCGACTGTAGCTCCTGCAGCGTCTCCGCCAGCTCCTCAGCCTGTTGTCTTGGCACCCGTACCTGCGCCTGTGCCCGCACCAACAACTCTAGTGGCCACAGCATCACCAGCTTCTGTGCAAGAGCCAGGCCAGGCAAGCACGCTGATAGCGGCAGCCTTTGCTGCGCAAGAGCAGCCACAAATCGCAGCCCAAAGCGCTATTGATGCTGCCACCGGCACATCAAACGCAGTACAAAGCAGCACAACAGGTATGACGGGCCGCCTTTACCCTATTGCTGATGATTTAACCGCTGCGCTTGCCAAACAATCGATCCGAGGCTCGCAGCATGCTGCGCTTGTTGCGCCAACAGGCACAGTAACATTGTCGCCAACTGTGTTGGTGTCACGCGGATTTGAGGCAGTCACACGGGGACAGTCACGCTCTGATGGATTTGCAACGCAAACACGCGTGCCAGGCAGCTAAGCTAAGCGACCTGATCAGCTTTTCATTTTTAGCAGCGACTTGGCGTTACTCGCCATCCACATCGGTGGGCGCTGACGATGTTGGGCCACCAAGAGCGCCAAGGTACAAGTCAAGCAGCGCTTCCTGCTCTTGACGCTCAGCCTGATCCTGCTTGCGAATGCGCACAACCTGCCGCAGCACCTTGGTATCAAAGCCATTGGCTTTGGCTTCGCCGTAAACATCTTTGATGTCATCAGCAATGGCTTTTTTCTCTTCTTCCAAGCGCTCGATCCGTTCGATCAAGCTACGCAACTGACCTGCTGCGACGCTGCTATCGGCCATGTCTGTTCTCCGCTGGTGTGAGACCTGATCAACCAAACCGACGTGGACGGGTCAACTGACCTTGGCCAGCCAATCGGTGGATGCATCCCTTAAGCTGGGGACAATTTTGCTGAACGGGCTAATCGGTATGCTGAGCCTGCGCCTTGTTAAAGGCGGCCATCTGCTCGGGCGTGGCTTCAGGCTGGTGCTTGGCCTTCCAATCATCATACGCCATGCCGTAAACAATCTGCCGTGCGCCATCCTTGTCCAGCGCAACATCAGCCTCATTGGCAGCATCAACAAGCCAGTTGGAAAGGCAATTGCGGCAAAAGCCAGCTTGCGTCATCAAATCGATATTTTGCACATCGGTGCGCTTTTGAAAGTGCGTCACAAGCCGCCGAAAGGCAGCGGCTTCCAAATCACGTTGTGTTGTCTCATCCATGGTCATTGTCCTAATTCACATCCGGTGACAGCACATGCTGTAGCGTTTCCAATGATATCAAGTCTCGCAGGATAGGTATCAAGCGAGCAGCCCATTCATCCACGCCTGCTTGATCATAAATCAGATCTTGGCGCACCTCCAAAAGAGCATGCGGCAGGCCTTTGACGGTCCCGTGGCGGTGCATGGTGTCGCCAGGTAGTTCTCCGCGATAGGGTTCATTGTCGCCGACAATAATATCCCCTTCAGCCTGGAGGGCGGCGATAAGCGGCACAGCGAGGCGGGGATCTTTGTCCCACAGCACACCGGCATGCCAAGGGCGTGGATGCCCACGCCAATTGGGTGTGAACGAGTGCAGTGAGAAAAGCACAGGTGCTCGGCCAGTTGCGCTCTGTACATGTTCAATCGCGCGGCCAATCGCATCATCATAGGGCTTGTAATATGTGCTTAAGCGACGCTCCCTCTCAGCAGCATCGTGGCGCGCATTGCCTGGCACCACGGCTCCATCAGAAAGACGCATGATAAGCGTTGGGTCATCTTCACCACGATTGGGATCGATCAAGAGCCTTGAAAAACGCGACATCACCAGAGTTGCGTTCAGCGCATCAGCCAGTTGTTCGCACAAGGCTTTTGCGCCGATATCGTAACCAATGTGGCGTTCGAGTTGATCAGGGTCCAACCCCAGCGTCCCATAGTCTCGCGGCAAAGTATTTTCAGCGTGGTCACACAGGATGATCAATCCATGGTCGGCATCACTAAGGCGCACAGAGTATGGCTGCGCCCCTTCCCCATCGCGTGAGGATATGGGTGAGGGTGAACCATGTTCTGCCTTCGCCTGCCGCTCGACGGGCTGATCCATATCGTGTGCTTTCCAGTAGCCTCATTGGGCACATGCCACACATGGCGCACATAGCGCGGGCGACCCTGCCTTTCAGGTAGCGCTGATAGCTGGTGGTATGCAAGCGCAGCACAGCATCATAAGACAAATACAAGTGGCCAAATACAAATAGCCAAGCGCCCTGCCGTATTTTTGCCGCTGGGCGCAACCAAAACGCCCTGGCGTTGCATAATGCCTCTTCATAAATTTTTCGACCGATAAGCAGACGCTTGCGCACCGCGATAAGAACGATAAAAAGGCCACTATGAGGCTCCTCAACCCCACAGCAGGACGCGCCCGCAAACCGGGCATGACGTTCGCTTTTGTCATCACCGCTTTGGCCGTTACCGCTTTGGTGGTCGGCGGCTATTTGCTTTACAATCGTGTGCAAGTTGAAGCCTCCACCGATGGCATTGAAGGGCGTGTTGTTGAAGGCACGGACGCGATGGAGCAGGCCAGCGCCAGCACTGGCCTTGGTGTTGGCCCCACAGGTTTTCGGGTTTGTAATGAGACCTCAAGCACCATTGGCGTCGCGCTGGGCTATGATTCTCGCCAAGGCTGGATATCTGAAGGCTGGTGGAACCTGCCGGTCGATACCTGCGAGACCCTGCGCTCGGGCTCGCTCGTGTCGCGCTACTATTATATCTACGCGATCGACTACGACCGTGGTGGGGAGTGGAAAGGTCGCCATTATATGTGTACACACGCGCGTATCTTCACAATCCGAGGATTCGAAGACTGTGCCCAACGCGGGTTAGAAACGACCGGCTTTTTTGAAGTCGATACCGCTGGTCAAGCCAGCTGGACCGTGCAGTTAACCGAAGACTCGCTCCAATAACGACAGGCATTCCATGTTCAAGCGCAACCGCAGCGTCAAGATCCTCGCAACCTTAGGCCCGGCAAGTTCAAAGGTTGAGCAAATCAAAGAACTGCATTTGGCAGGCGCTGATGTTTTTCGCATCAACATGAGCCATGGCGACCCGGAATCGATGCGCGCCATGATGGCGAAGATCCGCCAAGTTGAAAAAGATGTCGGAAGCACCATCGGCATTTTGGTTGATATTCAGGGCCCAAAACTGCGCGTGGGCATGTTTGCTGATGATGCGGTGATGCTGGAAAATGGCGCATCTTTCCGCCTGGATACGACAGACGAGCCCGGCACCGTGGAACGCGTACGCCTGCCTCATCCTGAAATTTTTGATGGTATGGATATTGGCCACACGCTTATTCTTGATGATGGCAAGCTGCGCCTTCGCTGCACCGGCACGGACAAGAAAAGCTACATTGATACTGAAGTGATTGTTGGCGGCAAGCTTTCCAGTCGTAAGGGTGTGAGCCTACCTGAAACCATTATCACCGGTGGCGCACTGACACCAAAAGATCGCCGTGATCTTGCCGCAGCACTGGAAGCCGAAGCCGACTGGATCGCGCTTTCCTTTATCCAGCGCCCTGAAGATGTGGCGGAAGTGCGCAAGATCGCACGCGGGCGCTCTGGTATTCTGTCAAAAATTGAAAAACCGCAGGCCGTGGAGAAGATTGAAGAGATCATCGAATTGTCCGATGCGATCATGGTTGCCCGCGGTGACCTGGGCGTGGAGATGCCGCTTGCCTCACTTCCTGGCACGCAGAAGCGCATCACCCGTGCAGCACGCAGAGCCGGCAAACCGGTGGTTGTTGCCACCCAAATGCTGGAATCAATGATCACCTCACCGGTACCAACGCGCGCTGAAGTGTCCGATGTGGCAACAGCTGTTTACGAAGGCGCTGATGCGATCATGCTTTCGGCTGAGTCTGCCGCTGGCGACTATCCCAATGAAGCCGTGTCGATGATGAACACCATTGCGATTGAGACCGAGAACGACCCTCTCTATCGCTCCATCATCAGCGCGCAGCGCACCGAGCCTGAAGCAACAGGCGCCGACGCCATATCTGCAGCTGCACGCCAAATTGCAGAAACGCTGCATCTTTCGGCGGTGGTTTGCTACACATCCTCTGGCGCCACCGGCCTGCGCGCAGCCCGCGAACGGCCACAAACACCGATCATCGCCATCACACCGCGCGAGCGCACGGCACGTCGCCTATCGCTTATTTGGGGTATTCACCCAGTAGCGACCGATGATGCGACCGACATTGATGATATGGTGGAAAGCGCCTGCGGTGTTGCCATGAGCCAAGGTTTTGCAAGTCCGGGCAACCGCATCATTGTAACCGCTGGTGTACCCTTTGGCACACCTGGGGCGACGAATATGCTGCGTATTGCATTTGTGCGTGAAGACCAAAGTCAGCACAAAAATTAGGGCTGCAGAAGCTAGGGCGCTTCTGCCAGTATCGCCTCAATTGCGTCGATAACCAGCTCAGGGTGCGTTTGGTGCGGCATGTGCCCGCCACCTGGAATAACTGTTTTTCGTGCACCCTGAATGTCCCGCTCCAATCCATCAGAATGGATTTGCGGCCACACCACACCATCTGCATCACCCGTTAGTATGTGCACCGGGCAAGAGATGCTGGTGTAGGCAGGTGCATTGGCAACAACAAACGGTAACAGCCTGTGCACATCGCTTGCATTGGCCCGAAAGGCCTCTGGCCGCAGGACCAGGCGCGCACCCAGCGCCTTTGCATAGCCCGGCTTTGGCGGCTCTGGCGAAAACACATTCTCAACGCCGTCATCTATCTGCGACCATGCCACAGGCAGCGTGATCAGCCGCGTAAACAGCCAGCCGATAATGGGCCAGTCGGCAACGGCATAAAACCAATCCACCCCACCAAACCGATTGCCAGGCCATGGGTGTGTCGCCGGCGCACAAAACACAGCCCCCTTAAGATACTCGCCGCCATGCTGCGCCATTTGCGCAACCACAGCGCCGCCCCAACTGTGGCCAATGGCTATCACAGACTGTGCACCTAAGAGTTTACACGCCGCCAAAATGCGCTGGGCTTGCACGGTTGGTGAATGATCGCCAACCTGACGGTCGCTGCCGCCCTGCCCCGGCCTATCAACAAAAAGAACGTGTTGCTCAGGCCCAAAACGCTCGGCCAACAAACCGTTCATAGCGATCATGAATTCGCGGTGGTTGGAACTTGCGCCATGCACAAACACCAAACTGGGTCGATGTGGTGATGGCTGTCCTTGCACCACACAGTGCAGCACCACGCCATCTACATCCACCATCTGCCCGGTTGATGGAAACCGCGCATCAATGCGCGCAGCACCAACCAGTGTGAAGACAAAAAGGATGACAGCAACGGCAAGAAGAAGGGCAAAAAACCAGATCAAATGGGCGCGCCACGCAACCTGCGCTCAATTTCATCAAGACGTTGCTTCGCATTTGTCAAATGTGGATGAATGCGCAGCGCTTCGGATAAGAACATTTGCGCCGGCCTATCTTGGCCCAGCTCATCGAGCATAATGCCAATACCGCTTAAAGCACCGAAGTGGCGTGGCTCCAGCCGCAACACTTGCTCAACATCGGCAATGGAAAGCGCATAGTCATCGCGCAGAAAATGCACCGTGGCGCGCCTATTCCAGCCCTCAGCAAAGTCGGGCGCAAGCGCGATTACTGTGTCCAAAAGGTCCAACGCTAGAATGTGATTTTGCATCCGCATGGCAATTGTTGCGCGGCGCATCAAAACGTCCACAGCCTCGCTGCCAGAGGCATTCCAGCGATTCTGAATTTGCCGCGCCAAATCATCAGCCGCCTGACCATCTTCACTGTGCGCCAGTGCATCAAGCAGAGCACTGGCATCAGGTTCTTCCTGATCGGCCAGGTCAAGAGCGCTGGGCTGAGCGTTGGTTTCTGCTGACATACCGAGCGATGGATCGCTGGCAAGTGACGTTGCAGAAGCAACGTGAGGATGGCTGCAAAGCAGTGCGATGGCCAAAGCCAGTGGCACAAGAGATTGCGCACGCAAATGCCGAACACTGCATGTACAGGCTGCAATCGAATCAGATTGAGTTCGCGCAAAGAAAAACCGCATGTCTGAAGTGTGCCTCAGAGCATGCGGTTCGTCAAAATCACCAAACCGTGAGGAAAACCCCACGGTAAAGAAACTGGCTTTAGCCCTGGCGCGCTTTGAAGCGGCCCTGGGTTTTATTGATGATGTAAACACGGCCACGACGACGCACCATGCGGTTGTCGCGGTGACGTTTCATCAACGACTTAAGCGAATTTTTGATCTTCATAACTGTCGAACCTTCAACTCGGGAGTGCCGCTGGTCAGCCTGCTTGGCGCCATTGTCACAAACAAAAGGGCGCGCATTGCTGCACGCCTTAAAAACTCTGCGCTGTCATTGCCAAGCCAGCGTGCGAAAGTCAACCAGCGGTTGGGCGGAACGCCCAGAGCAAACAATGATTCCGGTTGGGCCGAAGGCCCAGAACCAAAAAATAACTAGCTCTCGTCGAGTGCTTAGCAATCGTCTGCCGCTCGCTCCGACAATCGCCAAGCGACTGGCTCTGGTGGGCCCTCGCGGTTGGCGCAGCAACGCTGCGCCAGAGCCAAAAACAAAGCGCGCCCGCCATGAGCGAAGCGAATGGTGGGCGCGGGCAGGATCGAACTGCCGACCCCTTCGATGTCAACGAAGTGCTCTCCCGCTGAGCTACGCGCCCCCAACGGTGGCGCGGTCATATCGGCTAAGTGAAGGCGATGCAAGCACCCATGTGGAGCTTATGGCTTAAGCCGCCAAAAGCTTTTCAACCTCATCCACCAAGTCCTTCAAATGGAAAGGTTTGGAAAGAACTTTTGCATCTTTGGGCGTGTTGGCATCTGGGTTCAGCGCAACGGCGGCAAAGCCAGTGATGAACATCACCTTGATCTCGGGGTCGAGCGCCGTTGCTTTGCGCGCCAGCTCAATGCCATCCATTTCTGGCATCACAATATCGGTGAGTAGAAGCGTAAAAGGCTCCTCATTCAGGCGATCATAGGCGCTTTGCCCATTGTCGAAGGAAACAACGTCATAGCCTGCATTTTCCAGCGCTTTGGCCAGAAACCGGCGCATATCATTATCATCTTCAGCCAGAAGTATTCGCGTCATAGCTGTACGTCGCTTTCCTGCTTGATGTCTTAGCCCCAAAGAACCGATTGTATCGATTCGCGCCCACTAGGGTGATACATAGGCCGCCTTGAAAAAGTTGGGAAGGCGCAGAAACGGCTTCATCACGACATTTCGGGCCTTTGAGTCACCAACTGGTTGATAAACCATGCCCACCCACGACCGTTTGCGGCGGTAGACTTCAGGCTGTGAACCTGCAATCTTTTGGGCAAATCGCCACGCTAGCGTGCTGATTTGAAAATCACGCCGGACTCACCGCCTCCATGCAAACTGTTGAATCCTTTACCGACCTACTGCCCTATGATCTGGCTGTTCCGATCATGCAAACGGTTCCGTTTGTCTTCAGCTCACCGCATCCTGGCACCTCCTATCCGCGCTCTTTTCTGGAAACCTCGCAGCTTGCGACACTGGATTTGCGCCGATCAGAAGACACCTATGTTGACCGCCTCATTGTACCTGCTGTCACCAAAGGCGCCCCAACGATCGCCGCGCGT
>JBGCDM010000113.1:0-16391 GCA_045105395.1 Devosiaceae bacterium | reverse complement strand
TCCGCCTCTTGATAGGCGATGCCTGCGCACTGGTTCATATCCTGTTGGGGTAGGTTTCCCCAGTCTGCACAGTTGGGTTTGTACTGCGCTTGAGCGCCCGGCAACACCATGCTGCTGGCGGCGATTGCGACGGTGAGAGCCAGCAGCGCCTTCATAGGCTACCGGCTAACCCCGGGTATACGCGGGCCGCTTTTGGTCAAGCGACGGTTGTTCGACCCAGTCTGTGCCTGCACAGGTTTGATCGCTTCCAGCATCACGGTCGCCGGGCTTGCGCCCTTCCACATGGCAAGGCTGGCCTGCGCCATGCCCTTGGCAAAAGCGTCCTGCTTTTCATCCACCATCATCTCGTTCTCGGTGTCGGATTTCGTCCACCAGCCCGCTGCGCCCATTGTGCGCATGGCGATAACCGATGGTGCCTCAAACCCCATGCGCCAAAGCGCAAAGTTCAGGTCCATGACGGCGTTGTTGTTGGAATGTTTCATTTTAGGGGGGATGCCTTTTGGTGTATTTCTTGGACCAGGATAGGTCAAATGCGGGTGCCTAGAGCGCACCCATAATGTCTTGCCGGAAGCCATAGACTTCACGCTTGCCCGACAATGGCACGAGTGTGACGTCACGCTCTTGACCTGGTTCAAACCGCACTGCTGTGCCTGCTGCGATATCCAGCCGCATGCCGCGGCTTGCGGCCCGGTCAAAGTCGAGCGCTGGGTTGGTTTCGAAAAAATGATAGTGCGAGCCCACCTGCACCGGGCGGTCGCCGGTGTTGGCCACCTTGATGGTCAGCGCTGGTTGGCCGTGGTTGAGCGTAATGTCGCCAGGCGCTGTGATCACTTCACCAGGAACCAGCTTATCAGGGGTCATGTTAGTCATCCTTTTTGTTGGTCTTGCCGCGCACTACAAACAGCACGGCAAATGCGACCACTGCGCCTAGAATCAGAATCACTGTCCAGTCGGCTTGTGGACTGGCGTGTGTAGGGCCGCCTTCTTGGGCCCAAGCAGCGCTTGGAAGCAAAGCGGGTATAAGAAAAGCAGGACGCATCTTCATGGCTGTTGATTCTTGGGCAGGTGTGGGGGAGAGGCGCGCGGGCGGCTTGTGCTGGTGGCCTCAAAAGCCTGCGCATCGATCTCATCGGGGGGCAGGGTGCGCCGCAAGGGCCGCCCGGTGAGCAGCCGCCAGCCAAAAACAGCCAGAACCACCATCAGCGCGATGCCAATGGCCAGCTGATCGAAACTGTTGAACGGGTTGTAGGTGGTCAGGTTCATGGGTTTTGCGCCTTACCGTATCGGCTCGTGCACGGTGACGAGCTTGGTGCCATCGGGGAACGTCGCCTCCACCTGCACATCGTGGATCATTTCTGCGATGCCCTCCATCACCTGATCGCGAGCGATGATGTGCGCGCCCGCTTCCATGAGATCGGCAACGGCGCGGCCATCGCGGGCGCCTTCCACCACAAAATCGGTGATCAGCGCGATGGCTTCGGGATGGTTGAGTTTCACCCCGCGTTCTAGCCGTTTGCGTGCAACCACAGCCGCCATGGAAACCAGAAGCTTGTCTTTTTCGCGTGGGGTAAGCTGCATGCGGGTATCCTTAGTGTCTTAAAGCGACCAAATTTTTGGCACGCCCATGTCTTGTTGGTCGTTGTCTTGCCGGTCGGCGCGGGTGGCCAGATGGTTGATCAGCGGAATAAGTGCCTGGCGCAATGTGTAACCATCCTTGGCGGCCATGCGCACAACCAGTTTGCTCGTCTCTTCCACCGTCCAATAGGACGCGCCTCCCATGCAACCGGGCACAGTCGCAAGCAGCGCACGTGCGCCCTCCAACTTTCCTTGCGCATGGTCGCCGACCAGCAGAAGGGTGGCAAGCGCGGTGTGGCCATCAAGGCCGGCTATACTGGCTAAATTTTCAGCAATACCGCTTGCGGTCTCACCCGATAGTCGTACATTTTCAGCGTGTATAAGCGTGCCCTGATGGTGGATGCGCCAGGTGTCGTGCCACAGGCCGGTTTGCACAACCTCCTTCATGGCCCGCCGCCCAAAGATTACCGGCTCGACCAAAAGTAGGTGCGCTTTCTTCTCCATATCCACATGGATTGTGCGTGACAGGCGGGCTTTATCAAACAGGATTGTTTCCTGTGGCAGCCAGTTGAGCGACGCGCCTTCCCCAAGAGTCAATTTTACTTTTACGTTAGCGGTAGATTGGTCCGCCTTGTACACCTTCTCGCAAGCCTGGGTGGTCACCGTTAGGTGCGTATCCGCGCCAGCGCTTGCATCCCAGCCCAGATCATCCCCGCCAGTTACGCCGCCTGCGGTGTTGATGATGATCGCTTCAAGGTCGGTACGGCCGGGGTGATCGGGCACGCGTATGCGCGCCGCGCCTTCCTGGTAAAGCCGATCTATGCGCGTGCGGCCAGCCGATGCCTTTGCGCTGATACGCCCACGCCCAAAGGAGCGTTGGAGCGTTGGGCTGGGCACATGCTTGTTCACCGGTTCGCCAGCTCATCGGCGCGGATACCCCGCCGCCCGTCACGGTACCATTGCACAATAACCGCGCGTTCTTCCTCGGTTATGCCGGAGATATTTTGTGGTGGCATGGCGTGTGTGTAGCCCGCTTGCATGGTCAGCGTGTGGGCGTGTTGGGCAATTTGCCAGGGTGTTTCCAACCGTACACCCTTGGATGGCCAATAGGTATCAAACCAAGTTGGCTCTTGCGCGTGGCACATGGAACAGCGCCCCAGCACAATGCTGGTAACTTCATCAAAGCCCGGGGCCTGCGCAAAGCGCTCCTGTTGAGGCGACATGGTCGTCTGATCTTCCCACGGGTCGTGCTCGTTCCACATGGGCGCCATGGAAAGTACAGCGATCACCAGCATGGTTGCAGCAGCGGCAAACCAAGGCCACACCAGCTTCACTTTGGTGGCGTGCATGGTGTTGAAGAAGTGGCGCACAAACACGCCCACCAGAAACACCAAAGCCGCGATTATCCAGTTGTACTGACTGGCAAAGGCCAGCGGATAGTGGATCGACAGCATCAAGAACAACACCGGAAGCGTGAGGTAATTGTTGTGTGTTGAACGCAGCTTGGCAATCTTGCCATATTTGGCGTCGGGCGTGCGGCCAGCTTTGAGGTCCGCTACCACAATCTTCTGGTTGGGGATGATCACCATCGCCACATTGGCGGCCATAATGGTAGCGGTAAACGCGCCCAGATGTAAGAGCGCTGCACGACCAGAAAAGACCTGCGCGTAAAACCAACTCATCGCCAAAATGATGGCAAACAGAATGCCCATCATCAGGTTGGGGCTATCGCCAAGCTTGGAATTGCAAAGACTGGAATAGAGCACCCAGCCTAGCACCAGCGATGCCATCGAAATGCCAATCGCCTGCCAGGTGGCAAGGTCCATCACGTGGGGATCAATGAGAAAAAGATCCGCCCCGAAATAGTAGACGAGCACCAAAAGCGCAAAGCCGGACATCCACGTCCAGTAGGCTTCCCACTTAAACCAAATCAGGTGTTCAGGCAGGTTGGGCGGGGCCACCATATATTTGGTGATGTGATAAAATCCGCCGCCATGCACCTGCCATTCTTCGCCAGAGCCACCTTCGGGCAAGGGCACATCACGGCGCAGACCAAGATCCAGCGCGATGAAATAAAAGCTTGATCCTATCCAGGCGATGGCCGTGATGACGTGCAGCCAACGGACAACAAATTCCAGCCAGTCGCCAAGAACAAAAAGATCGAACATAGATGCGTGCCTTACGAAGAAATTTCAAGCGACTCTCGCAAGGATCACGCCATGGGGCAAGGATCACGCCAAGGGGAAGAGGGCCATTTGGCAAACGTGTTGCAAAACGCACTATCATCGTCCCCAAGATAAGCCAGAGGAAGAGGCGCGGTTTCTGCCTGGCAGCCACGGGCCTGTGACCTATATGGAAGGTATGATACGCCGAATTGCTCTGTCTTTGCTTGCTCTAGCAGCCACTACCCTATCAGCGTCTGCTTGGCAGGCATCCTCGGGTGAGGTTTGCCAGATCACCCATAGCGAGGCGGCAGCAAGTGTGTCGGTCACCTATGATCTGGACACATTGGATTATGCCATTGCTATCACGCCTGATGAGCCGTGGGAGCAGGGACCGGTGTTCGCATTGCGCTTTGATGGTCCCTTTAACAACATCATTACCACCGATCGGCACCAGCTTTCTGATGGCAACACAACGCTCACTGTGACCGACCAGGGCTTCGGCAATGTGCTTGACGGGTTGACGTTCAACGACACCGCAACTGCAGTGCTGGGCGAGCAGCAAGTTATGGTGAGCCTTGAGGGTGCCGCGGATGCGGTGCGTGCCTTTCGTGCCTGCACCCAAAGTCTGGCGATATAAAGCCAACGTCACCAGGGTATCCTGGGTTCCCGCCACAAGGGCGAGGATGACCATGGGACCAACCGCTAACTGCCCCGATAGGTTGAATAGCCATAGGGCGAGAGCAGCAGCGGCACGTGATAGTGATCATCCCGGCTCATACCGAAACGAATGGGCACATGATCCACAAAAAGTGGTTCTTCGCTGACCAGGCCATTGGCGCGCAGATAGTCGCCAGCAAAAAAGATCAGCTCATATTGGCCTGTTTCAAATTGATCAGCAGGCAGGATGGGCGTTTCGGTTCGCCCATCAGCATTGGTCACCGTTTCGGCGATCTTGTGCTGGCCGTCGGCGGTAACCTTATAAAGCCAGATGCGAATGCCTTCAGCTGGGCAGCCGCGCGCTGTATCCAGCACATGGGTTGTTAGAAATCCTGCGCTCTGCCCTGTCTGCTCACTTGCCATCTTGCCCCGTCTCCTGCTTGTGTTCTCGTGCCATGACGACTGCACAGGTTTACCGCGTTTGGCAAACCCAATGGCGTGTGCATGCGCGCAAAGTGTATGCCTATACACGCATTTAAAGGCCCTTTTGGAGTACCCCTTATGACGCCTCCTCGTTATCCCCGTGACATGCTTGGCTATGGTGCAAACCCGCCGGATCCAAAATGGCCTGATGTCGATGGTTCCGGTGGCGCAAAAATCGCTGTGCAGATCGTGCTGAACTATGAGGAAGGCGGCGAGAACGCCACCATCCATGGTGATGAAGGCTCCGAGGCGTTTTTGTCGGAAATTGTCGGCGCGGCATCCTGGCAAGGGCAGCGCCACGCGAACATGGAATCGATCTATGAGTATGGATCGCGTGCAGGTTTCTGGCGCTTGCACCGACTGTTCGCCGGCATGGATATTCCGCTAACTGTATATGGTGTGGCCACGGCTTTGGCACGCTCGCCCGCCCAGGTAGAGGCGATGAAGCAAGCTGATTGGGAGATTGCTTCGCACGGCCTGAAATGGATTGAGTACAAGGATTTTTCCGCCAAAAAAGAGCGCAAGCATATGCGCAAGGCCATCAAGCTTCATACCGCTGTGGTGGGCGAGCGTCCGCGCGGTTGGTACACTGGGCGCAGCTCCATGCGCACCGTAGAGCTGGCAGCGCAGGAAGGCGGCTTTGACTATGTGGCCGACAGCTATGCCGATGACCTGCCCTTTTGGGCGCAGTTTGATGACAAGAGCCAGCTTGTGGTGCCCTACACGCTGGATGCCAATGATATGCGGTTTGCCACACCGCAGGGGTTCAATTCGGGCGATCAGTTTTTCGCTTATCTGACCGATAGTTTTGATGCGCTGTATGCTGAAGGTGAGGCAGGCGCGCCGAAAATGATGAGCATCGGTCTGCATTGCCGCTTGGCTGGTCGGCCTGGTCGGATCATGGCGCTAAAACGCTTTTTGGAGCATGCTGCGGGCCATGACGGTGTGTGGTTTGCCAAACGCATAGAGATTGCAGAGCACTGGAAAAAAATGCATCCAGCGCCAGAAGGTTTGATGGCGCCAAGTGCGATGAAAAAAGAACAGTTCATTGAAGCCTTTGGCGGGGTGTTCGAGCATTCCCCATGGGTGGCCAAGCGAGCGTATAAGCTGGAGCTTGGCGCTGCCCATGATAGCGCTGAAGGTGTGCACAGCGCGATGTGTCGCGCGTTTCGGGCTGCCAGCGAAGACAAGCGCCTGGGCGTGCTGACCGCCCACCCGGATCTGGCCGGAAAGCTGGCGCAGGCTGAGCGGCTAACTGAGGCATCCACCCACGAACAGGCCAGCGCAGGGTTGGATGCGTTGACGGATGAAGAGCGGGATACGTTTGAGCAGCTGAACGCGCATTACACCGCCAAGTTTGGCTTCCCATTTATCATCGCGGTGAAGGACAACACGAAGGCGAGCATCATGGACGCTTTTGAGCGCCGGATTGAGCAGGACCGAGACACAGAGTTTGCTGAAGCGTGCCGCCAAGTGGAGCGCATAGCGCGTCTGCGCTTGGATGCGATGTGGGAAGTGAAATCATGAGTTACTCAAATGATCTGGGCGGCCACCCACCGCAGAGCGCGTTGATGACAGGCCGGGCGATTTTTACCGAAGCCTATGCCGTCATCCCCAAGGGCGTGATGCGCGATATCGTCACCAGCCCATTGCCGGGCTGGGATAAAACCCGCAGCTGGACCATTGCCCGCCCGCTCTCTGGCTTTGCTGAAACCTTTGCCCATCTGATCATGGACATTGCCCCCGGCGGCGGATCACAAAAGCCGGAGCCAGACCCGATGGTGCAAGGCGTGCTGTTCGTTGTGGGTGGCGCAGTGCGGTTAACGATTGATGCGATAAGCCAGAAGACGGCACCTGGGTTCACATCACAGACCAAGGATGCGTTTGATCCTATCGATGCTGTGCTTGAGCCGGGCGGTTATGCCTATCTGCCTGCAGGATGTGCTTGGACGATGAGCAATGAGGGCGCGCAACCGGCTAAGTTCCACTGGATCCGCAAGGCTTATGAGGCTGTGGAGGGCATTGATCCGCCGCTACCGTTCGTGACCAGCGATCAGGATCAGCCGATCCATTGGATGCCCGATACCGATGAGACGTGGGGTACCACGCGGTTCGTTGATCCGGGTGATCTGGCGCATGATTGCCATGTGAACATTGTGACGTTTGAGCCCGGTGGCAGCATTCCGTTTGAAGAGACGCACGTGATGGAGCACGGGCTTTACGTGCTTGAGGGTAAGGCCGTTTATAAGCTCAACCAAGACTGGGTGGAGGTGGAAGCGGGCGACTTTATGTGGCTGCGCGCGTTCTGCCCTCAGGCTTGTTACGCCGGTGGTCCTGGCCGGTTCCGTTACCTGCTTTACAAGGACATGAACCGTTTGCCACGGATGGGTCGGCCAGGAAGTTTCACGCGGTGAGGATCATTGCTCGGCCCTTAACCGCTGCGGCCTTTGCCCCGTTTGGCGATGTGCTGAGCGTGGAGGGTGAGCCCGATAAGCTGATCAATGCCGGACTATGCGGACGTTATCATGATCGTGCAAATCTTGATTTCGGGCCCGAGGGAGGCGCTGGGATCAGCCTGTTCAAGGCTGATCTTAGATCGCTGCCCTACACGCTGGATATGATGGAGCGGCACCCGGACGGGTCACAAGCTTTTCTGCCCATGGACGTGCATCCGTTTTTGGTGATTGTTGCCCTCGATTATGGCGGCAAGCCTGGCGCGCCGGTGGCGTTTCTGACCCACCCTGGTGAGGGCGTGAACTATCACCGCAATGTCTGGCATGGCGTGTTAACCCCGCTGGCGGGCAATGGTTTGTTTGCGGTGGTGGACCGCATTGGGCAGACGCCAAATCTGCAAGAGCACCGGTTTGACGTGCCCTATGAGGTGATCTGTGATGCAAACTAAACCCTTGCTGGAAAACATCCAGGCTTTTCGACGTGCGTTGCCGCAATGCTGGAGCTTGCGGTCCAGCAGTCGATGGGCAGCCGACAACCCTGCCCTTGGCCAATGCGGCGTGACAGCGCTGGTTGCGCATCAGCTATTTGGCGGCGATATTTTGAAGACATCACTTGGCGACATGTGGCACTTTTACAACCGCATCGACGGCGTTTGTTACGACTTCACTGAAAGCCAATTTGATAGCCCTGTGCAGTATGATCATGAATCCAGCAGTCGCGCTGAAGCCTTTGGTGACACGAACGCAGACCAGTTTCGCAGCCTGGGCGGAGCGGTTGCGCAAGCACTGAACGTCGATATCGATGTGGAGGCTTTCGATGACTGAAAAAATCGAAGTTCATAACGTCAATGTACCAGGGCACGTCACCAATGTTGACGCTGCCAAGTATCACGCCATGAAAGATGCGTTGTTGGCAGTGTTGCCAAGCGAAGAGCCCGGTATGGTGGTGAAAGATGCGCTGGCAGCGCTGAAGTCGAACCTGCCGCAGGATCTGTTTCCGCAAGGCAAGACATCGGGCTGGTGGCAGAAATGCGTGCAGCTAGACCTAGAGGCCAAAGGCGTGATCAAGCGCCTACCGACCAAGCCGATGCGCATTCTTAAAACGCTTTAGTGGATTTTTCGTCAAACAGCGCCCGCGACATAGCCACCTGTTCGCGCTGCGCTAGCGCCCATCCGGCAACAGGTTCCAGCACCTGAACCAACGACTGCCCAAGCTCTGTGAGGCTATAGTCCACACGCGGCGGGGTGGTTGGCGTCACCTCACGATTGATCAATCCATCGCGTTCCAAACCGCGCAATGTCTTGGTTAGCATACGTTGTGAGACATCTGGAATGGCGCGCTTAAGCTCGGAAAAACGGCGACTTTCTGCATTCAAACCCGTCAGCACCAGGATGGACCATTTATCTCCAATCTGATCCATCACATGGCGTACGGGGCAGATGTTTGGATCGTAGAAGGGGTTCGTCTCGTCGATCTCAATAGGCATGCGAACGGCTTTCACGAGTTAAAATTTTTAGCGGTTACAAAAAAGTGCCTTCTTCTCAAACCAAGAAGGTTCCTATTAATAACTAGGTGTACTTGGAAAACCAAGTCTAATTCGAAAACTAAGTCTCTTATTGAGTTCACTCGGAGAAGTCACCTATGTTCATCCTCAACCGTCGTAATTTCATGCAACTTACCGCCGGTACGGCAGCAGCCGCTGCTCTAGCGGGCACCGCCGCCACTGCCCAAGCCGCCCACCATGCCGCCAGTGCCGATGTTTTCACTGCAGACCCTTTTGGTGGGCTGGTTGACTCGGTCGTTGTGGCCGGCGAGGAGAAAATGCTCCTCATCGATGCGCAGTTCACCGTGCCTAATGCCACGCGCTTGGCTGATGTGCTGTCGGCCACCGGCAAAGAGCTTGAGACGATCTTTATTAGTCACTTCCACCCTGATCACCATTTGGGTTTGGTTGTACTTATGGAGCGCTTTCCAGATGCAAAACCTGTTGCGCACGCGTCTGTGCAACCGGCCATAGCGGGCGCAGCGGAGGCTATGCGCGCTGGATCAGCGCAGAGCATGCCTGAAGGCATGATTGCGGCAAGCGCTGTGGTCCCAGATGTGATGAACGGTGATCATTTGATGTTGGAAGGCGAGCGCTTTGATGTGCTGGGGCCAATGCATGGCGATACCGATGTGATTACACCGGTACACATGCCCCAGCTTGATACGCTGGTCGCTGCTGACATGATCTACAACGACACGCACCTCTGGACGGCTGAAAACACCACGCCAGAACGCATTGCAATATGGCGTGAGAACCTGGCCATGCTCGAAGCCTTGGACGCGGGTACTGTTGTGCCGGGTCACCGCACCGAAACCACCATGAACGATGCGTCCGGCTTTGCGCATATGCGCACATATTTGGATGCGTGGGAGGCCGCTTTGGCCGATACGTCCAATGCCGATGATCTCCAAGCATCTATGATCGAACGCGTTGGGGATCTTCCTGGAGCATTCTTCTTGGATCGCGGCGTGGCTGCTGTTCACGGCTAGGGATGAAGCTTGGTGGCGCTGCTTTTGCGTCGCGCCACCAGGTATTTTTTGTTACCATTGTTCATGGGTTTTGGCTAAGCGCCGGCTTCATCGGCACACCCGCCACATACGTTTCTGCCACGTGGGCATTATCGGCCAGGGTTTGCAGTAGGAACAGCTCCTCAGCCAAGGTTTCCACCCGCTCCATTTTAAGCGCTGCAGCACTGGTGGCATGGGCATCCAGAACCACAAGGTCGGCATCGGTTCCAACATCCAGCGTGCCGATGCTTTCCACCATGCCCATCGCTTCGGCGTTGCCGCGCGTGATGGCGTGGTAGTTTTGCAGCGGATGAACACGGTCGCCCTGAAGCTGGGCCACTTTGTAGGCTTCATCCATGGTGCGCAGCATGTTGTAGCTGGTGCCGCCGCCCACATCTGTGGCGTAGGCAATGCGCACGCCCTCTTGCGCCAAGGTGTGGCGCGGGAAGAGCCCGGAGCCTAAAAACAGGTTTGATGTTGGGCAGGCCACCGCCACGGCACCTGCCTCTGCCATCGCCATGCGTTCGCGTGCGTTCAAGTGCAGGCAGTGGCCGTAAAGGGCTTTGTCGGTTAGCAGACCAAAGCGCTCATACACCGCAGTGTAGTCTTGGTCTTCGGGGTAAAGCTGGCGAACCCGTTCAATCTCACCATCATTTTCCGACAGGTGCGTTTGGATGAGGCAAGAGGGGTGCTCGCGCGCCAGTGTGCCTGCCGCTTCCAATTGTTCCGGTGTGGACGTGATCGCAAAACGCGGGGTGATGGCGTACGTGGCTCTTGCTTTGCCATGCCAGCGTTCAATCAGGGCTTTTGTATCATCATAGCTGGATTGCGCGGTATCGGTGAGCGCATCTGGGGCTTCGCGATCCATCATCACCTTGCCTCCCGCCATGGCCATATTGCGCTTGGCCGCAGCCTGGAAAAAGGCATCAGCGCTGGCTGCGTGCACTGAGCAATAGGCCAGTGCCGTGGTGGTGCCGTGGCGCACCATCTCATCCATGAAAAGATCGGCTATGCGATCAGCATGGTCGCGGTCAGCAAAGCGTTGCTCTTCCAAAAAGGTGTAATTGTGTAGCCATTCCAGCAGGCTGCCAGCGTAAGACCCCACCACTTGCATCTGCGCATAGTGAATGTGCGGATCAATAAATCCAGGCAGGATGAGCTTGCCAGAGTGGTCGATGATGGCTGCGTCGGGATGTGCCGATTTCAGCGCATCAAAGGTTCCGCGCGAGGCAATTTTGCCGTGCTCAAGGTACAGCGCGCCATCAGGTTCATAGGCGTAAGCTTCGTTGTCATCGCCATCAACGGGTCGGCGATGAAAGGTGAGTGTGCGGCCACGGATCAGGGTTTGTTGGGGTATCTGCGTGCTCATGCGGGCACCCGCGCGTGTGCGTAGGTTCCAACGGCTTGCATAATTTCTGATGCTGCCATGGCCGCAATTACGGCGGGGCGTTTATCCTTCAGCGTGGATGCGCCAATGGGCATGGTGAGGCGGGCCAATGCATCGCGATTGCCCATTTCGTCCTCTAGCCAACTCGCGAATGTGGCGCGTTTGCTCTTGGAGCCAATCATGCCGATATAGGCTGCATCCTGTTGCTCCAGCGCCTCACGCGTTAAAATGAAATCCAGTGCATGGTCATGGGTCAACATAACAAAAGCGCTGCCTGGCTTGGCGTGGCGAATGTGGGTTTCGGGCAAGGCTGTTAAATCCTGATCAATGGCTGGATCGGCCAACGCAAGTTCTTCCCTGCGGCTATCGATCAGCAAGCTGTTTACCGGCAGTGGCAGCATGGCGGTGGCCAAAGCCCTGCCCACATGGCCTGCACCGAAGATGTAAACGGAAGGTTGTTGGTGCATTTGGCTTGTTACGCTTGACGCTAGGGCCGCCCTCTGGCTTGGCAAAACCTTGGACAAAAGGAGGGTAAGGTGCCCGCCGCAGCACTGGCCTATCTCTGGCCCCAAGGGGATAGAAAGCGTGCGCTCAGCCTGATTGGCCCGCAGCATGTCGCGCGCGGCATCCATGGCCATATATTCCAGCTGTCCGCCACCAATGGTGCCCAATACACCGTCCAACGATGCAAGCATTTTGGTGCCTGCGATGCGCGGCGTTGACCCTTTGGCCTTAGCAACGGTGATGAGGATACAGGAACCCTGCGCGCCAAACCGCTCAATCTCACCTGGGTCCTTGGTATCCAGCATAGATGCACCTTCAGCAGGGATTGGAATTGAACTTGCCTTTATGTGCTGCTTTTTAGCCCCTCTACGGCCATCAGGATACGCTCTGGCGTGCAGGGGGTGTCAAGGCGCGGGCACTGGGCATAGTTGCCAACACTTGCCACCGCCATGGAAAGCGCTTCGACCACGCTGACCGCCAGCATGAAGGGCGGCTCGCCCACCGCTTTAGAGCGACGGATGGTGCGCTGTTTGTTGGTTGCCCATTGTGCCAGCTTGGTGTTGAACGCTGCTGGCCGGTCGGAGGCGAGCGGAATTTTATAGGTTGAGGGCGCATGCGTGCGCAAGCGGCCCTTATCATCCCACCACAACTCCTCGGTGGTGAGCCAGCCCATGCCTTGCACGAACGCGCCTTCCACCTGGCCAATATCAATGGCTGGGTTCAGCGATTTGCCAACATCGTGCAAAATGTCGGCGCGTTTCACATGATATTCGCCGGTCAGCGTATCGATGGAAACCTCTGAGACAGCCGCGCCATAGGCAAAATAGAAGAACGGATTGCCTTTGCCGGTTTCCCGGTCCCAGTGGATGCCTGGCGTTTTATAAAAGCCCGCTGCCGACAAATGAATGCGGCTCATATAGGCTTTATCGACCAGTTCTTGGAACGGGATGCGCTGGTCGCGGATGCATATATGGCCAGCTTCAAACACCACCTCACTGGCCTCTGCTTGGTATTGCTCGCAGGCAAACGCGATCAGCCGGTCCTTGATCTGGTTGGCTGCATCGTCCGCCGCCATGCCATTAAGATCTGAGCCGGATGAGGCTGCTGTGGCCGATGTGTTGGGCACTTTATCAGTGGTTGTGGCGGTGATTTTCACCTGATCGATATCAATCTGGAAAGTGTCCGCCACCACTTGGGCAACCTTGGTGTTGAGGCCTTGCCCCATCTCCGTGCCGCCATGATTAAGATGCACCGAGCCATCACGGTAGACATGCACCAGCGCGCCGGCTTGGTTGTACCAGGTGGCGGTGAAGGAAATGCCGAATTTCACTGGCGTCAGCGCGATGCCCTTTTTGATGATCGGGCTTGTGGCATTGAACGCCAGAATAGCCTTGCGCCGGGCCCGGTAATCGCTGGTTTCCTCCAACTCATCGACCAGTTGGTGGATGATGTTGTCGGTGACGGTTTGATGATAGGGGGTGGTGGTTCTGGCGTTCTCCTCACCCTCGCGGTCGTAGAAATTGATGCGCCGGATTTCCAGCGGGTCCTTGCCCAACTTGTAGGCGATCTCTTCTATAATCCGCTCGGCGACGATCAGCCCTTGCGGGCCACCAAAGCCACGAAAGGCGGTATTGGAGACGGTGTTGGTTTTGAGCGGCTCTGATTGCAGCAAAACGTGCGGGTAGTAGTAGCAATTATCAGCGTGAAACAGCGCCCGGTCGGTTACTGGGCCCGATAGATCCGCGGAAAAGCCGCAGCGCGCAGCAAATGTGCCAGAGACCGCCTCGATGCGGCCCTCATCATCATAGCCGACGTCATAGTCCACCACGAAGTCGTGCCGTTTGCCGGTGGTGATCATATCATCATCGCGGTCGGGGCGGATTTTCACTGCCACCGCAAATTTACGCGCAGCGACAGCCGCCACGGCCGCAAACTGGTTGCTCTGCGTTTCCTTGCCGCCAAACCCACCGCCCATGCGGCGTACTTTGATGGTCACCGCTGCCGATGGCACGCCCAAAACATGGCCCACCATATGCTGCACTTCTGATGGGTGCTGGGTTGAGGAATAAACGGTCATATCATCGTCTTCGCCGGGAATGGCGAGCGCGATGTGCCCTTCCAGATACATGTGATCCTGGCCGCCAATCTCATAGCGACCCTGGAACCGGTTGGTGGCGTTTTCCAGAGCGGTCGGCGCATCGCCGCGCTTCAGCGTCAGCGGTTTTGTCACATTGGGATAGTTTGCCGCGCGGGCCTCTTCCACCGTGCGGGCAAAGGGTCGTTTGCCATACTCTACTTTGGCCTTCTGGGCGGCTTGGCGGGCAAACTCGCGGGTGGTTGCGATCACCGCAAACATTGCCTGGCCGTAAAAGTGCACCTCGCCATCGGCCAGCACAGGTTCATCGTGCAGGTGGGTGGGTGAGATATCGTTGCTGGCGGGCATGTCGGTATAGGTGAGCACGCCCACCACGCCGGGGCTGGAACGCACCGCGGATAGGTCCATGCTTTCAATGGTGCCATGGGCGCAGGTGGAAAGCCCTAAATAGGCGTGCAGACTGTTGGCAGGGGTTGGAATGTCGTCGGTGTAGATGGCCTGCCCGGTGACGTGCTTGTGGC
Source organism: Devosiaceae bacterium (assembly GCA_045105395.1). Classification (GTDB taxonomy): domain Bacteria; phylum Pseudomonadota; class Alphaproteobacteria; order Rhizobiales; family MH13; genus MH13. Next base: position 1,997 of record JBGCDM010000113.1, on the reverse strand, counting down.
CGGAATCATGCTTAGTGGGCGTGTACACGCCGCCCTTAATTTCTTTGCCGGAAATGGGTTTTAAGTTGCCAGCGTGCTCGTTCATGCTGCCACCTCGCGGGTTAGGCGTACCGGTTGCTCACTATTTGTATGCTCCAAATAGAAGCGCGTGAGCAGATTTTCTGCTGCTTTCAAGCGATAATCAGCTGTTGCGCGCCAATCACTAAGGGGCTGATAATCATGGGTAAATTCAAGTTTTGCCGCATTAATTGTCGCCTCATTCCATGGCTTGCCAACCAACGCCTCTTCCACATGTGTGGCGCGCTTTGGTGTGCCTGCCATTCCGCCAAAGGCAATGCGTACTGAAGATACCGTGCCGCTGGTTACGTGCAGCGAGAAGGCCCCGCAAACGGCTGAAATGTCCTCATCGCGGCGCTTGGAAAGCTTGTAAACGGCGTTGAGTGAACCAGGCTCTGGCTTGGAGATCGTCAGGCTTTCAACAAACTCATCGGCCCGCCTGTCTTGCTTGCCGTAGGTGATGAAAAAATCCTCCAGCGGCAGCGTGCGGGTGCCAGATTTGGAGCGCAGATTAACGCTCGCACCCAGCGCAATGAAACCTGGCGGGGTGTCGCCGATGGGTGAGCCGTTGGCGATGTTGCCACCCAGCGTGCCCATATTGCGCACTTGTTCGCCGCCAATGCGCCACCACAGCTCATCCATATGCGGGAAATGCTCTTGGAGCATTGGCACGAAGGCTGAATAGCTGACGCCTGCGCCAATGGTCACCGCGCCCTCGCTCTCCTCTACGTTTTGCAGCGCGTTCATGTTGCCGATGAAGATGGCCGGTGAAATGGGCCGGTGATCCTTGTTCACCCAAAGGCCCACATCGGTTGCGCCTGCCACAAGGGTTGCACCTTCGTGCTCGGCCAAAACATCGGCAAGTTGTTCCGGTGTTTGCGGGATGAAGAAACGCTCGGTTCCAGCCTCGCTGGTGGCGCTCACATCCACTAGGCTTTCATCCTGCCAAGCGGTCAGTTGCTCGGTTATGCGCGTGCGTTCGCGGGCCAGCACATCATCGGCCACCGATCCATAGGTGGAAATCGCCTTGGCGGCCTTGATGATCGGTTCATAGCCGGTGCAACGGCACAGGTTGCCCTGCAGCGCGGTCTCGATTTGTTTCTCACTGGGGTCGGGGTTCGCCATCCACAGCGCATAAAGGCTCATCACGATGCCAGGAGTGCAGAAGCCGCACTGCGAGCCGTGATAGTCCACCATCGCTTGCTGAACCGGGTGCAGCGCGCCATCGCTGGCCAGTGCTTCCACGCTCACGATGTGGCAGCCATCCAGCGAACCCAAAAAGCGGATGCAGGCATTGAGGCTGTTATATTCCAGGCCTTGCGGCCCAAGCCGTCCAACCAGCACCGTGCACGCACCGCAGTCACCCTCGTTGCAGCCTTCTTTTGTGCCGGTCAGGCTGCGTTCTAACCTAAGAAAATCGAGCAGCGTGGTTGTCGCGCGGATATCATCACGCTCAATCACAGTATCATTGAGCAGAAAACGGATGGAATTACGGGTCGCCATAAAGCCTCAGCAGCAGTGTCTAACCAGCCGACATATAAGGCTATTTTGATGCATACGCGCAATGCTTAGGCGTGCGGAAAGTTTGGGCGTGGTGTGGCCGACTTGCGGGCAGGGGTGACGGCATGGAGGTTGGGCATAATGCTTGTCCTCTTTGTTATCGCTGCGCGATGAACCTGTCGGTCCGGGCGGTTGGGCGGTACGCCCACAGCAGTATGATGCTTGTTCTCTCGGCTATCGCTGCGCGATGAACCTGCCGGCCGGGCGGTTGGGCGGTACGCCCAGAGCAGTATGATGCTTGTCCTCTCGGTTATCGCTGCGCGATGAACCTGCCGGTCCGGGCGGTTGGGCGGTACGCCCAGAGCAGTATGATGCTTGTCCTCTCGGTTATCGCTGCGCGATGAACCTGCCGGTCCGGGCGGTTGGGCGGTACGCCCAGA
>JBGCDM010000112.1:0-9144 GCA_045105395.1 Devosiaceae bacterium | reverse complement strand
AAGGCCTCAAGGTTCGCTCCACCAACATAACCCATCGCGGCACGCACACCGCCGGTTAGCTGGTGCAGCACACCATCCACTGAGCCTTTATAGGCGACCTGGCCCTCAATGCCTTCAGGAACAAGCTTTAATTCATTGGTCACTTCAGCCTGAAAATACCTATCCGCCGAGCCACGCGCCATGGCCCCCACCGAGCCCATGCCACGATAGGCTTTATAGGAGCGGCCCTTGTGCAAATACACCTCGCCCGGGCTCTCCTCAGTGCCTGCCAGCAGTGAGCCAACCATGACCGCCGAGGCCCCTGCAGCAAGCGCTTTGGCAATATCGCCAGAGGATTTGACCCCACCATCAGCAATGACCGGCACGTCCTGTTTGTTTGCCTCGTCAGCGGCTTCCATCACGGCGGAAAGCTGCGGCATGCCAACGCCCGCCACCACGCGCGTTGTGCAGATTGAGCCTGGCCCAATGCCCACTTTTACCGCGTCAGCACCAGCATCAATCAGTGCCTTCACGCCGTCGCGGGTGGCAACGTTGCCAGCGATGATCTGCACCTGATTGGTTTGCTTTTTTACCTCTGCCACAGCATTGAGCACCCGCTGCGAATGGCCATGGGCGGTGTCCACCACAATCACATCCACGCCAGCATCCAGCAAGCGTTGGGTACGCTCGGCCCCATCCTCGCCAACGGTGGTGGCGGCGGCCACGCGCAGGCGACCCTGCTCGTCCTTGGCCGCATTGGGGTGCAGCGTGCTTTTTTCCATGTCCTTAACGGTAATGAGACCAACGCAATGATCGGCATTGTCCACCACAAGCAGCTTCTCAATGCGGTGATGATGCAGCAGGCGCTTGGCTTCATCCTGGTTCACGCTTTCGCGCACCGTGACGAGGTTATCGCGGGTCATCAGTTCATAGACTTTTTGTGCTGGATCCGAGGCGAAACGTACATCACGGTTGGTGAGAATGCCGACCAGGCGTCCACCGCCAGGTTCGCCCAAGCCACCCCCTTCGGTAACCGGAATACCTGAAATACGGTGATGCTTCATCAGCGCCAACGCATCGGCCAGTGTGGCATCGGGCCCGATGGTGATGGGGTTCACCACCATGCCAGACTCAAATTTTTTCACCTGCCGCACCTGCTCGGCCTGCGTTTCAGGGTCCAAGTTACGGTGGATGGTGCCGATGCCGCCAGCCTGCGCCATGGCGATGGCCAGCCTGCCTTCGGTTACCGTATCCATAGCGGAGGAAATGATGGGAATGTTGAGCGAAAGCGAGCGCGTAAGCCGCGTGGTCACATTCACCTCGCCAGGCATAACTTCGCTGTGGCCGGGCAGCAGCAACACATCATCAAAAGTTAAAGCAGTGCCGCCGTGCAGCGGCTCAACGAGGTGCGCCATGCGTTTTCCATCTGGTTTATTGCAGCAAAACCAGCGGAAAACCATCGAGTCGCGCGCCGGTGATGACCCTTAACACGCCGTTAATCATGGTCAAGGCGGGCTCTTTGGTATTGCTAATACGGGCTTTGCTTAAACCCCTTCGCCAGCACATACAGCTCCGGGCTTTCCTTGCGGCTGGCCGGTGGTTTCACATGCTGAACGGATGTAAATGCTGCCTTTAAGTCGCGCAGGGCATCGCCCTCTGTGCCGCCACGAAACACCTTGGAAAGAAACGCCCCGCCGGGTGCCAAGTTGCGGTAAGCAAAGTCCGCGGCCAACTCAAACAGGTAGGTGGTGCGCAAATGGTCGGTTTTGCGGTGGCCGGTGGTTTCAGCCGCCATATCCGACAGCACCACGTTCACCGGGCGGCCCTTGGTTGCCGCCATCACTTTGGCTGGCGCATCATCATCGGTGAAATCATCTTCCAGTAAAATTACGCCAGGGATTGGGTCCATCGCCAGCTTGTCGATGCCCACAATAATGGGGTCTTCTTCCATACTGCCAACACGTTGGGCTGCCACTTGAGCCCAGCCTCCGGGCGCCGCACCAAGGTCAATCACCGTTGTGCCGCGCTTTAAGAGCTTATGTTTATCGTCGATCTCAATCAGTTTGAACGCGGCACGCGAACGAAAGCCCTGCCGCTTAGCCTCTGCCACATAGGGGTCGTTCAGCTGGCGTTCTAGCCATCGGGCCGAGGCGTTGGTGCGTTTTTTGGCGGTTTTGACCTTCACATGAAGATCACCGCGCGGATTGGTGGATTTGACCATATCTAGCTCTGTGAGGCGGGTTGGGCTGGCTGTGGACGGCGCCCGCGATAGCGATTGCGCCCATTTTTGCCACGTGGGCCGTTTTGACGATCACGTCGCCACACACCATCTTGCGCCATCAGTTCCACCAGCATGCCTTCGCGCAGGCCACGGTCAGCCACGCGCAAACGACCGCAAGGCCATTCACGGCGGATCGCTTCAAATATTGCGCAGCCGGCCAGCACGAGGTCGGCCCGGTCTGCCCCAATGCACGGGTTGGCCACCCGCTCTTCAAACGTCATATCAATCAAGCGGTCGGTCATGGAGGTCACGTCATCTGCGCCCATCCAGGTGCCGTCCACGCGGTGGCGATCATAACGCTCCAGGCCCAAATGTACGCCCGCCAGCGTGGTGACGGTGCCAGAGGTGCCCAGCAGGTGCACATTACCGCCCTGCACGCATTGCGACATCATCTCACGAGCTGCAAAATGGGTAATCATTTGGCGCACTTCGGCGACCATAAGCTCAAAAATTGGGCGATCAACATACACCCCGCCAAAGCTTTCGGCCAGCGTGACGACGCCTACGGGCAGCGATGTCCAGGCACGGATAAAGCGATGCATATGGGCATGAAAGCGCGGCTTGCCAGCACGGAAATCAAGGAATGCCAGTTCGGTGGAGCCGCCACCAATATCAAACAGGATAACGCCATCAGCCTCGCGTTCCACCAGGGTAGCGCAGCCAGAAACGGCCAGGCGCGCTTCTGTGCGCCGGTCCGCGATTTCAAGCGTTAGGCCGGTTTCCTCAGCAACGCGGGCAATGAAGTCTTCGCCATTATCGGCCTGGCGGCAAGCCTCGGTGGCGATAAGACGGCGGCGCACAACATTGCGGTGCTCCATCTTAGCGCGGCATACTTTGAGGCCCTCAACGGCCTTATCCATCGCCTCGTTGCTCAGCCGTCCATGGTGGGTGAGCCCAGCGCCAAGGCGCACAATGCGAGAAAAGCTATCAACAACGCGGAAGCCAGACCGCGTGGGCTCTGCCATAAGCAAGCGGCAATTGTTGGTGCCAAGATCAAGCGCGGCATAAGCCGGGCGATCAGAAACTAGGCGTTCAGAGGTCGCACGACTGGACATATGCCGTGTGCTGCCGGTGTTGGGCCGCTGGCCTTCACTGGTTTTTGAATCGACGCGCGGTTGCCCTTTGGGCGGACCGCACTGGGCTCCACTTTCGTCCACATTTGCACCTATCACGCGGGTAAAGTGGAGATGTTTGGTTGCCCACAGTCCCGCTTGCTTGCTTTCTTCAGGGCCAAGCGCTGCGCGCTCCCCTGTATCACTTGCCTCCACCCTAGGCAGGGAACGGCCTGCTGGCAACAAATTTGGGCAAGCCAATCGTCCGAGCCACTTGCTAGGGTGGGCTACGTGTCCTAACTGCCATCTCTGGCTGGCGTTTTGCCAGCTGCCCCTGGCTTCCCCTGCCTGCCCCTGTGAGAGCGCATCTATGGCCGACCCTACCCACGCCGATATTGTTGTTGTTGGTGCTGGACAGGCGGGCTTTCAGGTTGCTGCTAGCTTGCGACAAAAGAAGTTTACCGGCTCCATCGTGCTTGTCGGCGATGAGCCCTATCCGCCCTATCACCGCCCGCCCCTTTCCAAGGCGGCGCTGAAGGAAGGGCTGGATGAGGCTAGCCTTTGGTATCGCCCGGATGCATTTTACGCCGCGCAAAACATTGAAGAGCGGCGCAGCGCGCATGTGACGTCGATTGATCGTGCGAGCAAAACGATCACGTTGGATGATGGAACGCAGCTTGGCTACGGGCACCTGGTGCTGGCCACTGGCGCGCGGGCGCGCATGCTACCCGATAGCTTAGGCGTACCACAGGAAAACGCGTTCACGCTGCGCACGCTGGATGATGCACATGACCTGCAACCGCGCCTTACGCCCGGTGTGCATGTGGCCATTGTTGGTGCGGGTTACATTGGCCTGGAAGTGGCTGCCAGCGCACGCCAACTGGGCTGCGAAGTGGCCGTAGTGGATCGTGAGGCGCGACTGATGGCGCGCACAGCATCCCCCACCATTGCAGCGCATTTTCAGAACTTGCACGTGAACCATGGCGTGCGGTTTCAGCTGGCTGATGAGCTGGCTGGAGTTGGAACAGATCCAGATTTCCGCGCGCTGGTCTGCCGCTCTGGTGCTGAGCTGCCCTTTGATATCGTACTGGCAGGCATTGGCGTGATCCCCAATGCCGAACTGGCGATGGAGGCCGGGATTGAGGCGGACGATGGTATCTTGACCGATGCGCAGGGGCGCACCAGCGATGCGTTTATTTTTGCGGCCGGAGATTGCGCGCGCCATGTGCATGCTGGCTTTGGCGAGAAAGTGCGCTTTGAAAGCGTGCAGAGCGCCATAGACCAGGGCAAAGTGGTGGCGAGCGCCATTCTGGGGCAGGATGATCAGCACAGCGCCGTGCCATGGTTCTGGTCCGATCAGTATGATGCCAAGCTGCAAGTTGTGGGCGTGCCTGAGCCTGGCTGCAATACCTTCATCAAGGGTGACCCTGCCACCGGATCGTTCGCGGTCTATCATATGAGAGGTGAGCAGCCGGTGGCCGTTGAGGCGGTGAATGCACCGCATGATTTTGTGGTGGCGCGCAAAACCGTGGGCACAGACCGCCCACTGGATGAGGATACGCTGGCCGCACTTACGCCTGTCTCGCTTTAGGGCGTAACGCAGCGCTTTATCCCCGCGTATCCAAAGCCTGCCTAGGGTTGGTCCATCTCGTTTCCCGCGAAAGGACCTTGCCATGAGTGACCCGTTTTCCCGCCATATGTCCGGCCTTGAATCTCCCGCCAGCGATGGTTTTGCCATCACACCCACCGATGGTGTTGACCTCGCCACCGTCACTCGCGCGATTTATGTTGGCGGTGCTGGTGATGTGACCGTGATGATGAAATCGGGCGCATCCGTTACACTGGTTGGGGTGCCTGAAGGCGCGGTGTTGCCACTGCGCGTGGTGCAGGTGCCTGCCACCGGAACGACCGCCACCAATCTGGTGGGGCTTTCTTAGATGCTTGGTCTAGGCCTTCGCCTGCAAGCGCGAGCACCGGCGGCGCGGTTCTTTGCGCCTGGCGCCGCGCTGGCGATTGCTTTTCGTACCGGCCAAGCGATGAAGGGTGGACTGGAGGTTGACCCGGCAAGCCTCATCACAGTCACCCGCGCAAATTCTGGCTGGTCTGCCGATAAGGCGGGTGTGGTTAGCGCCTTTGCTGCCAACACAGCCCGGCGAACTGATGCGGGGCTAGACCTTGGCGAGCTTGCCAACCGACTGCATGGCGCATTTCCGGAGCATGGTACCAACACTGGATCGACCACCACTACTCTGCCCACTGATGGACTGTTTGCCCCGCGCGAGGTTTCCTCCCAAGGCAGCCTCATCGACCGGCGATCATCGGGCAGTTTCTCGATCACATCAGGCACATTGCTTGCCTGGCGCGCGCGGGTGAAGACTGGAACCTCTGGCCGCTGCGCAATCCATCTGGAAAACACATCCGCAAGCACCATCAGCACCATCAGTGGGCCGGTTGGCGCGATGGCAGTTTCGGCCAATGCGGCAGGCACCGTTACCATCAGCGGCAGCCAAACCTATGGCGATGGATCGGTGGAGCTTTGGGGCACCTGGACGCCCAACGCAGCCGGAACAGCGCAGCTTGCCGTGGGGCCCGATAGCGCCGTCAGCGGGCAAAGCGTGCAGGTTATCGGCGCGCAGGTGAGTCAAGGTGAAACTGGCTGGATCATGGGCAGCAGCGGCACTGTCTCGCAGGCTGGCGATGTGTGCTTGCTCGACCTTACCGATCTATCGCTGGCATCAGGCTTTATGCTGCGGCTGGATGGTGAGCTGCTTTCCACCTATCCCACCCAAGAATATGCCCGAGTGTATCAGGCCGATGGTGGCAACAATGCCAACAAGCTCGCGACTTACATTTACACGCCAGAGCAGGATTTTCGGGTTGAGCAGCATAATGCCTGGGCCAACCAAGGCATGAAACCACTGGGCGGCGTTTCCCCTGGCGCCTTCTCACTGACCACGGCTCATGGCCCCAATTTTGTGGGTGGAATGCTGGGTGGCGTGGCGGCAACACCAGATACAAATGCCGGCTACAGTGCGCCAACGCGACTGCATGTCAGCAGCATTGAGAACACATTTCACCAACCCATGCGCCTGCACAGGTTGGCCATTTATGCTGAAGCGCCTACGCAAGTGAGATTGGCGGAGATTTCCGCCTAGTAGTCCCGCTCAAAGAAGATGCCGAGCGAGGATTCTCCATCACTGCCCACGGCCCCACGGGCGGTGATATCTTCGGTGATATCGAGGTTGATGGTGGTGCGCGCCGAGCCATCGGTGCTCGCCTCCACGCCCACATATACATTTTCCTGCACATATTGCCCGGCGCGCACCGCCGGGTTGCCCGCATCATCGGTCACCACATCAAGGTCTGATAGGCCCAGCCCATCGCGCAGGCTGCCCAGTGCTGAACCATTGGATTGGCCCGCCAGTTCTGCCGCGGCTAAAGCAAGTTGGGCAATTTGTAGCGGTGAAAGCTCATTTAAGCTGCGGTCGAAAATGAGGCGCGCCAACACTTCATCCTGCGGCAATTCTGGCTGGGAAGACAATGTGACTGTCGGGTCAGAGACGCGGCCACGTACGGCGATCACCACCACAATCGCATCGCCATCGGTTTGCGCAACGATGTTGAGGAACGGATCCAAATCACCCACCAGCGTAATCGACCCTTCGCTCAGCGCGATACGCTGGCCCAGAATGTCGATGCGGCCACGGATCAAGTTAAACGCGCCAATAGGTGTGATGCTGTTGAGCGAACCGGTAAGGCGCACCGCGCCACCAAGCTCGGCATTGACGCCGCGCCCGCGCACATAGATTTGGCTCGGTGCACTGACCTGCACATCCAAACGCAATGCCGGACCTGCGCTACCTCCGCCGCCACCTGATGAACCCTGTGCCCGCTCAAACGTGGTGCGGATGCGCTCTGATGGCGCGATATGATCCAGCTCGATAAAGCCGCCTGCATCACCAAAGCTATCAGGGATTTGGATGTTGGTTTCCAGCAAACGCACCGTACCGCCCAGCAGGGCTCCGCGCGCCAAAGGCCCTGTTAGGGTGAGGTCACCATCAGCGGTTGTGACAACCAGCGTGCCATCGGTATAGCGCACTTGCCGCAGACCAATGCGCAGGTCAGCGGGCAGATCACCATCCAGGCCAACACGCCCAGAAAGGTTGACCGTTCCACCACCAGAAACCTGAGCTGAAGCCTGCTCGATAACCGCTGCATCGCCGGTTAGGCGGGCCGATGCTGTGATGCCGGTAAGCCGAAGATTGCTGCCTGGATCGACAACTTGGCCGCTACTCACATCCAAGGTGCCAGACACCGAAGGATCAGATAGCGCGCCAGTGATCCGCGCATTGAGCGCCGCAGTGCCGGAAAGCTGCGTGCCGCGATCAGCCAGGAATGGTTCGGCCAGTGAGAGGGGCGCATTGCCGCGCACGGATACATCCATGCTGCCACCTGACAAAGGGATGCGCCCACTGGCGGTGGCTTCGACACCACCCGTTGTGAGAGTGGCGGAGGAAAGATTGATGGTGTCGGCACCATAGGCCCCATCAGCACGCAACCGTGCTGGGCCAAGCCCTGCGGACCTTAAAGCAGGGGCATTGATACCATCGGCTGTCACCGAGAAACTGCCAGATTGGGCGCTGGATGCATCCAAACGCGTGATCGTGATATCGCCTGCCTGCAAGCTTTGGCCGTTCAGCGTGCCCGTGATGCGCGGGACGCCAAATGCTTCGGCGACGTCGACATCAAAGCGCGCAGTGCCAATCTGCAAATCCTCGATGGCCAGGCTATTGGCCGTGCCTGTGGCCGCAATATTTTGTTTGCTGGCGGTGTTGCTCAGTTGAACATCCGCGTTCACTGCGCCGCTGGCATCAACCAAGGCAAGCAAAGCAAGCGTGCGAATATCCTGCGCCTCTAGCCGCAGCGCTCCATCCAAAAGGCCGCTTTCAGCCTGCTGACGCACATCACCTGCAAGGGCTGCACCGCGCGTTGCAAAGGCAATGTCGGACAGCACGCGCACTTCGCTGTCAGCGCGCACGTGCATCGACGCTGTGATGGGTGCGCTGCCGAGCAGACCATCCAATGTGAGAGCGCCCGCCAACAGATCACCATCCAGCATGCCATCAAAATCCAGCGCTGCATCACGCAGTGTCTGGTCCACCAGGCGGCCCTGCGGCACGCCAAGCTGCGCGGTGAGATTGATCGGCCCCTCTTCGCCGGTGGCCCTGGCGGACAGATCGGCAGCGCCACTTGCCCGATCAGTAAGAACAGCCAAGTCGGCCAGTTGAGCGTCCAGAGAAAGATCTGTGCCCTGCGATGCCCAAAGGCCGTCCACCGTGCCCGCGATATGGCGACCATCAAGGCGCAAGCCGTCCGCTTCAAGACCCGCTTCGCTGCGGGCGATGCCACCGCTTAGCGTCACATCACCGGCAAGCAGCGCATCCACCGGTTCACTGCCAAGCTGAACCGATTGGGCCAGACCATCCAGCGCCAAATCAAACCCGCCTGAGGCAAGGTCAAAAGTGCCGCTCGCATCCAGCGCCAGCGCACCGGCCAACGGGCGATCAGCCAATGCGGCAAAGGGGGCCAGCGAGCGCACGTCTAACGCGATATCACCGTCAAACACGCCCGCATCGATTTGCCCGGCAAGCACCGCCGATAGCGCATCACCCAGCACGGCAAGCTGATCGATCAGCACCGGTGCACCGGCCTGCCAACTGCCTTGCGTTTGGACCTGCAACCCATTGCCCAGCGCCTGCGCCACGCCAACCTCATTGCCCTCAAATCCTGTGGCCTCGCCCAGGCCATCAAAGGAGATGGCACGGGTTTGTG
>JBGCDM010000111.1:0-7516 GCA_045105395.1 Devosiaceae bacterium | reverse complement strand
GACGCATTGTTCAGCGTATGTGAACAGTCGGCACAATGTAAAAAACCCCGGACAATGTCCGAGGCTTTGAGCTTGTGGGCAAGGCGTATGACTTAGCCAAACAAGGCGTCGATATCATCCTGGCTAGCAACATTGGCATCATCCACCATGGCCGGGCCATTAAGAAGTGCCGCATCGCCCTTGGGACCAACATCCAACGTTTGAACATCCTCGAAGCTTTCCATGCCACCCCAAATATCCATCATGGAGTCGATACGATCTTCGATAAACCGCATGGTCTTGACCACTTTGGTGATCCGCTGACCGGTAATGTCTTGGAAATTGCAGGCCTCAAAAATATGCATAACGGCTTCGGCAGCATCATTGGCCATGCCCTGATCATCGCCATCAAGCTTGGCCGACAGATTGCCCACACGATCTTCAATCGTTTCAGCGGCTGTTAGGATCACTTCAGTTGCTTGCTCGGTGCCATCCACCACGGCATCCAACTCATCAGTCACTTTGCCCAATTCATCGCCTTGGAAGCCTGAATGATGCAGCGTCGCGATCTCGGTTTTGGTTTGCTGAATGGCCGCACGAATGGCAGACATCTCCGCTTCCAACCGCTTAACCTCGGCCATTTCCTTGTGAAAGGTATCAATTTTTGCCTGGTCCAGAACCTCTGCAGGCTCAATTAAGGTTTTGAGTTCTGCAATGGCCTCAAGGATTTTTGCGCTACTGGCACCATCCATATCCGAAGCAAGAAGAACGCCTGGACTTTCTATGGTTCCGATGTTTTGGCCCTTGAGCGATGCCTCAATTCGAAATGCTTTACGCTGTGCCTGTGGCATCCACTTAACCTCTTACGCAATACAGATATCGTCTTCACCCTAGGGGCGTGATGGTTAAAAAGATGTTTTGGCCGCACATACTTTCTGATCGATACGCTTGCAGGCGCGGTTTTCACGCGGCATGTATGCACCAAGGTGCAAGGGGGCGCGGTGCGATGATCCGCAATTTTAAAGTTTTGTGGCAGCTTAAGCTGGGCACACGGTTGCAGGGGGCGGTTCTGGCCACCGTGCTTATGCTTGCGTCTTTTTTTGTGTCAGTTGTCCTGCCTGCACCAGCGCTTGCTCAGTCGAACTTTTCTGATGATGCACTGTTTGATGGTTTTCACCGCACCGTGTTCGGCCTGGAATATGACAGTGGTGGGCGCGGCGCGAGCGTTGTTAAAAAATTCTCAGAGCCTGTGCGCCTTTATATCGACCATCGCGCCAGGATTGATCGGCGGCGCGCGGTGACCCGCTTTGTGCGATCGGTCAACCAAGCTGTGCGGGGGCTAGACCTACGCGTGGTGGATAACCCGCTGGAGGCCAATTTCACCGTCTATGTTGTCGATCGCCAGCAATATGCGCAAGTTATTCAGGATGATGTTTATAACTCCTCGCGCGCGGCTGTGCGTGGTCGGTGCATGGTGCGCGTGCTCACCGGCAATGGCGGCATTAGCCAGGCGCAAGCGGTTATCGTGTCCGATGAGGGCGACTTTCTGTTCAACCGCTGCCTGGTGGAGGAAGTGCTGCAAGGCCTTGGTCCGCTCAATGATGACCCCACGCTCAGCGCAAGTGTTTTCAACGACAGCTCACAGCATGCCCGCTTTATGCTGCACGACCGCTTTGTGCTGAACATGCTTTACCATCCGCGCGTTCAGCCCGGCATGAGCCGCGATCAGGTGAACAGCGTGCTGCGCACCGTGCTTGCCGATGTGCGCGGCCATGTGCGTTGATCGGGTTACATTTGCTTAACCCTCTGGCCTAACGCTCGCTTTACCACGCTTCTTGGCGGGCGATTTACCATCAACAAAGCTTTACTGGCCTCAAGGGTGTTTGAGGCGTCTTTTCCCACTTTGATTCACCATTCACTGGGGCTTGCATGGCTTTCTATGGGCCAGGTTTGTGGCCTATCGGCTGCAATCGTCGTGATGAGTAGCGTGAAGGACGGTGCGTAATGGATACAGGTATTTGGGCCAGCAAGGTGCTTCTTGGCATCGGCGCGCTGGCAATGGCGGCAGGGATCACTGCCGGTGATGCGAAGGCACAATCGGTGAGCCATCATGCAGGCTCGCCTTATGTGATGTTGCACCAGGAGCGTGCTTCACCCTGGTTGCTTCAGCTGCAACCGGGCTATGCCCGCCAGCAGCATCATATGCGCCAGCAGCAAGCCCAGCAGCCACGCCACCAACGATCGTTAAGCGGGCGCATTGTAACAAGGCCGACGCAAGGCCATGTGCGCCAGCATCCGGGCCCAGCGCAGGTTCAGCAGGCAAGCGTTGCGCCAAGCCATCAGCTTAACCCCATCTTCCTGCCGCAGGTCGTTTCCTACGACACACACCATCCGGTGGGCACGATCATTGTCGATCCGCACAACAAGTTCCTCTACCTGGTGGAAGCCGGTGGGCAGGCGCGCCGCTATGGTGTGGGTGTTGGCCGCCAAGGTTTTGGATGGTCTGGTACTGCCAGCGTCCAGCGCCGCGCTGAGTGGCCACGCTGGACGCCGCCTGCATCCATGATCGAGCGTGAACCGCACCTGGAAGAATGGCGTCACGGCATGCCTGGCGGTATTGAAAACCCACTGGGTGCGCGCGCGCTCTATCTTTACCAGGGTGGCCGCGACACGCTGTATCGTATTCACGGCACCAACCAGCCTTGGACGATTGGCCAAAGCATGTCATCGGGCTGCATCCGCATGCGCAATGAAGATGTGAGCGATCTTTACGAGCGCGTGCGCATCGGTGCTCGCGTTGTGGTGCTGTAAAAGCACCCGACATTTCAAAAGACAAAAGGGCGGCTTTCGAGCCGCTTTTTTTATAGCAGGTCAGAGGCCTGCAAAACGTAGGCCTTGCCAAAGCCACCGTTCAAAAAAGCGCGCTGTGGTGTGATCCGCCAGAAGTGAAAATCACCGAAATCCACATAGAGCTTGGCTTTGGGGTTGCGCGCTAGATAGGCGGTGCGCACGGCCTCACGATCATTATTGCCCACCAGTGCCGCCTCGCCGATAAGCGTGAGCCGTGGATGGGTAAGCGGGTCACCGCCAGGCTTGTTAACTTGGCCAGGCTCACCAATAAGCAGCGAGCAACGCCGATCACTGGCAAGCGCTGTAAAGTGCGCCGAAAGCTCCGATATCAACAAAAGCGGCATGCCATGGTCATCCAACCCAAAGCCAGTGCGCGTGACCAATGGATGGCCAGTGTCTGGCTCCAAGTGCGACAGCGCCGCAAATGGCGCTTTGACCAACAGCGTATGGACAAGGCTTCTAGCCTCATCATCAACCGGGTGGATAGGAGATGCGTTTTTGGGTGCGTTCATGCAGCCCGTTATGCAACAGCATGCCTGTCTGCGCTAGGCTTTGGCCGCCTCAATGGCGCGCTTGGATGTGCGTATGCAATTTGCAGATCAAGCGACTGGCCGTTGTTTCAAACAACGGTGGGATAATCGCATGAATGAGCGCAGCAAGGCCTGCAGCAAACAACGTGAGCGCAAAACCAGCAGCAAAGCGCAGATGCTGAAAATAGGTTTCATTGACACTGGCTGGATGATCAATGAACCCGCGCCAAAAGCTGGAACGTGGCTGCGTGTTGGTTGTATCAGGCATGTCGGCTCTCCTTAGGCTCATCTAACCAAAGGTCGCACAGGAAAGTTGGTCATATATCCCAAATTTTCTAGAAATTTGCCCTATATTGGGATATCATCCCCTATATGACTCATATAATCGATGAAATAGATCGCAAACTGTTGCGCCTGTTGCAACAGGACGCATCCATGAGCATGGATTCGCTCGCTGATAGGGTGCACCTGTCGCGCAATGCCTGTTGGCGGCGCATCAAGAACCTGGAAGATGCGGGCATAGTGCGCGGGCGCGTTGCGCTGGTGGATGCGCAGGCGGTTGGGCTGGACCTGCTGACCTTTGTTTTGGTGCGCACCAACAGGCATGATGGCGACTGGCTTAAGGCGTTCAACAAAGCAGTGCGTGACATGCCAGAGATTGTTGGTGCCCACCGCCTGTCTGGCGACTTAGACTATATTTTGCGGGTGCGTGTGGGTAGCGTGCGCGACTATGATGCCTTCTATCAGCGCCTTATTGAACGGGTGCCGATCTCCGATGTGTCGGCAAGCTTTGTGATGGAAGACATCAAAGATACAACCGAGCTTCCGCTGTAACGCTTGGCACACAAGGTTTCGTCGGTCACACTAACCCATGCCATCAACCAGCACGCTTTTATCCGGTTTTATCCTTGTCGCCTTTGCAGCGATGGGGCTGGTGCTGTGGGCCGCTCAGTCGCAAGCCAATGAGGATGGGTTGGTGATTGCGGTCTTTCCGCCAACCGCCAGCGAGCGTGTCATCATGCAGGCGATATCGGGGGCCGGCGGAACATTTGTGCGGGCAAGTTTGCCAGAGACAATTGTGGTAGCACACAGCCAGGCACCCGGCTTGGCAGACCGACTGAAAGCTCACGGCGCATGGCTCACTTATGGGCAAGCGCCTTTTGGCCGCGAACTTGGTGGATGCCTAGCGCTGGCCAGTGTGCCGTTTGAGCCTGCAATCGCGCGCTGAATTGTACCCGTTTAGGCGTTCAACTTGCCAAGAGCACGGGCAATGGCTTCAGCCAATTCAACGGGCTCAGCAGGCTTTTGTAACAGCGGTGCCCGCACACTGCCCATCTGTGCTGGAGTGAACCCGGTATAGCCTGAGGTATAAATGATCGGCAGATCGGGCAGGTGATCGCGCGCGAGCCTTGCCAGTTCAAACCCACCAATATCGCCTGGCATCACAACATCACTTAACAGCAAATCCAGTGTTTCACCGCTGGTAATACGGGCCAGCGCATCTTTGCCCGAGTGCGCTGAAATAACCTTGTAGCCAAGCCCTTCAACCACCGTTGTTTGCATGGCCAAAAGATCAGGCTCATCCTCAGCGATAAGGATCGTCTCGCCATGCCCCCGGATCGGCTCAACCTCAGGAACAGGCTGTTCACGAACGTCCAAACTTGTGCCGCGCGGAAGCGTGAGTTGCACCGTGGTGCCAACACTGTCCTCGGAATAGATGCGCAAATCACCATCAGATTGCTGGGCAAAGCCATAAACCATCGAAAGGCCAAGGCCGGTGCCAGAATTGCTATTCTTGGTGGTGAAGAAAGGATCGGTTGAGCGCGCCAGCGTCTCTTTATCCATACCGGGGCCATTGTCGGTTATCGACACTTCAACATAGCGATAGGTGGAACCATCCTGGCTCGCTACACTCTCAGCTGTATCAACCTCCTCGCCATCGCTTTTTTGGCGCGCTTCAAGCTCCTCACCTGTTGAGCGAACCGGGCGCGCGCTAAGCCCAATGCGCGTGCCCACACCAGAGCGCAGCATCGCATCACGGCTGTTCAGCACCAGGTTCATCAAGGCCGTTTCAAGCTGCGCCTGATCGCAAAAGACCTGAAGGTCTGGATCATCGGCTTGGAAAGTAATGCTGAACTGCGCCTCAATCATAGGGCGGACAAGCCCATTAAAATCATCAAAAACAGATTGGATGGGGCGTGACTTTGCCAATCCTGGTTGGCGCTTTGCAAAGGCCAAAAGGCGCGAGGTTAGGTCGCGGCCACGCTTAATCGCGCTGGTTGCAGTGTTCAGATACCTGGTTCGTTTGGCGTCCTCTTTTTCCTTGCCAGCCAGATCAACCGCGTAAAGCAGTGAGGCCAGCAGATTGTTAAAGTCGTGGGCAATGCCACCGGTCAGCTGACCCAGCGCGTCTAGTCGGCTGCTCCTTTCCACCACTTGTCGATTCCGCTCTTCCTGCGACACATCTTGTATGATCAAAACCACATCAATACCGGTTGTGGTCTGGCTCAGTTTGGTGCTTTCAACGCGGACATAGCGATGGCTTTCGCCTGCTTGCACACGGCGCATCAGTTGGGTTTCATTGGCCAAGCTATCGCCGCCAAGGATGCGCTTTATGGGGTCAAAATCAGATTCCACCGGCGCCAACGTTTCGGGATCAATGAAGTAAATGTCCTGTGGCCAGTCAAACGGCACTTCATCAGAGATCCCACCTAGCATATGGCGAGCGGCAGAGTTGATGAATGCGATTTGGCGATCAGATTGAAGCCCAACAACACCGCTGCTGTTTGCATTGAGAACAGCATCCAGCACTGCATTGTTTTCCATCAGCTTCTGCTGGCCAAGCATCTGGCTGGTTAGGTCATTGTGCGCACCCAGCAGGCGAATGGGCTTGCCGTTCTCATCGCGGATCGCAAGCCCACGGCAGCGCACCCAGATGGTCCGCCCATCGGCGTGCGTATAGCGAACAATCTGATCATAGGGGCAAGTGGGGTCCGCCAAATGCTTACCTAAGTTTTCCTTGGCGGTCTCCAAATCCTCAGCAAAAATGAAGTCCTGCCACTCAGAGGCCAAGTGCTTTTTAAGAGCCGGGTCACGGCCAAAAAGCTCCCAAAACTCAGGACTCATCCATTCATCTTCGAAATTCTCAAGGTTCCAATACCAAACGCCATCGAGCGAACCTTGCTTGATGAAATTCCATATTTCAGGATCGCTTTTTAGGCGCTCATCAAGCTCAGCTTGCAGATAATGTTTGTCTGCCACGGGATTCAGCGTCCAAGGCGCGCAGGGGTTTGGATGAGATAAAAGTGGCAAAGTGCCAGCATCACGTATTTCCGGCATATCAAGCGGGCAGTCTTGCCCAGCAAACGGCTGCACGCAATGGTTGTTTTGCCAGTCAAGCGCTCACCTGCCAATTGAGCCATAGGTGTGATTGTATACGCGCATATGCGTTGATATCCAAAGACACTGAGGCGTTATCATTCTTAAAAAGCTAAGCGAGCAAACATGGCTGACATTTTGGTTATGGAAGATGACATCTTGTTTGCAGAGCTCTTATGCAATTCGCTGGAAGGCGACAAACACCAAACACACCGCTTTGCCGATGCCTCATCGGCTATTGCCCACTTGCAGGCGCACGTTGTTGACCTGGTGGTCAGCGATATCACGGTGCACAAAGAAGGCCTTGCCGTACCTGATGGCGGCATCAAGCTCATCGCCACGGTGAGAAAATTATCCCGCTATCCGGCAAAACGCATCCCTATCATTGCCATTTCGGGGGCCCATGTGTGGCCTGGCATGGAAGGCATATTGGTGACAGCCGAAACGCTTGGTGCCGATGCTACGCTTAAAAAGCCGTTCCATCCTGACGAGCTTTTGCAGCTAATCAACGAGATGTTGCACCTCTAGGCTGACCGAAGTCGACCGGCATGTCTCCGTGCTATGGGCCTTCCGCGGTCGTTCCTTAGGGATGGAGCCAAGAAAAATGGCCCAACCGGCATTGCCCCTTGCTCTGGGCCTGCGGCCCAACCACTTATTCGGCGGCTTCCATCCATGATGGCGTTGGCACACCTGCCGTTACTTCACGATCGCGCATGATCTCAATCAGTTCATCGGGCATCTGCCCGCCATAGGCCCAGTTGAGAAGCTGCACCGTGTGA
>JBGCDM010000110.1:0-9396 GCA_045105395.1 Devosiaceae bacterium | reverse complement strand
GTTCATGCCTAGCATGGCGAAATCAAGCGAGGCGAAACTGTCCTTCACTGCACCCGAAAAACTAGGGCCAGAAAAATCAGGCGGAACGTTGGCATCAGCGCGAAGGGTCACCAGTTTGGGGTAAAGCGGCGGCGGGGTGGCGAGGCACAGCAAAGCATTGTAATCGCGCTGAAATCGTAACCCATGCGCGCGAAATATTGCCACGCATAGGTCGCCATTGTTGCTGGCAGCAATTCGCGCGCGATCAGTCAAAGCTTTTGGCAAACACCATTTCATCGTTCTTGAAGCTTTTGAACTCCAAGGCATTGCCGCTTGGGTCTTTGACAAAAAATGTGCCCTGCTCGCCAGGCTGGCCATCAAAGCGCACATAGGGCGCTATAATATAGTCCATGCCAGCAGCAGTCAGTTTGGTGTGCAGGGCGTCCCAATCTGCCCAATCCATCAGTACCCCAAAGTGGCGCACGGGAACGGCTTTGCCATCCACACCATTCTGCGCTGCTTCACCCACTTCTTCGGGCGCCAGATGCGCCACGATCTGGTGGCCAAACAGGTTGAAATCCACCCATTCATTGGTCGAGCGCCCTTCTGGGCAGCCAAGCAGGTCGCCATAGAAGCCGCGTGCTGCCGTGAGATCATCAACGGGGAAGGCAAGGTGAAAACGTGGCATAGTCGGCATGACAATCATCCTCTCGATTCGTTTTCTCGTTCCTGATGCAATAGGGTTCAATGTTCAAGCCTCTGCGCACCACACTGGAAAAAGGCCGGGCGCGTATCAGCGCCTCGCTGCCGCCTTTGGATATGCCCAGCACCGTTTTGGTGCGGGGGCAGAAGCGGCCTCTGCGCGTGCGCGTGCATGCCAAAGCCAAGCGTATGATCTTGCGCTTTGATGTGCGCACAGGTGATGGCAAGCTAACAGTACCACGCGGCACACCGCCCAGCGCTGTACTGACCTTTCTCTCGCAAACGAGCGGTTGGGTTGATGTCCATGGGCCTGAGATTTTGGATGCTACTGATCAGACTTATCCGCTTAGCTTGCCCTATCTTGGGCAGGAGAAACGCATTATTGCGACAGGAAAGACACGCGGAACGGTATCGCTTGGCGTGGAAAATGAATTGCATGTGCCAGGGGCACCTCACCGGATTATGCCGCGTTTGGCGCAGTTCCTCAAAGCGCAAGCCGAGCACGTGCTGACGCCGCAAGTGATGGCCCTATCAGAGCGTTTAGAAAAACGCCCTTCATCCATCCGCTACCGCGATCCACGTGCACAGTGGGGCTCCTGCTCTTCTGCAAGGGTTATTACACTGTCGTGGCGGGTGATGATGGCGCCGCCTGAAGCACAAACCTATCTGGTTGCTCATGAGGTGGCGCATCTGGCGCAGATGAACCATTCGGCTAGGTTTTGGGCGGTCGTTGGCAGCTTAGACCCGAACTGGAAAGAGGGTCAGAAGGCACTGAAATCCTTTGAGAAGCAGCTTCTATCGATCCGCTTTACTTAGGTTGGAGGTGGCCGGACGCGTGATCCGGCGCGGGCGTTGGCGATGATGATAGCGATTGTGCTCATCAACAACGCGAAAACAATCGTGAAGAGAAAAGCGATTGTGGCAAACCAGTCCTGGCGATCGACATAGGCAACATCGCGCGATACGCGCACGGTTAGTGTGCTGCCAATTGGGTAAACATCGCGCAGTGCATCTTGTGCCTCTGCCCGGCTCATAAAATCACCGCTGGGCAATTTCACACCGAAAAGTGCAAGCAAGCGACCTGAGCGTTCACTCTCTAGGCGCACCCGTACGTCGACAACATCATCGCGCCGATAGCCAGCTGGTGGCCCATCGCGTGGCGCCACAATATCTACCACTTGCACACTACCTTCGGCGCGCTGGGCAAACAGTGTCCAGATCGGCGGGCTGGCTAAAAACCAGGCGGCAAGAGCAATGCTCAGCGGCACAAATATGCCAATTAAAAAAAAGAAAACCGTGCGTGCGCTTGCCCCTGCTCGGATAAGAAGCGCAGCGACAGTGCCGACAATGATAAGAAGAATAAGACCAAACATAGCTTAGTCTTTACAGCAGGTCGCCTGAATTTCGACCCCGGAAAAAAGCCTAGAAAAGTACCCTTAGAAGATAGACCCTAAGAACCTGGCAATCGGGTTTGGCCCACCAGCTGGCGGCAACACGACGGCCGAGGGATCATCTTGCTGTGTTGCAACGCCGACCTGTGCGCCTGGCACGTTCGCGCCCACCCCTGGTATGGGTTGATTGCCGATAATCGCTGCTGGGTTCAGTTGCGCCAAGCTTTGCGCATCCGTACCTGGCAGCATAGCCACAGGCACACCCACATGTGCGTCGGTCATGTAGGCTTGCCAAACCTCTGCTGGCAAGCCGCCGCCTGTCACCCCGTCCATGGGTGAGTTATCATCGTGGCCAAGCCACACACCGGTGGTGAGGTTGGCCGTGTAACCGACAAACCAAGCATCGCGCAGCCCTTGTGTGGTGCCGGTTTTACCAGCGCCAGTCCACGTTTCCAGCGCTGCGCGCCGTCCCGTACCGATGATCAGCGTGCGCGAGAGCATCGCGTTCATTGCCCGGCCATGACCAGGGTCAATCACCCGGCCAAAGCCGCTCGCGTCACGTGTGAAAAGCGTGTTGCCAGCCTCATCGCGCACCCGCAGCACCACATGGGGCGACACGCCATAACCGCCATTGGCAAAGGGGGCATAGGCTGCTGTAAGCTCCAGCGGCGAAACTTCTGATGTGCCAAGTGCGATGGAGGCATTGCGTTCCATATCCGAGCTGATGCCCAGGCGCTGCGCCGTGTTGATCACCCGTTGTGGACCCACTTCACTAGCAAGCTGCGCGGCAATGGTGTTGAGCGAAAGCGCCAGCGCATCAGCTAACGAAACTGGCCCGCGATATTCGCGCGAATAATTCTCTGGTGACCAGTCGCCAATGCGCGTGGGCGCATCATTTCGTATGGTTGCAGGCGTTAGGCCCTGCTCCAACGCTGCCAAATACACAAAGGGCTTGAAGGCTGAGCCAGGCTGCCGAAACGCATCGGTCGCCCGGTTAAACTGGCTCTGCTGATAGTCGCGGCCACCCACCAGGGCGCGCACCGCACCGGTACCATCCACCGAGACAACCGCACCTTGTAGATCTGTATCATTCTGGTCAGCAAGCGCGGTGCGCAAGGCAAGCTCTGCGCGTGCCTGCAAATAGGGGTCGATACTGGTTTCAACCGTTATATCGCCCTCAATCAGCGGCAAAATCCGGTCCAGCTCGTCCATAACATAGTCGGCCACATAATTGGCCGCGCCACGCCGTGCCCTGTCCATGGTCGCGGCAGGATTATTGCGTGCCAAGTCCATTTCTTGCTGTGTGATGAAGCCTTCTTCCACCATGGCAGCGAGCACGGTTGCGGCGCGTTCTTCAGCCCCTTGCGGGTTGCGTGTTGGGGCCCAGCGAGAAGGGGCACGCAAAAGACCCGCTAAAATAGCAGCCTCAGCCAGCGTTACCTCAGAGGCAGATTTGCCGAAGTAGCGCCGCGCGGCAGCATCAACACCATAAGCGCCCGCGCCCAGATAAACGCGGTTGAGATAAAGCTCCATAATCTCATCTTTGGAATATGTGGTCTCCAGCCAGACGGCGAGGATGAGCTCTTGGATTTTGCGGCTGATTGTACGCTCAGCAGTAAGGAAAAGGTTTTTGGCCAATTGCTGGGTGAGCGTCGAGCCGCCCTGCACAAAGCGGCCCGCTTGCACATTCACTACCATCGCGCGGGTAAGGCCGATCGGATCCAGGCCAAAATGACCACGGAACCTGCGATCTTCAATCGCGATGACCGCGTTTGGCAGATAATCGGGCAATTGCTCCAGACGGATTTGTTCACCGCCCGTATCGCCACGGTTGGCTAGCAGCTGTCCATCATTGGCAATGATGCGCACATTGGGCGGGCGTTCAGGCACGCGCCACTCGGAGGCTGGGGGCAGTTGCATAGCGTGATAGCCAATGACGCCCGCAAGGCCGATAACGCCCCAAATGGCGAGGATAAAGCCCCAGTAAAACGTGCGGCCAATCAAACGGCCAAACCAACCACGGCCAGATCCACTGCCGCCACGACCACCTCGTCCACCACCACGCTTGCCACGTTTGGCAGGCGCGCGACGTCTCGGTTGCGGCGCACGGCGGGGCTCTGAGCCAGGCGCAGAGCTTGCTGGCCGCGTTGGACCATCAAAGCTTGGCTCGATACGCTGCGAAGAGCGGGTGGATTGGCGGCGTGACTGCGCCATGGGGGAGGCCTCAGATCGTTAATAAAAGCCGCGCGGATAGGCGCGGCACAGGTTGCCAATATCAAAGCGTGTGGGCCGTTAAGACCGCGTAAAGAATAGGGTTTTGTAGTCCGCTGAGCGCTCACCTTATTGGTGGCTTAACCCTAATCTCTCCAATTCGTCGAAAACACGGCCTATTTTTGGTAGTTTAATGGTGGGGAATACGGACGGTTAGCTTTTCAGGGCTCACACTTGGTGGGTCAAAACACGGAAGAACCGCACCATGCGCCTAACCGGCCAAACCGCTGCTGGCTTTAATGCCTCGCAGCCGCCCCTGTTCACAACATCAGATGGCCGTGTCGACTGGGTGGATGTCGCAAAGGGCATCTGCATCCTGTTCGTTGTCATGATGCACTCGACCCTAGGTGTGGAAGCTGCAACCGGCGATCATTCCTGGATGGGCGCAGTGGTTACTTGGGCACAGCCGTTCCGCATGCCGGATTTCTTCTTCATTGCCGGTTTGTTTCTGGTCAAAACAATCGATGCGCCGTGGCGTCGCTATCTTGACCGCAAGGTTGTCCACTTTTTCTATTTTTATCTCATTTGGATGGTCATCCAGTGCGTGATCAAATGCGGTTTGTTGGATGGTACACCCCAAGTGGTGCTGCCCAACATGCTTGAGGCGCTTTATCAGCCCTACGGCACGCTTTGGTTCATCTACATTTTGCCGATTTTCTTTCTGGTCACCCGCCTTACGCGCAATGTGCCAGTTTGGCTGATGCTAGGTGTTGGGGCGGCATTGGAAATCGCACCGGTCAGCACTGGCTTCCTGCTGCTCGATGAGTTCGCCTCCCGCTTTGTCTATTTCTATGCTGGCTATGCGCTGGCGGGTTACGCTTTCACACTGGCGGATAAGGCAGCTCTTCGTCCCGTGCTAGCTGCTGCTGCCCTGTTGTTCTGGGCCGTGTTTAACGGCGTGATGGTTTTCAATCATATCGATGTAATGGGGCAGAGCTATGCGTTGGCGCAGCTGCCTTTCGTTTCCCTTTTTATGGGCGGCTTGGGCGCGCTGGCGGTGATTGTGACCGCATCACTTATTGTGCGCACCGTTGCGGGCAATGTCTTCTCTTATATGGGCGCGCGCTCCATTGTCGTTTATCTGGCCTTCTTCCTGCCGATGGCGATTGTGCGCGAAGTTGGCCTGCGCCTTGGCATCTTCCCTGATACGGGCACGCTGGCGCTTGTAACAACGCTGGTGGCGCTGGTTACCCCGTTGATCGGCCATTGGATCATTCAGAAAGTTGGCTTTGGCCAGTTCTTGTTTGAGCGTCCAGCCTGGGCCAGTATTGATCGGCCAAAGGATGGCCATCGACGATCACAGCCGGTTAGCATTGCACCTGCCGAATAGACGCGGATAACCGCAAAACAGCACTGGTTTAGGTGGCGTGATCGGATAGGATCGCGCCACCATGACAGACACCAAAAACCGCCCGCTTAACTCCGACGACCATCTGATGCTCGTCGATGGTTCCACCTATATTTTCCGCGCCTATCACGCGCTGCCGCCGCTCACCCGTAAGTCCGATGGGCTGCCGGTGGGCGCGGTGTCAGGCTTTTGCAACATGCTGTGGAAGCTGTTGGCCGAGCCAGACCCCGAACTTCTAGGCTCCCCGCCAACGCATTTTGCCGTGATTTTTGATGCGGGCAGCTACACCTTCCGCAATGATCTTTACCCCGACTACAAAGCCCACCGGCCAGAACCGCCGGAGGATTTGCGCCCGCAATTTCCGGTGATCCGCGATGCAACTCGCGCCTTCAACGTCTCTTGCATTGAACAGGAAGGCTATGAGGCCGATGATCTGATCGCCACCTACACCACGCAGGCCGTGCAAGCAGGGGCGAAGGTTTCCATCATTTCCTCTGACAAAGACCTGATGCAACTTCTCATCCATCCAGATGTGGTGTTGGTCGATACCATGAAGGATCGCCGGATGGGGCCGCCGCAGGTGATGGAAAAATTTGGCGTCACGCCGGAAAAAATGATCGATCTGCAATCGCTCGCTGGTGACAGTGTTGATAATGTGCCTGGCGTGCCGGGCATCGGCGTGAAGACGGCCGCGCAACTGCTGGATGAGTTTGGCGATCTGGATAACCTGTTGGAACAGGCCCACACGATCAAGCAGAACAAGCGGCGTGAGAACCTGATCGAGTTTGCTGATCAGGCGCGCATCTCCAAAAAGCTTGTCACGCTCATGCCCGATGTGCCGGTGAAGGAGCCACTGGAGACCACGCTTGTGCGTGACCTGGATGGCGAGCAGCTTATTGGCTTCCTCAAAGCCATGGATTTCACAACGCTCACCCGGCGGGTGGCAACGAAAACGGATACCGCAGCCACCGACATAGCGAGCAGCGAGGTTTCCACGCCTGGTTTTGAAGGCACGAAGGTTGTGGAAAAGGTAGCTACGCAAGGCGATATGACACCCTCCGGCTTAGCTGAAAAGCGAGCCAATGAGGCTGCATCCGTTTCTATTGATCTGTCCAAGTATGAAGCGGTGTTCGATCCGGAAAAACTCAAAACCCTGTTTGATGAGGCGCGCTGGTCGGGCCTATTGGCATTCGATACCGAAACCACGTCGCTTGATCCCATGCGTGCGGAGCTTGTCGGCTTCTCCTTCGCGCTGGAGCCAGGCAGGGCGTATTATGTACCACTCACCCACACATCGGGTGAGGATTTGTTGGGCGCAGGCCGTGATGATCGGCAGATGAAGCCGGATGTCGCGCTGCCCCTATTGAAGGCAATTTTGGAGGATGCATCGGTCCTCAAAATTGGCCAAAATATGAAGTACGATATGGCCATCATGGCCAACCACGATATCGACGTGACGCCATTTGATGACACGATGCTGCTCTCCTACGTCACCGGCGCTGGTACTGGCGGCCATGGCATGGACGAGCTGTCCACCAAGTGGCTGGGGCACACGCCAATCCCTTATAAGAGCGTGGTTGGCTCGGGCAAAAGCATGGTGACCTTTGATAAGGTGCCTGTCGATAAAGCCACCGAATATGCCGCTGAAGATGCCGACATCACGCTGCTTCTTTGGCGCGCGCTGAAGCCAACCTTGATCCCGCACAAAGCCAGCACCGTTTATGAAACACTGGAGCGTCCACTGGTGCCAGTGCTAGCGCGCATGGAACGTCGCGGTATCAAAGTGGACCGGCAAATGCTGTCTCGCCTCTCCGGTGATTTTGCTCAAGGTATGGCCGGGCTGGAGGCGGAAATCGCCGACATGGTGGGCGAGCCGTTTAATGTCGGCTCACCAAAACAGTTAGGTGATATCCTGTTCGGTAAGATGGGCTTGCCTGGTGGCAAAAAGACCAAAACAGGGGCTTGGGCAACGCCCGCCTCAGCGCTGGAAGAGCTGGCCGCTGAGGGCCATGAACTGCCGCAAAAGGTGATGGATTGGCGGCAACTGCAAAAGCTGCGCTCCACTTACACCGAAGCGCTGGCCCACGCGATCAACGCAAATACTGGCCGCGTGCACACAAGCTTCGCCATGGCCTCCACCAGTACCGGTCGGCTTTCCTCCTCTGACCCAAACCTGCAAAATATCCCGATCCGCACCGAGGCGGGCCGTAAAATTCGCAAGGCGTTTATCGCTGAGCCAGGCATGAAACTTGTATCCGCCGATTACAGCCAGATCGAACTGCGCGTGCTTGCCCATGTTGCCGATATTGCCCAGCTAAAGCAGGCCTTTGCTGATGGGCTGGATATTCATGCCATGACGGCGGCTGAGATGTTCAACGTGCCCATTGAGGGCATGGACCCTATTGTGCGTCGCCAAGCCAAGGCGATCAATTTCGGCATCATCTATGGCATTTCCGCCTTTGGCCTGGCCAACCAGCTGGGCATCGCCCGCTCTGAGGCCGGCGAATACATTAAGACCTATTTTGAGCGTTTCCCTGGCATCAAAGCCTATATGGACGACACCAAAGCCTTCTGCCGAGACCATGGTTATGTAGAGACGATTTTCGGTCGCCGCGCGCATTACCCCGATATCAAAGCCAGCAATGGCGCGATGCGCGCCTTTAATGAGCGCGCGGCTATCAATGCGCCCATTCAGGGTTCAGCTGCCGACATTATCCGCCGTGCCATGATCCGCATGGAGCCAGCGTTGGCGGCAGAAAAGCTGAACGCGAAAATGCTGCTACAGGTGCATGATGAACTGATCTTCGAGGTGCCGGAAAGCGAAATTGATGCCACGCTGCCGGTGATCGAGCGGGTGATGATCGATGCGCCCAACCCTGCGCTTGCACTGTCGGTGCCGCTGGAAGTGGATGCCCGCGCGGCGGATAATTGGGATGACGCGCATTAGTGTGTGACGAAGCCTCGGACCGCGCGCATCTGCGCTGTCCGGCACTTGGGTCAGGCGACAAGAAACACCCCATCGCGGCGTTCATCGCCTGCACCTTCTAGCGACACGCGCCCATCGGCGCTCACGCGGCGCTCTACCCCATGCGCGCCACCAAAAAACATCGACGCTTCATCCCAGATCCGGTTATCTTCAAAGGCGCGTTGTAAGAGCTCTGGGTCCACACCCGGCTCGACATCCAGGTGGCCTTCTTCCACATGCAGACGTGGTGCGCGGATAGCATCTTCCAGCGGTTCGCCGTGCACACCCCAGCGCAGAAGCACTTGCGCCATGGCCGAGCGGATGCGGTTTGATCCACCGGAGCCAAGCGCCAGCAAGCCACCACGTTCATCTGCCACCAGTGTAGGTGCCATCATGGACGCGAGGCGCTTGTTGGGCGTCCAGGAACCAGGGCCGTCCTCTAGCAGATCATCTTCGCCCAGCATGTTGTTCAACATGAACCCGCAGCCAGGTACGATGGCGCCATTGCCCTCGCCATTGGAAACCGTGATCGCCACCGCCATGCCAGCCTTGTCGATAACGGAAACATGCGTGGTGCCGCGTGTGGCAACCTGCGCTGTTTCGCCACTGAGCGTGCGATCATCAAAACCGACCGGTTTGCCCATTTCCCGCCATGCTCGATCCACCCCGTCCAAGGCCTTGGCAAAAGCCAAGGGGTCATACCGCTCATCGCGCTCATACTGCGCAAGAACCGCCGCGAT
>JBGCDM010000109.1:0-3671 GCA_045105395.1 Devosiaceae bacterium | reverse complement strand
GCTGACGCGCCAAACGCGGCAGGCCAATGCGCGCTATTTTGGAGAACTTGAGGATGTACCGCGTTACGCGATCACCATGGGCATCGCCACCATTTTGGATGCGCGCCACTGCGTGCTCGTAGCACTGGGGCAGGGCAAGGCCGATGCCGTGGCGCGCATGATCGAAGGCCCGTTGGGGGCCGATTGCCCAGCCACGGCACTGCAAATGCACCCGCGTGCCACCATCATGCTGGACCCAGGTGCGGCCAGCGGCTTGAAGCTGCGGGACTACTACCGCGATGTGCACCCCGATGGCGTGGAGCCAACTATCTAGAGCGTGACCACCTTGCCGGTGCGGATGCTCTCGTCCGCCGCCAGACAGATGCGCAGGCTGGAAACTGCATCATCCATGTGGCGGGTGAGGTCCAAATCCTCGTCAATCGCGCGGGCCACATAGGCCTGCTCGGCATCGCAAAGCTCCTGGTGGCCCGGCTCGCCGGGCAGCTCTATCCAGCGGTCGCCATCAGCCACGCTGTGCAGCAGCAGCCCACCAACCTTGGTGTGGCCATCAATATCAGCCGATGACCCCTTATCGCGATCGGTGATCGACACCGCTCCAGCCGGACTAACAATATCCTTCACGAAGAACGCCGTCTCCGACATCATCGGGCCCCATCCGGCCTCGTACCAACCCACCGAGCCATCCTCAAACACCACTTGAAGCTGGCCGTAATTGTGCATGTCTGGCGCGATTTCATCGGAAAGCCGCAGGCCCATGCCCTGCACGCGCACCGGCTTGGCGTCGGTCACTTGGCACATCACGTCCACATAGTGTACGCCGCAATCCACCAGCGGCGATGTGGTCTGCATCAAGGCCTTGTGGATGTCCCACTGCTCAGCGGTCGATTGCTGGTTGAGGTTCATGCGGAACACGTAAGGCCCGCCAAGCCCGCGCGCCTCCTCAATCAGCCGCATCCAGGATGGGTGGTAGCGCAGGATGTAGCCCACCACCAGCTTGCGATTTGTTGCCTGGGCTTTGGCCACCACCGCATGCGCATCGGCCACATTGGTGGCCAGCGGCTTTTCCACAAACACATGCGCGCCAGCGTCCATGGCCTTCATCGCAAGGTCGGCGTGGCTGTCCGAATAGGTGGCGATCACCACCAGATCGGGCTTGGTGGCCATGCCGTCTTCAAACGTGTCGAACCATGGGTAAGTGGCCAATTCCGGCGGCTGGTCGCGCGGCGAGCGGTTCACCAGCCCAACAATTTCGGTGTCAGATCGGGCGTGGTGGGCAAGCGCATGGCTTTGCCCCATCTGGCCCATGCCGATAATCAGAACCCTCATGCCAGCACCCTCATGACAGAAGCTTGCGGGTGCTGCCCACCTCAATTTCGCGGCCTGTGATGCGGCTTTCCACCGCAGCAAAGGCCAGCGCTAGGCTGTGGAGGTTTTCTGCCGCGCCGTTCGCCGGTTCGCGGTCCTCTTCAATGGCGCACATCAGCTCGCCCATGGTGCCTGCGAACCCATCGTTGAACCACTGGCCTTCTAGTGAGGGTCGGGCGATGCCTTGCGCGGTGGTGAGGGTGACTGTTTGGGAGGAAAGGTCCGACCCATCGCTTTGCAAAGCGCCCTTCGTGCCGCCGATAAACGTGGTGTCGCGCGGGCCGTGGGCGATGCCGCCATCAAACACCAGGCTGGCCGTGCCGCCATCAAGCTTCACCATGGCCTGGGCAAGCAGTGGCACCTTGTTGGCCTGACCCTTGGCGTGGGTGGCCGTGGCGAACACGCTGCGCGCGCGATCACCAACCATTGAGGTGAGGAAATCAAACCAGTGGACGCCAAAATCATAGAGGATCAGGTCCTCGATGGCATCAAAAGGCGTGCCTGCCGTCCAGCCATGGTCCCAGTGCATGGCGATGTGCGCCGACACCAGATCGCCGATATGCCCTGCTAGCACAGCCTCGCGCATAAACGCTTTATGCGGTGCCCAGCGGCTGTTCTGGTTCACCGCCAGTTTCACGCCTTTGTCCTGCGCCAGCTTCACCAAATCCTCGCCAACGCCCAGGTCGGTGACGAACGGCTTTTGGCTCAGCACATGTTTGCCCGCTTCAAGCGCGGCCTTGATGATGGGCGTGCGGTGTTCCGGGTGCAGGGTTATGTCCACCATGGCAATCTCTGGATTATCGAGGATTGCCCGCCATTCATCTTCTACGCGCGCGGTGGGGCAGAACTCTTGGGCTTTTTCCTCGGCTTTGCTGCGCGTGCGATTCCACAGCGCGCCGACCGTAAAGCCGTGTTTGCGATAGGCATCCAGATGGCTGCCCGATATGCCGCCGGTGCCGATAACCCCGATCTTGGGTGACAGATCCTTCGGCATGGGCGGTTTGTAGGGCACATCCGGCGCGGCAATTTCCGGCAAGGCCTCCGCCTTCAATGCATAGGTATCGACGTCACCTGAGTCACTCATGGAAGAAGCTCCAGCGTGCGTTTCTGGGCGGCGGAGGCAGCCGCCGTATCCACAATGCGCTGCGCTGTTAGGCACAAATCTGGGGCCAGCGGCCCACCAATCGGTTCACCGCGTTGCAGGCAGCCCACCACATATTCAATACCGTTGCGCGCGCCTTCGGGCAGCGGATCGACCAGTATGTCGTGCTTCTCCGGTTTGGCGCGGGTTTGCACGCTCACGTGGGTTGCATAATCTGGGCTGGCGATGGTGCCATCCTTGCCCACAAACACGAAGCCGCAGGTGGGCTGCGGTTGGTGCATCCATGGGTCGGTAAAGGTGCCCCAGCGGGTTTCCATTTTGGAGAGGCCATGGGCATAGCGCAGCACAGTTATGGCGTGCTGATCCACCTCGATGCCAGGTGCATGATCCACCGTGCAGGTGACTTCTAGCGGGGGAACACCGTTCATGTACCAGGTGCCTAGCGTTGCACCGTAGCCCAGATAATCTAGCAGCGATCCGCCGCCCGAGGCGCGCTTGTACCACCAGCTGTCAGGCTTCTGGGTTTCCACCTCTTCTGGTGTAACTTCCACCTTATCGGCAAGGTGATAAAGTGGGCCGCGATTGCCATCGTAAAAGTGCACTTCGCGAAGCTGACCGATCATGCCCTCGTCAATCAGCCGCTTGGCGGTGACGTGGCTTTCAACCCATCGCAGCGGCCAGTTGATGGCCATCTGCTTGCTGGTTCCATCCATGGCAGTGAGCATGCGGCGGGCATCACCGGCGCTTGCGGCAAAGGGCTTTTCCACGAACACGTGCACGCCGTGGGGGGCAAGCTTCTCGGTGTAAGTGGCATGGTCGGCGGTGGCGGCGCACAGGATCGCCATGTCATAGGGACCAGCGGCCATGCAGGCATCAAAGTCGGTGAATACCTTCGCCTTATCAATGCCAAACGTATCGATGGCGCTTTGCATTTTTTCCCGGCCAGGGTCGAAGATACCCGCGATTTCGGCATCGGGATGCTCACTCACCATGCGCAGCAAATCGCCCATATGCATGTGGTCAAAGCTGATGCCGACAATGCGGAAAGGTGCCATAGGGTGGGTCTCCTAGCGGGTGGTGGTGAGCCGAACGTAAAGCGCCGTCACGCCCAAAACGATGATGCCAAACAGCATGATGCGCGCGCCCTCTGGCATCTGCAACAGCGTCAGCATGGTGTTGAGCACCGTGAGGATCAGCGCGCCGA
>JBGCDM010000108.1:0-15914 GCA_045105395.1 Devosiaceae bacterium | reverse complement strand
GCCTCTGCCTCATCCGCCGCACGAACCGCCATTGAAGCCGGTGATTTTGAGGGCGCTATGCAGGCGCTCGCCACGCTGCGTGCGCCCATTGATGCGTTCTTTGAAAAGGTGCTGGTGAATGCCGACGACGAGGCCGTCCGTGCCAACCGATTGGCGTTGCTCACCGCCGTGCGTAACGCCGTACATGCGGTCGCTGACTTGTCGAAAATCGAGGGCTAAAGTTATCCTCGTCATGGCCGCCCTTGAGGCGGCCATCCATCCTTGGCGTTTAGTGTATTGCGCCGTGGTGCAGGATCATAGTTTTAGGGTTGGAACCCGGCTTGTGGCCGGGATGACAGGTCACAGCAAACCTAAATTTGTGGTTCCAAGTCCACACGGTTGTCGTGAAGCTGCTGCAGCAACTCAGGCCGAAAGGCAAACAAATGGTCCACCAGGTTCACCGGGTCTGATGCCAGCGGATGCAAATCAATGGAAAGCGTGGTGCCGTTCTGCTTCCAGGCTTTGGCCATAAAGCGCTTCCAGATTGGCACATCTTCCGGGTCTACCACAACACTTTCAGGCGTTGCGCGCAGCTCCACATGCAGCGTGTGCAGGCGCAGCGTGCGCAGAGCTTTTTGCTCGTGCCGCACGCTTTTAACAGCGGCCCATGGGATGATGCCCAGCCGCTCAAAAAACAGCCCGCGTGTATCCGCGCCCAGGCGCACAACTTGTTTTTCGATCAGCGGATAAAAATAAGCCGCAACCGCCACGCCAATCGGCACCATGAGCAAAAATACTTTTTGCCCCTGCACAAAAAACGCAAGCACGCCCAGCGCCGCCAGCACGATGCCGCCATAGGCCATCATATCGCCTGACCCAGACAGGTAGTTCACGCCCAAGGATCGCGGGGCGGGGCGGCTTTCAAATGGGTCAGTGTTGGCCATGGACTAAAAAAGTTCCGTGTCGGTGATCGTCAGGCCAAAGCCTTCTAGCCCAATATAGGTGCGTTTTTGGCTAGAGAGAAGCCGGATAGAGGTTAGCCCCAAATCACGTAAAATTTGCGCGCCAAGGCCAATCTCACGCCACTGGTTTTGGCGCAGATTGGCGCTTTGGTGATCATCGTCAATGTCATGGGTGGAGCGGGCATGGCGCGCGCTCAAAGGTGCAACGCCCACCGAGCCCTCGCGTAAGTAAACGATCACGCCAGCGCCACCCTTGGCAAAGCGCTCCATCACCGCATCTAGGCGGCTATGCGCACCAAACACATCCTCGCTCACTTGCTCCAGGTGCAGGCGCACCGGCACATCTTGCGCACCAGAAACATCGCCGTAAACCACAGCCAAATGCTGCATAGCGTCAAACGGCATTTCATAGCTGTAGGCGCGAGCAGGGCCGTGGCGGGTTTCAATATCGGCTTCATCCACCCGCGTGACCAGCCGCTCAGAGCGTTGGCGCCAGGCAATGAGATCAGCCACCGAAATGGCGAGCAAATTATGCTCTTTGGCAAAGTCAGAAACCTCTTTGCCGCGCTTCACCGTGCCATCATCATTGACCAATTCAGACAGCACACCCACCGGCTCAAGACCTGCAAGGTTGCAAAGATCAATGCAGGCTTCGGTATGGCCAGAGCGCACCAGCACCCCACCTTCGCGCGCAATCAGCGGGAACACATGACCAGGACGCACAAAATCATCTGCGCCAACATTGCCATTGGCCAGCGCCCGCACGGTGTTTGTGCGCTCTTCAGCCGATATACCGGTGGTAAGGCCGTGCTTGACGTCCACCGAAATGGTAAAAGCCGTTGCCAGCGGTGCATCATTGGCAGCCACCATGGGGTCAAGCCGCAGGCGCTTGGCGCTGGCAGCGGGCATGGGGGCGCACACAATGCCAGAGGTATGCCGCACGATGAAAGCCATAGCCTCCGGCGTGCAGTGCTCGGCAGCGACGAATAGATCGCCCTCATTCTCGCGGTCATCATCATCGGTTACAACCAGCATCGCGCCTTGCTTAAAGGCATCGATAGCGGCCTGCACATGGCTTAAATCACGGTCCATTTAGGCTCCCACTTGTCCTCTGTGGCGTAAAAAATGATCCGCCAGCACCAATGCCATCATCGCCTCGCCAACTGGCACCGCGCGAATGCCAACGCACGGGTCGTGGCGACCTTTGGTCATCACATCCACCTCATCACCCTCGCGCGTTACGCTCTGGCGCGGGGTAAGGATGGAGCTGGTCGGTTTAACGGCAAAGCGCACAACAATCGGCTCACCTGAGGATATGCCGCCCAGCACGCCGCCTGCCTTGTTGGAAAGAAACTGCGGCTTGCCATCTTGTCCGGCGCGCATTTCATCGGCGTTTTCTTCACCGGTGATGGCTGCCGCCTCAAACCCATTGCCGATTTCAACGCCTTTCACCGCGTTGATGCTCATCATCGCCGCTGCAAGGTCGCCATCAAGCTTGCCATAGATAGGCGCGCCAAGGCCGGCGGGCACATTCTCAGCCACCACTTCAATCACCGCGCCAACGGAGGAGCCAGACTTGCGAATATCATCCAGATAATCCGCCCATTTCTCAGCTGTTCCAGCGTCGGGGCAGAAAAACGGGTTCTGGCCCACCTGGTCCCAGTCCCAGTTTTCGCGATCGACCTTGTGCGGGCCCATCTGCACCAGCGCACCACGTATGCTCATGCCGGAAACAACTTTGCGGGCAATGGCGCCAGCGGCCACGCGGGCGGCGGTTTCGCGCGCTGATGAGCGCCCACCACCACGATAATCGCGGATGCCATATTTCGCATCATAGGTGTAATCAGCATGGCCTGGGCGGTAGCGGGCTTTGATCTCGCTATAGTCTTTGGAGCGCTGGTCGGTGTTCTCAATCATCAGGCCAATGGGCGTGCCGGTGGTTTTTTGCACGCCATCTTCATCCACCATCACGCCTGACAGGATTTTCACCTGGTCAGCCTCGCGCCGCTGCGTGGTGTATTTGCTTTGCCCAGGCTTGCGGCGATCCAGGTCACCTTGAATATCGGCCTCGGTAAGCGGGATAAGCGGCGGACAGCCGTCCACTACACAGCCAAGGGCTGGTCCGTGGCTCTCACCAAACGTGGTGAAGGCGAAGAGATGTCCAAAACTGTTGTGAGACATGAAAGTCCAGCTGCTGATGGGTTATTGGCTGGTGCTACACCGGGCTGCCAAAAGCGTCAAACTGCCTTAGAGCCAAAAGCCCTGGGCATCATTCACCAGATAGATTTTATCCTGCGGCACATCCAGGCGCGGGGTCTCATCTGGGTCCAGATCAAATAGCAGCCCGCGTACCGCCCGTGATACCCCGCCATGAGAAACCGCGATTGTGGGCCGATCAAGGCTTTCCAGCCACGGCCGCATGCGCTGCGACAGCATCTGGTAGCTCTCACCGTCTGGCGGCACATAGCCCCATTTATTTGCCTCGCGGGTCGCAACAGCTTCGGCGTCTTTGGCCTTTAGCTCTTCAAACGTTTTGCCTTCCCACTGACCAAACGTGATCTCTTTCAGGCGATCATCGGTTTCAAATCCAGTATCAGGGTCAAGGCCCATGCCTTGGCGCACTAGGCCCATGGTGCGCACGCAGCGGCCCAGCGGCGAGGCAACAAAGGTGAAATCGTCCAGGTTAAACGCTTCATCCTCAAACACGCCCTTCAGCCGCCGCCCATTGCGGGTGGCCTGCCAAACGCCGGTTTCATTGATGGGGATATCCTGGCTGCCTTGAAGACGACCTTCCTTGTTCCAGTCGGTTTGGCCGTGGCGAATGAAGATAAGTGGGTGCGGGGGCGTGATCACAGAACTGGTGTGTCAGTCTTTCACGACAGAAATATCAGGCGCATCCACCGCCTTCATGCCTACCACATGGTAGCCACTGTCCACATGGTGCACTTCGCCAGTTACCGCACGTGATAGTGGCGAGAGCAGATACACCGCTGCATCGCCCACTTCATCAATCGACACGGTTTTCTTCAGCGGTGAATTATATTCGTTCCACTTCAAAATATAACGAAAATCGCCAATGCCTGATGCGGCAAGCGTTTTAATGGGGCCAGCTGACAGCGCATTAACGCGGATGCCTTTGCCGCCTAAATCAACGGCCAAATAGCGCACAGAAGCTTCCAGCGCAGCCTTGGCTACACCCATAACATTGTAATGCGGCATCACGCGCTCAGCACCATAATAGGTGAGCGTGATGGCAGAGCCGCCATCGCTCATCAGCTTTTCAGCGCGCTGCATGAGAGCGGTGAACGAGTAAACTGAAATGTTCATCGAGCGGTCGAAATTTTCAGCGCTGGTATCCACATAGCGCCCGGTCAGTTCGTCCTTGTCGGAAAACGCAATGGCGTGCACCAGAAAATCCAGCTTGCCCCATTTTTCTTCCACAGCGGCCATAACAGCATCCATGGACGCGGGGTCAGTGACATCGCAATGGCCGAACACTTCCCCGCCCAGCTCTTGCGCTAAGGGTTCAACGCGTTTTTTCAACGCATCGCCCTGATAGGTGAAACCAAGCTGTGCGCCGTGATCAGCACACGCTTTGGCGATGCCCCAGGCAATAGAGCGATTGTTGGCAAGGCCAAGAATAAGGCCGCGTTTGCCTTCCATAATAGGACCAGACACGAAGGATAAGCCTCAAAAACTAGGGTGGAAGAAAGAGAGCGGATTGGCCAGGCACATTTCTGGTGTCTGGCAGTTCGGCGGTTCTTACCCTAGGTCTAGGATAAGGAAAAGCCCTGCACACAAGTGCACGCTCGTGGTGCAGCGCGTTGGGCAAAGGAATACAAGCATGATGGACGAAACTGCAAACGCCCTTACCGCCCTGCTGGGTGACCAAGGGGTGATCACCGAGCCTGCTGATAAAGCACCTTTTTTGCACGAATGGCGCGATCTTTACGTTGGCACCGCCGCTGCCGTGGTGCAGCCGCGCAGCGTGGATGAGGTGCGAGCGGTGCTGCGCTTTGCCAATGAAAACCACATTCCGGTGGTCCCTCAAGGGGGCAACACCGGCCTTGTTGGGGGGCAAACGCCAGACCAATCGGGTAAGGCAATTGTGCTCTCAATAGCCAAGCTGAACACCATTCGTGATGTGGACCCGGTTGGTAACACCATAACGGTTGATGCAGGTGTGGTGTTGCAAACATTGCAAGGCGAGGCCGGCAAATTGGATCGGCTTTTCCCGCTTTCATTGGGCGCGCAAGGTTCGTGCATGATTGGCGGAAATCTCTCCACAAATGCAGGTGGAACGGGCGTTCTGGCCTATGGCAACACGCGTGATTTGGTGCTCGGGCTAGAGGTTGCGCTGCCCGATGGACGCCTGCTGAACGGCCTTTCCAAACTGCGCAAAGACAACACTGGCTATGATTTGAAAAACCTGTTTGTCGGTGCTGAAGGCACGCTGGGCGTGATCACTGGCGCGACGCTCAAGCTTTTTCCCAAGCCAAAAGGCATGCGCACTGCTTTCATTGGCCTTGCCTCGCCGCACCAAGCCCTCAAGCTTTTTTCGCTCATGCAAGGCATGGCTGGGCCTTCGCTCACAGGCTTTGAGATTATGCCGCGCATGGGGCTCGATTTTGTGGTGCGGCACCTGGATGGCGCGCGTGATCCGCTGGACAGTCAGCACCCCTGGTATGTGCTGGCCGAGATATCATCAGGGCGCGGTGAAGATGACGCCGAAGCCCTGTTGTTGCAATCAATGGAAACATCGTTTGAACAGGGCCTTGTGGATGACGCGGCTATTGCGCAGTCACTCGACCAAGCCAATGCCTTTTGGGCGATGCGCCACGGTATGTCGGAAGTGCAAAAGCCGGAGGGTGGGTCCATCAAGCATGATGTATCTGTGCCTGTTGCAAGCGTTGCCGATTTTCTCGACGAGGCCATCGCGGCCGTGCTCGCCATGGTACCTGGATGCAGGCCCGTGCCGTTTGGCCACTTGGGCGATGGCAATATCCATTTTAATGTGTCTCAGCCGGTAGGCGCGGATAAGCAGGCCTATCTGGATCGCTGGGAAGAGATGAACGCCTGCGTCCATGCCATCGTCACCAGTTATGGCGGGTCGATCTCAGCCGAGCACGGTATTGGCCAATTGAAGCGCGATTTGCTGCCTGAGGTGAAAGACCCGGTAGCTCTGGCGCTGATGCGCACGCTGAAAGACGCACTTGATCCAAACGGTATTATGAACCCTGGCAAAGTTCTGTAAGCATGCATCTTCAAGCCCGGATCAAGTCTGGGGCTTGATAGCCTCCTCTAAAACAAATCCATCTGCGGGTCTGGCTCTGGCGCAGGCGGTTGCACCTCTTCCAGCAATTGCGCGCCATCTACACCGGCGCGGTTCACCACCTTGTCGACCGGCCAAAGCTTCCACGCATCTGGTGTTGCCGTGCGCAATGGCCCTAACGCATCGGCAGCCTCCAAATTCAGGCAATCCAGCCAGGGGGCGTAGTGAGCAGGTGGCACGACCACCGGCATGCGGTGGTGAATATCGGCAATCGCGCCATCAGCATCTTGCGTGAGAATGGCAAGAGTGGAGAATATCTCACCGTCTTTGCCTGCCCACTCATCCAAAATTCCGGCCATGGCAAACAGACCATCTTCACCGTCTGGTGCCTTGCGGTCGACGCAATAGGGCTGCCTGTCTTTGCCCACACGCCGCCATTCATAAAAATGCGTGGCGGGAACCAGCACACGGTGGTGGCGCACGGCATTCTTGAACGATGGCTTGTCGAGCACCGTTTCGGATCGTGCATTCATCAGCAATTGCGCGTTTTCAGGGTCCTTATGCCAGGAAGGAATGAGCCCCCAGCTTGCGTAATCAGCGCCAACAGTGCCGGTGAACTGATGAATGGTGAGAACAGGTTGGCTTGGCGCGATATTGTAGCGGGGCTCATAAAGGCCAGCTATTTGGACACCAAAAAGCTTGCCAACAGCCTCGCGTGAGGCGGCCAAAACAAAGCGTCCACACATGTTTCGTCCTCCGCAAGATCCTTCGCGTTCTGCCACCGCGACCCAATACTTGGTAGCACAAGGTTCTGGTAACCGTTTAGGCCCTAAGATGCGCTTTGTTATGGATAGGATTTAGTTGCGTTCGATGCTCGCCCCATCACCTCTTAGCCCGGATGCCTTGGCGCAGGCCAACATCAACCCGACCAGCTTTCTGGCCACCGATTACCTTAACCATTTCAACGAAGTGGTTATGTTGATGGAAATGGTGCCGGACATGCCGGATATGGTTCTCGATGTGATGGAGTGGCAACCGCGGGCGTATCCTGAGCATTTTCAGCTCTCCGTTTTTGCCGATAAGGCGCTGGCAATTGAAGCCTACCACGCCGCACCGGAGCCAACGCGCACAGCCTTTGATGCTGTAATTGGTGATCTTGATCGGCAGATTGAAGATATCCAAATTTTGCTCTCTGGTGTCGATACATCCGGGGCCATGGACCCTGCGCTAGCAGACCGACTGATGATGACGATCGTCAATGATCTGCGCCCATCCATCGATAGGGCCAGCAGCATTATCAACGCAGTTGATGATAGCCACTCCAGTGCAAACAATGCAGCCGACGATGAAACGAAAATGCGCGCACAAGATGCCATCGATGCGATGTTTGACTAGGCAAACAGTCATGACCTCGCGCTGAAGTGATCAGCGGTGTGTAGCGCATGCCATTGGCGCACGTCATGGTAAGGGCAACCGATAGGAGGCCCGATTGCCATGACACATCACCCGTCATCCACCCGCGTAACCTTGTCCAAATCCCAAGCTCTGCCAGATCCAAGGCCCGCATTTGCTAAAGCCGCGCTGTTTGTGACCGGGCTGGCGCTGGCGGCCTTGCTTGCCACGCAAGCCCTGGCCAATCCGCAGCGCTGGACCCAAGAGGGCTGGGCGACAGATTTCAGCCAAGCCACGGTTGATTTGGATGATATTCTCGATGGTGGACCGCGCCGCGATGGCATTCCGCCCATCGATACCCCGACCTTTGTGCCTGTGTCAGAGATTGATCATCTTGCGCCGCTCGATCCGGTGATGAGCTTCACCCACAATGGTGAAACCCGCGCCTATCCGCTGCGGGTTATGACGTTTCATGAGATTGTGAATGATGAAGTGGGTGGCCACCCGGTTTCGGTCACCTATTGTCCGCTTTGCAACGCAGCGATTGTGTTTGATCGCAATGTGGATGGCGAGATTTTGGATTTTGGTACCACCGGCAAACTGCGCAACTCTGATCTGGTTATGTATGACCGGCAAACCGATAGCTGGTGGCAGCAGTTTTCTGGCGAATCGATCACCGGGTCCTACGCCGGTACGCAGCTCACCATGTTGCCTTCGCAACTGGTCAGTTGGGAGCGATTTGCCGAGGCCAATCCTGATGCAATGGTGTTGCAGGACCCAACGCAGTTTCGCCGCCCCTATGGCATGAACCCCTATCGCGGTTACGACACGCTTGCGCAGCCTTTCCTGTATGATGGGCCGTTCCCCGATGGCATAGCACCGCTGCAACGGGTGGTAATGGTGCGCCATGACGGCGCGGAGTTTGCCATTTCAACCGCCAAACTGGCCGAAGAGGGGCGCTATGAGCAGGATGGCATTGAGATCATGTTTGAGGCTGGCCAAGCATCCGCGCTTGATAGCGAAATCATTGCCGAGGGCCGGGATGTCGGCAACATCACCGTCACCAGCAACGGTCAGCCGGTGGTTCATGACGTAACATTCGCCTTCGTCGTGCACGCTTTTGAACCTGATCTTGTGATCATTCAGTAAGACGCTTATCTGCGGTGGCATACCCGGTTTCCCAACAAGGCTGCGTCACCCTATGTCTCTTACTCACCTTACAGATCGTGCTTTGCTCCTGGTTGAAGGCGAAGAGGCTGAACATTTTTTAGAAGGGCTGGTGACCTCAGAATTGCCTGTTGACGGCATCGCCCAAGGTTCAGCGCTGCTGACGCCGCAGGGCAAGCTGCTGTTCTCGTTTCTGATTAGCCGGCATGGTGCTGGCTTTGCACTTGAGTGCGATGCCAGCGATGTCGAGGCTCTGGCCAAGCGGCTAACGCTTTATAAGCTGCGCGCTAAAGTCACCATTACGCCAAGTGAGTTGGTGGTTTTTGCGGGGCAGGGGGGTGCGCTAACCGATGCGCGCCATGTCGCTATGCCCAAACGTAGCTATGCCACCGCTGATGATACTGATGGGCATGGCATTGAGTATGCCACCCAGCGCGCCAAGCTGGGCGTGCTCGAAGGTCCAACTGAAATCATACCCAACCAAGATTTCCCTCATGATGTCGCGCTGGATCTAACCGGAGCTGTGTCGTTCAGCAAAGGCTGTTTTGTCGGCCAGGAGGTGGTGAGCCGGGTGAAGCATCGCGGCACGGCACGGCGCAGGCCTGTTTTGATCTCTGGCGAGGGTATTCAGGCTGAGCAACCCATCATGGTTGGTGAGCGTGAGGTTGGCACTGTGCGCATGGCGCAAGATGGCCTTGGAATAGCGGTTGTTCGGCTCGATCACCTGAAAGGTCCCGCAACCGTGGATGGCCACGCGGTGTCACTTGCCGCCCCGCCCTATGCTACGTACAGCCTAGAGCCTGAAACGTCCGCTGATCCCATTTAAAAGGAAGCCCTTTGCCGCGCCGGTCCGTCACATCCGATAAGCCAGTTGGGACAAAGCCTGTCCGTGTCTGGCAGCGCATGCTCTCTGGTCGGCGGCTTGATCTGGCTGATCCTTCACCGTTGGATATTGAGGTGGAAGACATTGCCCACGGCCTGGCCCGTGTTGCCCGCTGGAACGGTCAAACCACGGGTGACCATGCGTTCTGTGTTGCCCAGCACAGCCTGCTTGTGGTTGATCTTGTGGATGCTTTGGCGGACCAGGAAGCCTGCGCCAGTTTGCGTCTTGCCGCTTTGCTGCACGATGGACCGGAATATGTGATCGGCGATATGATTTCCCCGTTCAAAGCCCTGTTGGGCGATGGTTATCGCGCCATTGAGGAGCGGCTTGCTGGTGCCATTCATGTGCGCCACCAATTGCCCGCTGAGCTGCCTGCTTCCATGCACAAAGCGATCAAGCAAGCTGACAAAATCTCAGCTTTTTTAGAGGCCACCCAATTGGCTGGTTTTGCGATGGATGAGGCACGTAAACTATTTGGTGCACCGCCAGTTGATCTTTCCATCCTTACGCTTGAACCCATGTCGGCACTGGCGGCTGAACAGGCGTTTCTGGAGTGCCATCAACGCCTCTTCCAAGACCACCTGGATGCCCTTTCAAAGCCGCGTGCGACGCGCAGCTAACCATGCTAGGCCATTTTTCATGACGCTCTATGTTTGTTCGCTTGCCGCCATCCATGATGTGGCTGCCAAAATTGGTGCCTCGCACCTTCTCACCGTTATCAGTGGCGGCACGCCGGTGGATCGACCCAAGAGCATTGCGCCGGAAAACCATCTCTATCTGGAATTCAACGACATCACTGCGCCTGCCCAAGGCCTGGTGCCACCAAGCCCTGCGCACGTTGAAAAAATCTTAGAATTTGGCCGTTCTTGGGATCGTAAAGCTCCAATGTTGGTGCATTGCTGGGCGGGCGTTAGCCGGTCTACTGCCGCCGGATACATCCTCTCGCACGCGCTTACGCCCGGCAGCGAGCCGCATGATTTGGCGCGGCTGTTGCGTACCCGCGCACCCTGGGCCACCCCCAATGGCCGGATGGTAGCATTTGCCGATGATATTCTTGGCGCCAAGGGCGAAATGAAAGAAGCGATCAAAGCCATTGGGCGCGGCGCGATGGCCTATGAAGGCAAACCTTTTTCGCTCCCCGTTGGATCGATGGGCTAACCTATGGATACGCCGGTCAGCCAAGCCATTGGGATTGATCTGACGGCTGCCGTTACCGCGCTTGTGGATGGCTCGCCAGCCATTCTCACCGTGCCTGCGCGCGACCCAGCCGTTCAGGCAAGCGCTCTGCCTTCCGGCCCCTTTGCGCCGCTTTCCCATCGCACGCTGGAGCTTGGCCTGCGCGGTTTTGTGGAAGACCAAACAGGGTTTGGCCTTGGCTATATCGAGCAGCTTTACACCTTCGGCGACCGTGGGCGGCATGCGACCGCACCGACGTCTACACCGCACGTCATGTCAATCGGCTACTTGGCCCTGACCCGCAATGATGCCGACCAAACCAGCGATGGCCTTTGGTCTTGGCGCAGCTGGTACCAGTTTTTCCCGTGGGAGGATTGGCGCGCAGGCCGCCCCGCAATCCTAGACACAACCATCTTACCGGCGCTTAAGACGTGGCTGGATGGCACGGACAACAAAGAGCCGCCTGGACGTTCGATGAGCCGTGCGCGCCGTGTGGCGCTCGCCTTTGGCGATGCCGACCAGGGTGGCACGCCTTGGGATGAAGAGCGCGTGCTGGAGCGCTATGAGCTGCTGTATGAGGCAGGCCTTGCCCATGAAGCCCCCCGTGATGGGCGCCAACCCTCGGTGGAGCTTGCTGATAACAGCGGCGGCGCGCCTATGGCGCTGGATCATCGTCGCATATTGGCCACTGCCATTGCCCGCCTGCGCGGCAAGATGAAATATCGCCCTGTGGTGTTTGAGCTGATGCCAGAAAGCTTCACGCTCACCGGCCTGCAATCAGCCGTGGAGGCTATCGCCGGTCGCCGCCTGCACAAGCAGAACTTTCGCCGCTTGGTTGACAATG
This sequence comes from Devosiaceae bacterium, assembly GCA_045105395.1. Classification (GTDB taxonomy): domain Bacteria; phylum Pseudomonadota; class Alphaproteobacteria; order Rhizobiales; family MH13; genus MH13. The sequence goes on along the minus strand of JBGCDM010000108.1, from coordinate 4,239 downwards.
CTGGCCTGGTGGAACCAACCGGTGCGACGACACAAGCCACTGGCGGGCGTCCCGCCGCGCTCTATCGTTTCCGCCGTGATGTGATCGCCGAGCGGCCTTCAGCCGGTCTGCGCTTTGGCCAGCCTGTGGTGCGGTAAACACGCTAAACAACGTGTTAAATGACTGAAAAAGCTTCATTAACCGGTTTACCGCTTGTTCGTCATGCCTTCGATTTGCCGTTGGTTCGCCGCATTTGGTAACGGTTTCTGGCACCTTGCCATGCTACTTATCTGGCAACACCGAAACAGCAACAAACACGGTGAGTTTAAATGCAGGGGCTAACTGAATTGGGTGGAGCGAAGACGCCAAAGAGCGTCCGTTCCGCCCGCCAATCTTTTCGATTTGGCAAACGCTATGGCAAAACGCTGGCAGCCATCATGGTGCCAGCAATGGTGGCTGGCGCGCTGACAGGGTTTATGTTTTCCGACCGCAAGGGCGATGTGGATTCACTCTATAGTCTGCCAGAACGGGTGGAGCGAATCCGTTTTTCGCAATCAAAGACACCGGCCCAGGATAATCTGGTGCGCACCAGTGCCATCGATGTACCAATCACCGATACTGCCGAGCTGGTGCGCTAAAAAGCAACGCTGTTAAAGCGTTACCACCAAGCGCCCGCGAACTTTGCCGTCCATAATTTGCTGGCCAGCATCTAACAGGTCATCAAAGCCGATATGGGTCGTGATGGCATCAAGCTTCGCCATGTCCAGATCTTTGGCAAGTTGCGCGTAGGCGTCCTTGCGCACCGAAATGGGCGTCATCACCGATTCCACACCGATAAGCTGCACAGCACGCAAGATAAACGGGTGCACGAAGGATGGTAGATCGCCGCCTTGCGCCAGGCCGCAGGCTGCAACTGCGCCGCCATATTTTACCTGTGAGAGAACGTTCGCCAAAGTTTTGGAGCCAACAGCATCCACAGCGCCAGCCCATTTCTCGCGTGAGAGTGGGCGCACATCACCGTTGAACTCGTTGCGATCAATAATCTCTTTGGCGCCCAAACCTTTAAGGTACGTTTCCTCTTCCGGACGACCGGTAGAGGCGACCACTTCGTAGCCGCGTGCTGCCAAAATGGCGATAGCTACGGAGCCAACACCGCCAGCAGAGCCGGTGACGAGCACAGGTCCGTCCTCAGGTTTTACGCCAGCTTTATCCAGCGCCATAACGCAAAGCATGGCGGTGTAACCAGCTGTGCCAATGGCCATGGCCTGCGCCGCGGTGAGGCCATCAGGGCGGTGGATCAACCAGTCGCCAGATACGCGCGCATAGTCGGCATAGGCACCCATGTGCCCTTCGCCAACGCCAAAGCCGTTGAGAATAACCTCATCGCCCACGGTGAAGTCATCGCGCTCGCTGGCAACAACTGTGCCTGCCATATCAACCCCGGGGATCATCGGGAATTTGCGAGCAATCGGCCCCTTGGCCGTCATCGCCAGACCGTCTTTGAAATTCACCGTGGTGTGAGAAACCTTCACCGTTACATCGCCAGGCATCAGATCATTCATGCTGATCTCATGTTGCACGGCTGGCTTGGCACGTTTGCCATCATCGCTGGTGATCCAGATGGCGCGGAACGGGTCAGTTGGCAGGCTCATGAACAGCATCCTTACTCGGCAGGTGTCACGAGCGGACCATCCGCACGTGCCTCTTTAATCGGCCAATGCACGATTGCAGCGAAAATGCCAAGAGCAATCCCAATATACCAGACCACATCGTAAGACCCAGTGGTGTCGTAGAAGCGTCCACCCAGCCAGACACCCAGGAACGCGCCAACCTGGTGGTTGAAGAACACAATGCCCATCAGCGTTGCCATATATTTTGGGCCGAACATGATGGCCACCAAGGCCGATGTTGGCGGCACAGTGGACAGCCAAAGCAGACCCATGGTCGCCGAGAACACCAACACGGTGAATGTGGTGACGGGTAAAAGGATAAAGAGCGCGATGATAACCGCGCGGGCAATATAGATAAGCGAGAGAAATATCGGCTTGGAATATTTGCCCGCAATTACGCCCGAAGCTAGCGAGCCGATCACGTTGAACAGACCGATCAGCGCCAAGGACCAAGCGCCCAGGCTTGGATCGAGCCCCAAATCATCCAAATAGGCGGGCATATGCGCTGTGATAAAAGCCAGATGGAATCCGCAAACAAAAAAGCCGATGACCAGCAGATTGTAAGAGCGATGCGAGAACGCTTGCTTCACTGCATCGGTGAGCGTTTGATCTTCGATGTAATCAGCCGCGGCCCCACTGTCTGATTTTCCGCGTAGGGCAAACGCCAACACGGGGATGGCCAGCAAAATCACGCCCAGCAAAACCAAAGCCTGTTCCCAGCCATAATCGGCGATGAAAGCCCGACCCATAGGCGCAAACAGAAACTGCCCCATGCTTCCTGCTGCTGTGCCAATCCCAAACACCATAGGTCGCTTTTCTGGCGGCACGCGGCGGCCAAAGGCGGCCAGCACAATGGAAAACGAGGCTGCCGCCATGCCAAGACCAATCATAACCCCGGCAGACATGTGCAGCCAGGCAGGCGAGGGGGCCCACGCCATCAACACCAGCCCACCGGCATACACCAACCCACCAAAAGCCAGCACACGGCCTGTCCCGTATTTATCCGCAACTGCACCAGCAAAAGGCTGACCAAGGCCCCACATAATATTTTGGATGGCCAGCGAAAGCGCGAATATCTCACGGCTCCAGCCTTGAGTTTCCGTCATTGGCACCAAGAACAGCCCAAGGATGGAGCGTGGGCCAAAGGAAAGCAGCGAAATCAGGCAGCCGCACACAATCACCAGCCACAGCGCCGTCATCGGCACGCCGGATTTGGTAGTGTTCGGTGTGGTCGTGGACATGCAGGTCTTCCAATCGGCGTTGAGTCGGCCTTCCTTGGTACACGCCTGGTCCAGTTTCAGCCAATTGAAATTGCTGAAAGCTCAGTTCAAAAAATTTGATCTGCAATACCCAAGGCACTCATAAGACTAGGTTTTTACGACCTTTTCGGGCGTTGCACGTTGGCCAGGCCGTGGGGCTACCTTGCATCGTGATTGAAAAAACTCTATATTAAAACTCAACATGAGCATAAGTCTTTGCAACCTAGTTATGCTCAACTTGAGAAATAAGCTGTTCTGCCAGATCCTCTGGCGCGCAGCGTTGCCTGGAGGAGGCATATATGACCGCTCTTGAAAACCGCGAATTTCGCCTGGAAAGCCCGCGCACGCTAACGCAGGTGCCAACGCCAGATTGGTATGACGCGCCTTTGCCCGCGCCCGTGCGCACTTTTGAGCCACTGCCCATGCCAGATCTCACCTACACGCCTGAAGTTGAGGCCGCCGTTGGCCACCTCTACGAAAAGATGGCCCATGCTGTACCGCGCATCGAGTGGCCGGTGCACGCGCCCTACATCAAGGCGATCAACGAGATCAAAAAAATCCGTGGCGCGGCGATCCTCGCGCACAATTATCAGACGCCGGAAATCTTCCATGGCGTGTCCGATATTGTGGGTGACTCCCTTCAGCTTGCCGAAGAAGCCATGAAGGTAGATGCCGAGGTGATCATCCAGTGCGGTGTGCACTTCATGGCCGAAACGTCCAAGCTGCTGAACCCGGAGAAGACGGTTCTAATCCCTGATATGAAGGCTGGCTGTTCGCTAGCTTCGTCCATCACAGGTGCTGATGTACGCGCGCTGAAAGCTGCCTATCCTGGCGTGCCCGTGGTGGCCTATGTGAACACTTCAGCCGATGTGAAAGCCGAAGTCGACATTTGCTGCACCTCGTCCAACGCCGTGCAGATTGTGGAAAGCCTGGGCGTGGAACGCGTTATCTTCTTGCCCGATCAGTATTTGGCGCGCTGGGTTGCGACGCAAACTGAAGTCGACATCATCGCCTGGAAAGGTGCCTGCGAAGTGCATGAGCGTTTCACCGGTGAAGAGCTGCGCCAGTACAAAGAGTCGGACCCCTCGATCAAGATCATTGCGCACCCTGAGTGCCCACCCGATGTGATTGCCGAGGCGGACTTCACAGGTTCCACAGCAGGCATCATCGATTGGGTGGTGAGCGAGGGTCAAGGCAAAGTGCTGATGGTGACCGAGTGTTCCATGGCCGACAATGTGGCTGCTGCCGCGCCGGATGTGGAATTTGTGAAGCCTTGTAATCTGTGCCCGCATATGAAGCGCATCACGCTGCCAAAGATCCTCGACACGCTG
>JBGCDM010000107.1:0-21388 GCA_045105395.1 Devosiaceae bacterium | reverse complement strand
CCACCACAACATCCATTGTGGCAACCTTGCTGGATGCTGGCGGCATGGACCCTACGGTTATCAATGGCGGCATCATCAATGCCTATGGCACCAACGCTCGGCTGGGCGAGGGCGATTGGATGGTGGTGGAAGCTGATGAATCCGATGGCACGTTTGTAAAGCTGCCGGCCGATGTGGCTGTGGTCACCAATATTGATGCTGAGCATCTGGATCACTATGGCGATTTTGATGGCGTGCGTGCAGCCTTTCACCAGTTTGTGGAGAATGTGCCGTTTTATGGGTTTGCGGTCATGTGCCTTGATCACCCAGAAGTGCAGAGCCTGATCGGACGGATCGAAGATCGCCGTGTCATCACCTACGGCCAGAACCCGCAGGCTGATGTGCGCGTGGTGGATGTGCGCATGGAGGGGCCAAAATCCCATTTTGCTATTGAGCTACGCCAGCGTGGCACAACCGAGCGTGAGCGTATCAATGGTCTGTCTTTGCCGATGCCTGGTTTGCACAACCTGATGAATGCAACTGCGGGCATTGCGGTCGCCCATCATATCGGGCTGTCGCATGATGCGATCCGCGAAGGCTTGGCACGCTTTTCAGGTGTGAAGCGGCGCTTCACGCACACAGGCTCGTGGCGCGGTGTTGAGATTTATGATGATTATGGCCATCACCCTGTAGAAATTTCCGCAGTGCTAACAGCTGCCCGTTCCGCCACATCTGGAAAAGTTATCGCGGTGGCCCAGCCGCATCGCTACACGCGGTTGCATGACTTATTTGAGCAGTTTGCAGGTTGTTTCAATGATGCTGATTGTGTGCTGATTGCGCCAGTTTATGAAGCCGGTGAAACACCCATCGATGGGGCACGGCATACCGATTTGGTTGATGCAGTGCGCGCGCATGGCCATCGCCACGTTGAGGCTTTGGATGGGCCTGAGGCCCTAGCAGGGCGCATTGCTGACATCGCAGAGGCCGGTGACACGGTGCTTTGCCTTGGTGCAGGTACGATCACGGTTTGGGCTAACGCGCTGCCAGATCAGCTAAAGGCGCTGGATGCATGAGCGTGATCGATGGCGAAGCGCTGCTGGCCCGCATGGGGCCGGATGTGGATCAATTACGTGGGAAGTTGCGCGCCAATCAACCGCTCAAAGACTACACTTGGTTCCGTGTGGGTGGCCCCGCTGAGCTTTATTTTGTGCCAGCCGATGTTGAGGACTTGCAGCTTTTCCTGAAGCTGCTGCCTGCCGATGCGCCTGTGCATGTGATGGGTTTAGCGTCAAACTCCCTTATCCGTGATGGTGGGCTGCAGGGTGCTGTCATCCGCCTCACCATGCGCCCGTTTAATGATGGCAAGGTTGAGGTTGATAGTCCCCGCATCCGTGCTGGTACCGGTATGTCAGATCGTAAGCTAGCAGCCATTGCCTTGGACGCTGGCTTGGGTGGTTTTCATTTCTACCATGGCATTCCTGGTTCGCTGGGCGGTGCGCTGCGCATGAACGCAGGCGCCAATGGCGTGGAGACGACACAGCGTGTAGTGAGCGTGGATGCGGTGAACCGGCAGGGCGAGCTGGTCACACTTTCCCATGACGACATGGGTTTCACCTACCGCAACAGTGCCGCGGCCAAGGATTTGATTTTTGTGTCCGCGCTGTTTGAAGGTGTGCCAACGCCAGAAGATGACATTCAAGCAGCAATGGATGAGGTGCAAAAGCACCGCGAAGAGAATCAGCCAATTAAAGAGCGCACCTCTGGTTCAACTTTTAAGAACCCGCCTGGTGGCTCTGCGTGGAAATGTGTTGATGCGGCGGGCTTGCGCGGTTTTCAAGTTGGCGGGGCGCAGATGTCGCCGATGCATTGTAACTTCATGATCAACACTGGCGATGCCACAGCGCATGACTTGGAAATGTTGGGCGAAACTGTCCGAAAACGGGTCTATGAGCACTCCGGCACGTTGCTAGATTGGGAGGTCAAGCGCATGGGCCTGTTTACCAATCGCCAAGCGATAGAAACCTTTACCCCCTGAAATATAACGTGATCGCCAGAAATTCGTAAATTGTACCTTTCTAATCCCGGTTAAGGATTTCTTACGAACTCCCGTCATAATTTGCTCCTGGGAAGGTCCCTTTTGGGACGGTTTTTGGGATGTAAACGCGCGCTATGGCTGCGAACGGGAAACATGTTGCTGTGTTAATGGGAGGCTGGTCGTCTGAACGACCGGTGAGCCTTGCCACAGGTGTGCCTTGTGCCGATGCACTGGAAAGCGCGGGCTACCGCGTTACTCGTGTCGATGTTGATCGATCCATTGCGCAGACCCTTGCTGAACTAAAGCCAGATGTTGCGTTCAATGCGCTCCACGGTCCCGATGGCGAGGACGGCACCATTCAGGGTGTGTTGGAAGTTTTGAGCATTCCCTACACCCATTCGGGCGTTATGGCGTCGGCATTGGCGATGAACAAAGATCGCGCCAAAGTGGTAATGGCCGCAAGCGGTGTGCCGGTGGCCAAACATGTTTTGACCACGCGCGAACAGGCTGCAAAATCCCACGTTATGAAGCCACCCTATGTGATCAAACCGGTGGCTGAAGGCTCATCGTTCGGCGTGCTGATTGTGTCGGAAGACATGACGCATCCACCACAAGAGCTGTTCCGATCTGATTGGCCTTATGGCGATGATCTGATGGCAGAAAAGTACGTTGCTGGACGCGAGTTAACCTGCACTGTCATGGGTGATGTGGCGCTTGGGATTATCGATATCGTGCCGCAGGGCCAAGAATTTTACGACTATGATGCGAAATACTCCGAAGGTGGCTCGCAGCACATTTTGCCAGCTGAAATCCCAGCGGACGTGTACGCGCGCATCCAAAGTTACTCGCTTGCCGCGCATAAGGCGCTGGGCTGTCGCGGTGTAACGCGCGCTGATTTTCGCTATGATGACATGCCGATGGGCACGGGTGAATTGATCTGCCTTGAGGTCAACACACAGCCTGGCATGACACCAACATCGTTGGTACCAGAAATTGCGGCCCATTCCGGCCATTCGTTTGAAGAGCTGGTCTCGTGGATGGTGGAGGATGCCTCATGCCATCGTTGATCGCCCTTTCACGCACCAACAGGCTGCGGCTTGCTCGTGCCTATCATGGTACGGTTGCTACACTGCGCAGTGTGCGCCACCCCAATGCGTTGCTCGCTAGCCTTATTGTTGTGCCCGTCATGGTTATCGGGTTCTCATTCAGTGAGCGTACTGTTGAGGCCCGCGAAACGGTGGCGCTGTCCCTTTCTGGTGTTGCTGCTGATGCGGGGCTTGGTGTGCAGGCAATCCGCATTGAAGGGTTGCGTGATACCCGCGAAGGCGATGTTCTGGATTATCTGGCCGTAACGCCCAACACTTCCGTTCTTGGCTTTAATATTGATAGCGCGCGTGAGCGAGTGCTGGCACTGCCCTGGGTAAAGGATGCTTCGGTGCGCCGGGTTTATCCTGGCACTTTGATTGTTGAGATCGAAGAACACGCACCGTTCGCTCGCATGCTGAACCAGGGCCGGGTGTTGCTGGTAACGCTGGAAGGCGAAGAGATTACAGACGAAATCACCGATGTTCATGCTGGTCTGCCATTGGTGGTCGGTGAGGGTGCGCCCGCTGAAGCAACGGATTTCTTCGCTCAAATCGCCAGTCGACCTTATGTTTTGAATGATGTTGTTGCTCTGGAGCGTGTTGGTAACCGCCGTTGGACGCTGCACATGCGTGAAGATGTGCAGGTCCATTTGCCTGAAGATGGCGTGGATGCCTCGCTTGCCCAGCTGGAAACTATGATGCGCCACCATGCACTGCTTGAGCGTGCTGTTGCTGAGGTTGATCTGCGTTTGCCCGATCAGCTGGTTGTGCGCCTTACCGATGAGGCCATCGACGCTATTGAGAACAATGCTGATGGCCTAACCGCCCTAAGGGGAGGTGCATAATGGTTGGTACCTCACGCCTGCGCCCGCTTGATTTTTACGGGCCAAACCCTTTGCCACAGCGTAAATCGGTTAGCATCTGCGTTCTTGATGTTGGCACGGCTAAAACAAGCTGCATGATTGCACGGCTTAAGCCCTGCGAAGCGCGCTTTGGCCAACGCAATCGCACACACACGGTCGAGGTTTTGGGTTTTGGCTACTATCGCAGTCAGGGGCTGAAATCGGGCTACGTGATTGATCTTGAGCGTGCCGAGCAGTCGATCCGCCAAGCCGTGCACCAGGCTGAGCGCATGGCAGATGTCACAGTGGATGCGGTGATTGCATCGCTGACCTGCGGCCGCATCGCCTCAGAAACGCTTTCGGCCACCGTCGCGCTGGATGGCCACGCGGTTACCGAGCGCGACATTGGTAAGGTTTTAAAAGCTGGCAGCGAGCACGCAATCGCCCCTGGGCGGTCTATTCTGCACTCCATGCCCATCGGTTTCGCTTTGGATGGTGATCGCGGAATTGCAGACCCACGCGGCATGTACGGCGCCGGTTTAGGCGTTGATATGCATCTGGTCACTGCTGATGTCGGCCCGCTGCGTAACTTGGAACAGAGCATCAATGCTGCCCACCTGGAAGTGGAAGGCTATGTAACCGCCGCCCACGCGAGTGGTCTTGCTGTGCTGGTTGATGATGAAATTGACCTTGGCACCGTGGTTGTTGATATGGGTGCAGGCACCACTTCCATCGGCGTTTTTTATGATGGCGAATTTGTGCACAGCGATGTTGTGCCCATTGGCGGCCATCACATCACGATGGATCTGGCGCGTGGTCTTTCAACGCGTGTGGATGAAGCTGAGCGACTGAAAACACTGCATGGGTCTGCGCTGCCAAGCCCTGCTGATGACCGCGATATTCTAACCATTCCACCCGTTAGCGATGATGGCCATGATGGTGGCCAGCAGGTGCCCCGTGGTGCGCTGACACGTATCATTCGCCCACGTCTTGAAGAAACACTTGAAATGACCCGGGACCGGCTTGCTGCTTCTGGCTTCGCAGGCCTTGCCGCCAAGCGCATGGTGCTAACAGGTGGCGCAAGCCAAATGAGCGGCGTGGTTGAACTGTCCCGCCGGATCCTGTCGCGCAATGTGCGCCTTGGTCGTCCTGTCGGTGTTGATGGCTTGCCCGAAGCTGGTGCTGGCCCTGCCTTTGCTGCGGCCACCGGCTTGCTGATCTATCCCCAATGCGTGCGCATGGTGCCACGTGACCATACGCTATCTTCAGCGTTTGGCGCGCAGGCCAATGGCACAACCGGATATATAGGGAGGGTTAGCCAATGGCTGCGCAGTTCCCTTTAGAGTTTAATTTGCACCATAGGCTCCGTTCCTCCGGAACGACTGCTTTTTGGTGCGCGTTCTTTTCAATTCCCAACCACCCACTAACCATGGCTCCACAAGACTTCCCATTGTGCGCCGCGTTCCAGGAAGAATGAAAGAGGGTCCTATGCCTATTCAGTTGGAAGCTCCCGATATCCACGAGTTGAAACCCAAGATCGTCGTCTTCGGCTGCGGCGGTGCAGGTGGCAACGCTGTTAACAACATGATCGAATCTGGCCTTGAGGGCGTGGATTTCATCGTGGCAAACACAGATGCGCAAGCACTGACCAATTCCAAAGCACCACGTGTTGTGCAGATGGGGGTTGCGGTCACCGAAGGTCTTGGTGCTGGCGCTCAGCCAGAAATTGGCCGTGCCGCTGCTGAGGAAGTGATTGACGAAATTTCCGATCACTTGTCCGGTGCTCACATGGCCTTCATCACCGCCGGTATGGGCGGTGGTACAGGCACAGGCGCTGCACCAGTGGTTGCGCGTTTGGCTCGCGAAATGGGTATTCTCACAGTGGGCGTGGTGACAAAGCCATTCCACTTTGAAGGTCGCCAGCGCATGCGCATTGCCGATAGCGGTATTGATGAGCTGCACAAGGAAGTGGATACGCTGATTTGCATTCCAAATCAGAACCTTTTCCGCATTGCCAATGAGAATACCACTTTCTCTGATGCCTTTGCGATGGCCGATCAGGTGCTGTTTTCAGGCGTTGCCTGCATCACCGATCTGATGGTCAAAGATGGCCTGATCAATCTTGATTTTGCTGATGTTCGCTCGATTATGCGTGGCATGGGCAAAGCGATGATGGGCACTGGCGAAGCATCTGGCGATAAGCGTGCTCTTCAGGCCGCCGAAGCTGCAATTGCCAATCCGCTGCTTGATGATGTGTCGATGCTGGGCGCTAAAGGCCTGCTGATCTCCATCACTGGTGGCAATGATATGCGCTTGTTCGAAGTGGATGAGGCGGCAACGCGCATTCGCGAAGAAGTTGACCAGGATGCACTCATCATTCTGGGCGCCACGTTCGATGAATCCCTTGAGGGCATGATCCGCGTTTCGGTGGTTGCCACGGGTGTTGACGATGAACTTGCCGCTAAGAATGCTCCGCAGGCAGCAACGAGCGTGCCAACAGTAGGCCGACCTCTTGTGCAGCCAGCAGCGAAAACTGAAGCGCTAGAAGCTGCACCCGCTGCCGTTGTTTCCAGTGTCCCAGATGCATCTGCTATTGCGCAGGTTGCTGCGGATGCTGTGGCCCTAGCAACGGCTGCTGACCCAGCAGAAACACCCGCTGCCCGCATTGATCGCATCGAGCGTGAGCTTTCTTTGCCCTTGGAACAGGCATTGGAAGGTGACCAGGATGCGGTGTCTATCGCGCCTTTTACGCCAGTACCTGATCTGTTTGAAGAAGCGCCAATGGAAGCTGAACAGGCGATGCCCGCACAGCCAACTGAGGCACCGCAGCGACCGGCTCATATGGGAGCTGCTGCACCGCGTAGCCGCGCAACTGCGCCGCGCATGCCAAGTGTTGAAGAGTTTCCAACCATTGCCCAGGATCAGATGCGCCAGAAAGCAGCTGCCCAGGCTGAGGATGGAGACAAGGGCGCGCTTGGGCTTCTGCGTAAGCTTGCCCATGTTGGTATGACACGGCGGGATGAGGGTTCACCAGCAGCAGCGCCTACGCAGCAGCCAGCCCCAGTTCAGCGCGCAGCACCATCAAGGCCTGCTGCAGCACCTGTTACGCCACAGGCTGGTCATGATGGTCTTGGGCGTCGCAACACAGCGCAGCAACCATCGACTCAGCAGGGCGAAGATGACGCCATGGACATACCTGCATTTCTGCGTCGCAAGAGCATGTAGCCACTTAGGCATGTAACATAATGTAACACTGGGGTCGGGTGGCGCAGCTTCCCGGCCCTTTGCATTTCAAAAAATAATATTAAAACAATATCTTATGTGAATAGAGGTCGGTGTCGTTCTTGTAACACATCGTAAGAAAGCGTGATTTTTGTCCCGCCGCCTGTGAAGGTAGATTGTCCGGTGAAAGTCAGCCTTTTGACCAGTCTTGCCCATATTTTGCGCAAGCCGTTCAAAACCCTGGTGGCGCCCCTTTTGGGGATGTGCAACACATCAGTGGTAGGGTTGTTAAGTGATGTGTCGGCCGATTGTGCCGATTTTAGGACCGCTGGGGGCCTCATGGTTTTTCGTTCTGGGTATCAGGGTACGGTTGGCGACAGCGTATCCCTATCAGGTGTCGGTGTTCACAGTGGTAAAGACGCCACGATAACCATTCACCCAGGCGATGAAGACACAGGCATCATCTTCCTGCGCACCAATCTTACCGGTTCTCGCGATATTGAGATTAAGGCAGACTGGTCTGCTATATCTGCCACAGCGCTTTGCACTGTGCTTGGTGACCCTAAGGGTGCTTTTGTTTCCACTGTTGAGCATCTACTTGCGGCGCTGCGTGCCCTGGGCATTGATAACGCGCTTATCGAAGTGGATGGCCCTGAAGTGCCAATTATGGATGGCTCATCGGAACCATTTATTGATGCGATCGATACTGTTGGGGTGGTTCAGCAGGCTAAGGCGCGCAAAGTTCTTCGCATTTTGAAGCCAGTGCGTGTTGAAAAAGGCGATGCTTTTGGCGAGCTTCGCCCATTTGCCGGTTCGCGGTTCGAAGTCAGCATTGCTTACGATCACGATTCAATTGGCCATCAGGACATGAGCTTTGATCTCACACCTGATAGCTTCCGAAAGGAAATTGCGCGTGCGCGCACCTTTGGGTTCCTGAAGGATGTTGAGCACCTTTGGGCCAACAATTTTGCCCTTGGTTCATCGCTCGAGAATGCCGTTGTTTTGTCCGACGATGGCGTGATGAATATGGAAGGAACGCGTTGGTCTGACGAGTTCGTTCGCCATAAAATTCTCGATTCGGTTGGCGATTTAGCACTTGCTGGGTTGGCAATTGAAGGTTGCTATCGCTCGCACAAAGGCGGTCACAACCTCAACTTCACTATGTTGCAGGCCTTGTTCGCCGATCCTACAGCGTACGAAATTGTTGACGGTGCTACCGATGTTAAGTCACGTCGTGATCGCGCAGCTGATGAAGTAACGGTGACTTTGGAAGCCGCAACACTGCGCCCAGAGACAAATTAAGCCTCTCAATTTTAACCATTTTAATGGGCTGCCATTGTTTCGCCACGTGTGAATGGTGCGCCATGCTTGGCTTAGTAGAGCATGTAGCTGCACTGCCGGGGGTGCGCCGGTGGAAACCACGTGCTATGGCGGCCAAGAGTTAGGCTGAAACTACACTGTTTGGCCAACAGTATCGCCTTTTTGGATGTGTGCGCGTTTGGGTACTATGATCACTTCATTTGTTTCTGCTTCGTTTCGTCGGTTTGCTCTGCTTTTTGCTGGTGCGATTATGCTTGCAGGGTGTGCATCTACTGAAGTCGATGATTTTTCCGATTTTGTTGATGATACGCGCCCGCCTGCGGTGATGTTCAATGAAGCCTTGGCGACCATGGAAGCAGGTGACTTCCCCGCAGCAGCCAGCCAATTTGATGAGCTAGAACAAGTCCATCCCTATTCGGAATATGCCAAACGCGCGCTGGTCCTGGGAGCGTTTTCTCATTTCTCATCTGGCCGTTATCCCGAAGCGGTAAACGCGGGACGACGCTACACCACACTGCACCCAAGCGGTGAAGATGCGGCCTATGCGCAGTTTATTGTTGCGCAGTCCTATTACAACCAGATCCCTGATGTGAACCGCGATCAAGAGCAGACGGCTCGCGCGATCAATGCCTTTCGCGATCTCATTCGTATCTACCCCGACTCAGAGTATGTAGGCCCCGCGCAAGAGCAGATCCGTTTTGCCAATGATCAGTTGGCTGGTTCTGAAATGCGTGTCGGCCGATATTACCTGGATCGTCGCAATTATGTGGCTGCGATCAACCGGTTTCGTTCTGTTATTGAAGAGTATCAAACCACCCGTCACGTTGAAGAAGCGTTACACCGTTCGGTGGAAAGCTATTTGACCATGGGCGTTGTGGATGAGGCGCAAACGGCTGCTGCTGTGCTTGGCCATAACTTCCCAGACTCAGAATGGTACGCACGTTCGTTTGCCTTGCTGCAATCGGGTGGGCTTGAGCCACAAGAAAACACCGGATCATGGATCAGCCGCGCCTTTGACGGGTTTACCGGCGGCGCGTCCTGACCCATCTTCGGCACAAGCTAAACGCTTGATTGCTGAAGATTCGCTGATGCCTCATTTCCAATCTTGGACCGATGTGCCCCATCTGGTCGCTCTGGTGCGCTGACATGCTGTCTCGCCTGTCGGTTCGCGACATTGTTCTTATTGAAGCGCTCGACTTAGAGCTTGACCGTGGCATGACGGTGCTGACGGGCGAGACGGGTGCGGGCAAATCGATACTCTTAGATGCCTTGGCGCTGGCCCTAGGCGCACGGGGCGATGCATCTCTTGTGCGCTCTGGTGCAAAGAGCGGCCAGGTGCAGGCGGTGTTTGAGCTTGAGCCTGGCCATCCGGCCTTTGCAACGCTACAGGCGGCGGGTCTTGAGCCCGAGGCAGACCTTATCATCCGGCGCACACAAGGCGCTGATGGACGTGCCCGTGGCTTCGTCAACGATCAGCCTGTTTCCATGACTCTGCTGCGCGCGCTTGGTGCAAACCTTGTTGAAATTCATGGCCAACATGATGATCGCGCGCTGGTGGATCCAGCAAGCCATCGTGTGCTGCTTGATGCCTATGGCGGCCTGCAGGGTTTGGCGAGCGATGTTTCAAGTGCGCACAAGGCTGTCTACGCTGCGGAAAAAGCACGCGATGTGCACGCAGCACAACTGGCTGAGGCGGCCAAGGAAGCCGATTACTTAAAAGCCAGTGTGGAAGAGCTAACGGCGCTTTCGCCAGATCATGGCGAGGAAGAAGCGTTGGCCAGCCGCCGCAGCCACATGATGCAGGCGGAGAAAGTCGCATCTGATGTGCAAGAGGCGCATGACGCGGTTTCGGGCTCTGCTTCGCCATCGCCCATTCTGGCAGCCTTGATGCGCCGGTTGGAGCGCAAAGGGCCCGATAGCGAAGCGCTGCTTGGCCCGATCATTGATGCGCTGGGTCGCTCGCTGGATTCACTCGGCGATGCTGCCATGGAAATTGATCGGGCGCTCATTAGCATTGAGTTTGACCCCAAGGAGCTAAATGATACCGAAGAGCGGCTGTTTGCGCTTCGTGCTGCGGCGCGCAAATATCAGGTGACATGCGACGTTCTGCCAGAAAAAGCGGCCCAATTGGCCGATCAACTTGAAGCGCTGGATGCAGGCGCCAACCATGGTGCAAGCTTAGATGCAGCGGTGAAAGAAGCGCAGGCACGGTATGATGGTTTGGCACAAGAGCTCTCGCAGGCTCGCCAGAGATGCGCTGAGCATTTGTCACAAGCGGTGGAGACTGAACTGCCCGATCTTAAGCTTGGACAGGCGCGATTTATAACAGATGTCACCTCTAACACAGCCAGTGTGGCGCCGAACGGCTACGATAGTGTGGCCTTTCAGGTGCAAACCAATCCTGGCACCAAGCCTGGGCCTATGATGAAGGTTGCCTCGGGTGGCGAGCTGTCTCGGTTCCTGCTTGCGCTCAAGGTTGTGCTGGCGGAGAAAGGTTCTGCGCCAACGCTTGTGTTTGACGAGATCGACACCGGGGCAGGGGGAGCAGTAGCCGAAGCCATTGGCGTGCGCCTAGCGCGGCTTGCCAGCAAGGTTCAGGTGCTTTCGGTTACGCACGCCCCTCAGGTTGCTGCACGGGCCCATGGGCACCTTTCTATTGCCAAAGCCATCAAGGCGCAGGAGACGCGCACGCAAGTTGAGCGTTTGTCAGAAGGTGGCCGGTTGGAGGAGCTTGCCCGTATGCTATCTGGCGCCAAGGTAACCGATGAAGCGCGTGCTGCTGCTGCCAGTTTGTTGCAAGGCGAGCGTGCATGAGTTTGCTGCGTCAGGCCCCTGTGGAGCAGCTGAGCGAGCGGCAAGCCAAGGCTGAGCTTGAAGCGCTGGCCAATGAAATGGCTGCCCACGATACAGCCTATCACCGCGAAGATGCACCAACGATAACTGATGCGGATTACGATGCGTTGAAGGCGCGTAATCTGGCGATTGAGGCACGATTTCCCGACCTTGTGCGCGGCGATAGCCCATCCAAGAAGGTGGGCAGTGCACCATCTGAAAAATTTTCCAAAATCACCCATGCGCGGGCGATGCTGTCGCTGGACAATGTCTTTAGCGCCGAGGATGTGCATGAGTTCGGCGCGCGGATTGCTCGTTTTCTGCGACTAGACGCCCCGCCGGCCATGACGGCTGAACCCAAGATCGACGGGCTCTCGCTTTCACTACGCTATGAGGTTGGCAAGCTGGTTAGCGCTGCAACTCGCGGCGATGGCTCTGTTGGCGAAGATGTCACCCGCAATGCTCGCACCATTGCATCGGTTCCCCACGTCTTGCACGGCGATGTACCCGCCATTGTGGAGGTGCGCGGTGAAGTGTATATGGCGGATGAAGATTTTGCAGCGCTCAACGCACGTATGGAAGGCAATGGCGGTAAGCCGTTTGCCAACCCACGCAATGCGGCGGCAGGGTCGCTGCGGCAGCTTGATCCGGAGATCACAAAATCCCGCCCGCTAAAGTTTTTTGCTTATGCCTGGGGTGAAGTATCTGAACCGCTGGCTGACACGCAGATGGGTGCTGTGACCCGCCTTGCATCCTTTGGGTTTGAAACCAATCCCTTGATGGCGCGTAGTGAAACGCCCGATGGTTTGATTGCTGTTTATGATGATATCGCCCTGCAACGTGCGCAGCTTGGCTACGATATTGATGGGGTGGTCTATAAGGTAGACCGCCTGGATTATCAGGAGCGATTGGGCTTTGTTTCCCGCTCGCCGCGCTGGGCCATTGCGCATAAGTTCCCTGCTGAGCAAGCGTTCACTGTGCTCGAAGATATTGACATTCAAGTGGGCCGCACCGGCGCGCTGACGCCGGTTGCCAAGCTGATCCCTGTTACCGTTGGCGGCGTTGTGGTGAGCAATGCGACCTTGCACAATGCTGATTATATTGCTGGGCTCGGCAATGATGGGCAGCCCATTCGGGAAGGGCGCGATATCCGCGTTGGAGATACCGTCATCATTCAGCGAGCAGGGGATGTGATTCCGCAGATTGTGGATGTGGTGCTGGATAAGCGCTCGGCAGACAGCAAGACCTTTGCGTTCCCTATTCAGTGCCCTGCCTGTGGCAGCGATGCTTTGCGCGAGGTGGATGCTAAAGGTAAGCCTGATAGCGTGACACGCTGCACAGGTGGGTTGATCTGCCCAGCGCAGGCGGTGGAGCGGCTGAAGCATTTTGTTTCACGCAATGCGCTGGATATTGATGGCCTGGGCGAGAAGCAGGTGGAGGCGTTCTACGCCGATGGCCGTATCGCAAATCCGGCTGATATCTTCACGCTAGAGGCGCGTGATGCGCGCAGCATGAAGAAGCTGAAAGACCAGGATGGTTGGGGCGTAACCAGCGTTGCTAACCTTTGGAGCGCCATTGACGCGCGCCGCGAAGTTGCGTTTTCACGGTTTCTTTTTGCTCTGGGCCCACGCCATGTGGGCGAGACAACCGCTCGTGTGATTGCCAGACATTACACCAGCTTTGCGAACTTTCGGGCCGCGATGATTGCCGTTGCAAATGGCGATGCCGAAGCGCGTGAAGAGTTGGTGGGCATTGATGGTATTGGAGAGACAGTTGCGGTTTCCATCATTCAGTTCTTTGCTGAAAGCCACAATGAAAGCGTGCTTGATGCTCTGCTGGCCGAGATGACGGTGCTTGATGAGGTCTTTGAGGTTCAGGAAAGCCCTGTTGCGGGCAAAGTCGTGGTGTTTACTGGGTCGCTGGAAAAAATGACGCGTGATGAAGCCAAGGCCATGGCAGAACGCTTTGGCGCAAAGGTTTCGGGCTCAGTTTCCAAGAAGACCGACCTTCTGGTCGCAGGTCCCGGCGCTGGCAGCAAGCTTACCAAAGCGCAGAGCTTAGGCGTTGAAATCATCGATGAAGATGGATGGTTTACGCTTGTGGGCGTAACGCCTGCTTCGGGTCAGGACCCTAGCTGATGGGCGCGCAGGCAGCCTGTAAGAACGCCAAATCGTCACCAGAAAGCTGCGGACCAATATCGGCTAGAACATGCGCATGGAAATTGTTCAGCCATGCAAGCTCGCTGGTGGACATGAGGCTAATGTTGATCAAGCGTCGCTCAAAAGGTGCGCGGGTGATGGTCTCAAATCCCATCATGGGTTGATCGCCGCCAACATCCTCTGGTTCAGTAACGAACACCAAGTTTTCTAGGCGAATGCCGAACGCGCCTTCCCGATAATAGCCGGGCTCATTGGAAAGCAGCATGCCAGGCTCTAACGGCACGTTGCCCTGCTTGGCAATGCGGGCCAGGCCCTCGTGGACACCAAGATAGGACCCAACGCCGTGTCCTGTGCCGTGGGCATAATCCATGCCATATGACCACAAGAACTGCCGCGCCAGTGCATCCAAATGGGCGCCAGTTGTCCCCTTGGGAAAGCGCGCGGTGGCAAGCGCAATATGGCCCTTTAGCACCAAGGTGTAGGCACGCTTGTGCTCCTCATCAGGTTCGCCCACCAGCAGCGTGCGGGTGATATCGGTTGTGCCATCAAGATATTGCGCGCCCGAATCCACCAAATAGAGCGAGTTTGGCGCAATGGCTGCGTTGGTTTTATGTGTGACCCGGTAGTGAACAATTGCACCATTGGCGCCAGCACCAGAGATGGTGGAAAAGGATATGTCGCGCAGCTGGTTCGTCTCCCGCCGGAAGGCGAGAAGTTTTTCCGCTGCTGTAATCTCATCCAAGTCACCCTTTGGCGCCTCTCGGTCAAACCACGCTAAGAAACGGCTCACTGCAGCGCCGTCACGTGTGTGCGCAGCGCGGGCACCGGCTTGCTCCGTTGTGTTTTTGCGGGCCCGCGGCGCTTCGATAGGGTCGGTGGCTTCGGTCAGTGTTCCACCTGCATCAGTGATTGTATCTGCGATCTTCACCGACACATTGGCAGGGTCCACCATCACGGTTAATCCTGCTTTTCCGAGGTCCTTCAATGCTGATGGAAAGGTGGCGATATCAGCGATTGTTACGCTTGCAAGCTGCTGCTGCGCTTCGGCAGTTAGTTTGCCAGGATCAACAAACAGCGTGGCGTTGCCATTGGCTGCCACAATCGCAAAGGCCAGGAACATCGGCTTTTGCGGCACGTCACTACCGCGCAGGTTAAACAGCCATGCGGCACCATCAGCCTGCGTCAAAACCACCGCATCGGCGCTTTTTTCGCGCACAGTTTCGGCAATGGCTGTCAGTTTTTCATCAAAGGATTGGCCTGCATGCTCTAGCAAATGGGGAACGATGGGCCGCGATGGTCTGCCGGGCTGATCGCCCCAGATGCTATCGACTACATTGTGCCGTGTAGGGACCAGGCTAGCGCCAGCCTTTGCCGCTGCCGCCTGAAACCGTTTGAACCCATTGATCGTATGCAGCCAAGGGTCATAGCCAATGCGCTTGCCGGTGAGCGTTAGACCGCCCAAATATTTGGCGATTGGGTTCTCAACCATATCATCAGGCGTGAAATCTGGCTGCACGGTTTGTGCGCGTACCTGCAAAGTATAGCGCCCGTCGGTGAAAACGCGCGCTTCTTCTGGCAGGATAAGCACAAAGGCATTGGACCCTGTGAACCCTGTAAGCCACGCTACGCGTTCGGCGTAGGCGGGCAGATATTCGCTTTGGTGCTCATCGGTGCGGGGGACCAGTAACCCATCCAGATTGTGCTTAAGCATTGCAGCGCGCAAAGCGGCTAGGCGGGCGGGCCCTTTTTCAGGCTCGCTGGTGTCCTCGTAGCTCTGAAAAACGTCTGGGTTCTGTGCATCGCTCATGATTTTTCCTTAACAAAGTGTGCAGTGCACTATGCGCTGGGTGCAAGGCTGCCTTGAGCTAAACCCTCTAGCTGAGAAACGTTGGGCATACCATCTAGGTGACAGTTCTCCCCCCGGAGTTTTGTATCGTTTCCCACTTTCCAAAGGAGCCCAATGATGGCTGTTTTCACGTTCTCGGAACCCCAAATCGTTTTCCCAACGGCTTCCAACAAGCCTTCGCTGCTTCGCCGTGCATTTGATGCAATCATTGAAGCGCGCATGAACCAAGCGCGTCGTGAAGTGAGCGCCCATGTTGCAATGATGGATGAAAAAACACGCCGCGAGTTTGATCTTGACGCAGCTATTGTCGGCAAAAACGGCGTGTACGCCTGGCCTTTCTAAGGCTGCTTAAGGAGAAGCGCAGACCACTCACCATGATGGATGCGCTTTTCCAACACCAGGCCACACGCCCTGTAGCGCGCGATAACGGCGCGCTCTTGGTGCCACATGAGGCCTGATAAAATGACCTTGCCGCTGGGCGTCAGCAATTTTGTGATGCCTGGCGCAAGCTCGATCAGCGGGCGCGCCAAAATATTGGCCACGATAAGATCATAAGGGGCTTGGTTTTGCGGCGTGCCCTGCACACCATCTGCATAGTCGGCGTGCACCAGCGTGTGCACCTGGTTTAAAAATGTATTGGCGCGAGTCACCTCCACCGATATCGGATCAATGTCTGTGGCAAGAACGGGCGTTTTTGCAAGTTTCGCGATGGCCATCGCCAGCACGCCAGTGCCAGTTCCAACATCCAGTGCTCGGGTCAGCGCATAGCGGCTGCACACCCAGTCGATAAGCTCCAAGCACCCAAGTGTTGTGCCATGATGGCCGGTGCCAAAGGCGCGGCTGGCCTCCACTCGTATGCCAATATCGGTTGGGCCCACCGCATCACGGGCATGGATGCCATGGACAACAAAACGCCCAGCGCGAATGGCCTGAAGACCCTCCAGGCTCGCTGTTACCCAGTCCACATCATCCAGCAATTCAACTGTTAGGGGCGCGGCAAAAGCGTCAGACCCCAGTGCATCGCGGATCAAGGACTCGAGCCTGTCCGCATCGGTACCTTCCGCAAAGAGGTCAACGATCCAGTGGCCTGCCGCCTCATCTTCAAAAAACGCAATAGGCATTTCATCGGCCAGGAACGCATTTTCCAGCAAGTCAGCAACGCGCTCTGCTTCTTCGCGATGGGGGATGGTGAGGCTAGCCTTAAGTGTTGGCATTGACGATTTCTTTTTCAGGTTTTGGTTTTGTTGCAGTCGGTGGGCCAAACAGGAACACAGTATCGCCGTTGGAAGGTTTGAACTGTGCACCCAAAGCCGGTGAAATAAACTCACCTTTGGCCGAAACAGCGAACATGATGTGTGTGGCGTTGTCGCGCTGCTCGCGCAATGCATCCATGGTAAAGGTGTCGGTAAGCTTGGTGCGCTGGATCGTCCAATTGTTGGCAATCATGTGAAACTCAGCCTGCGTTTCACCCATGGACGGGGTGAAAAGGCGCTGCCCACTAAGGGTGTGTGCCAGCTCATCGCGCTTGCCCTCTTCAACGCCTAGGCGGAACACGCGCGCGCGGCCAAGCTCTGGGCCAAAATCGGTGCACACCAGCGCGTTGTAAGCATCATTATCAGTGGCGGCGATGAGTGTGCCAAAGCGTGAAAGATCGAGGTGATGTTCTGCTGTTTCGGATAGGATTTCGCCGAAATAGGTTTCAAAGCCTGCCTGGCGAGCAGCTGCAAGCCGCGATCTGTTCCGATCCGTAATGAGCACTGGCAAATCAGCACTTTTGAGTTTTTCTGCCAGCGCGATGGAAAACCGGTTGGCCCCGATGATAAGGAAGCCATCGGGATCAGCTGATGTGATGCCCAGTAGATTGGCCAGTGGCTTAAGTGAGAAGCCGTGCAAGATGACCGTGGAAAGCACTACAAGAAAAGCTAATGGAGCCAGCCGTGCACCGTCTTCAATTCCAATGCTCACCAGTGTGCCAGCAAAAAGGCCTGATACGGCAACGGCCACAACGCCGCGTGGCGCAATCCAGCCGATGAGCAAACGCTCGCGAAATGAAAGTTCTGTGCCGATTGTGGCGAGCATGATCGCCACTGGGCGCACCAGCAGCAGCAGCACGGCCAAATAGGCGATGTCGCGCCAGCCCAATGATAGGATATCATCCAGTGAAATGCTGGCGGTAAGCACGATGAACAGGCCAGAGACCAGCAGCACCGTCATCACTTCTTTGAAGCGGCGAATATCGGTGTAGCTGGCAAGCTTTGCGTTGGCGAGAACAATGCCCATAACGGTAACGGTGACCAGGCCCGCCTCAGCTAACACCGCATCGGTTGCGGCATAGCCCACCAAAACGGCCACCAGCATGATCGGGCTTTTTAGGTAATCAGGCACCAAACCACGCGCAAAGGCGATGGCCAGCAGGCGCGTAAGCGCCCAGCCGCCAACAATACCCACAAGCAGGGCTGCAGCCACCTGAAGCGCGATGATGGCCGCTGGGCTGCCACTGTTGAGCGCTAGGATCACCTCAAAAGCAACCACAGCAAACAAGGCGCCGATCGGGTCGACCACGATGGCTTCCCAGCGAAGCACCGAACCTGTGCGCGAAGGCAGTTTGGCTTGGCGCAGCAGCGGCATGATGACAGTAGGCCCGGTCACCACCATGATGCCGGAGAACACCAAAGCTGCTTCCAGCGAGAGACCTGCAATGTAGTAGGCGGCCAGTGTACCAAGCCCCCAAACCAAAGGAGCTGCGAAGAAAATGATCCGGCGCACGGCTTTGGCTGTGCCGCGTATCTCGGCAAAGTTCAGCGTCATTCCACCTTCAAACAGGATGATGGCGACCGCTAAGGCAACCATTGGCTTAAGCAAATCACCGAAATCTTCTGCTGGGTTTACCAGCCCTGTGGCAGGGCCCGCGATTAGGCCCGCAACCAGCAAAAGAACAATTGCGGGCACCTGTGTGCGCCATGCTATCCACTGCGCGCCGATGCCCAGCGCACCAATGAGGCCAATTGTAAAAATGAGATCGTGCAAGAATTTTCCTTGAAGTGGCGCGCTGCGCTCGCGTCTAACCTGCTTGGCTGTGGGGCGTGACGAAGCTGTCGACCACTTTCTTGCGGCCTGCTTTATCAAAATCGATTGTGAGCTTGTTGCCTTCAATCATGGAGACGTTGCCATAGCCAAATTTTTGGTGGAACACGCGGTCGCCATTTTCAAAGGTTGAGCTTTTGGTGGAAACCGAGCGTGCAACCAGTTCACCATCTATCGTAACCGGCCCAGATGAGGGGCGTTTGCCCGTGTTTTTGGCCGCTTGTGCGCGCTTCCAGCCGGGCGTTTGGTAGGCGCTGTCCATCTCCACCGGTTTGTCGAACCGGCTGGCGCCATAGTTGCCGTAACCGCGAGATCCGTAGCCGCCATAGCTGGAGGTTTGCTCGATCACATCCACATGGTCGGTAGGCAATTCATCTAGAAAGCGCGAGGGAATAGAAGATTGCCAAAGCCCATGGATGCGCCGGTTAGAGGAGAACCAAAGCTTGGCCCGTTTGCGCGCGCGCGTAATGCCGACATAAGCGAGGCGTCGTTCTTCTTCCAAGCCAGCTTTGCCGCTTTCATCGAGCGAGCGTTGAGATGGAAACAGCCCCTCTTCCCAGCCGGGTAGAAACACCGTGTCGAACTCTAGTCCCTTTGCGGCGTGCAGCGTCATCAGCGTCACGGCGTCCTCTTGCTCGGCGCTTTCTACATCCATAACCAAAGAGATGTGCTCCAGGAAACCAGCAAGGTTCTCAAACTCATCCATAGAGCGAACAAGTTCTTTCAGGTTGTCCAGGCGTCCCGGCGCCTGGGGGCTGGTGTCGTCCTGCCACATCTTGGTGTAGCCAGATTCATCCAATACAATCTCTGCCAGCTCAGTATGGGGCAGGGTGTCTAGGTTGTCGCGCCAGCGATCAAAATCATCGATCAGTTTGCGCAAGGCCGTGCGGGCGGCGGGCCGGATTTCCTCTGTTTCACTGATCGTGCGCGCCGCCGCCATGGGCGAGACGCCGGTATCACGCGACAGCGCGTTGATCTTGCGCACAGTGGTGTCGCCAAGGCCGCGCTTGGGCACATTGACGATCCGTTCAAACGCCATGCCATCTTCGGGCTGTGCGATGACGCGCATGTAGGCCAGCGCATCGCGAATTTCCTGCCGCTCATAAAACCTTGGTCCACCTACAACGCGGTAGTTGAGGCCGAGTGTAAAGAAACGGTCTTCAAACTCACGCATTTGGGCAGATGTGCGCACCAGAATGGCCATCTCGTTGAGTGGGTGCTGTTTGCGCTGGAGGTTTTCAATCTCCTCACAAACGGCACGCGCTTCTTCCGAGCTATCCCACGCCGAAGCGACGGTGACCTTTTCCTCGCTCTCATCGCTCACCACATCGGTGAACAGCGTTTTGCCCAGGCGGTCTTCATTGTGGGCAATAAGGTGCGAGGCTGTGGCCAGAATGGGCGAGGTGGAGCGATAATTGCGCTCCAGCCGAATGACGGCCGCGCCCGGAAAATCGCGCTCAAAACGCAAAATGTTGTCAACTTCCGCCCCGCGCCAGCCATAGATCGACTGATCGTCATCGCCCACGCAACAGATGTTAGGCTTGGCATCTTCTGTGCCCTGGGCAAGCAGGCGCAGCCATAGATATTGCGCGACATTGGTGTCTTGATACTCATCCACCAGCAAGAATTTGAACCGTCGGTGGTAGTCGGCCAGAATGTCCGGGTTCTCGGTGAAAAGCTTGATGGGTTTGACCAGCAGATCGCCAAAATCCACGGCGTTGAGCACCTTCATGCGCTCTTGATAGGCCTCATACAGCTCCACCCCGCGCCCATTGGCAAACACACCATCGGAGGCGGGCACTTGATCTGGTAGGAGGCCACGATTTTTCCAGCGGTCAATATGGCTGGCCAATTGGCGGGCCGGCCAGCGTTTCTCGTCAATACTTTCAGCTTGGATGAGTTGCTTAAGAAGGCGGATTTGATCATCGGTATCGAGGATCGTGAAGCTGGATTTCAGGCCCGCAAGCTCCGCATGATAGCGCAGGATGCGCGTGCCAATGGCGTGGAACGTGCCCAGCCAGGGCATGCCTTCCACCGCTGCGCCAATCATGCCGCCAATGCGGTTCTTCATCTCGCGTGCGGCCTTATTGGTGAAGGTAACCGCCATAATTTGGCCAGGCGATGCGCGCCCAGAGGCCAGGATATGCGCAATGCGGGTCGTAAGCACACGGGTTTTGCCTGTGCCTGCGCCAGCAAGCACGAGCACGGGACCGTCCAGAGTTTCCACCGCGCGCTGTTGCTCGGGGTTCAGACCCTCTAGCCAAGGCGCACTTTCGTGCGCAACAGCGCCGCCGCGTGCAGCAAGGGCGCGCTGGGTTATCGAGCCAGGTTGAGGCGAGGAGGCAACAGATTTACTAGATTGGGCGTTTTCGAACTCTTTAGTGCTGCCGTCTGATGGGTCTCTTACTTTCAAAAGAAGTTAGCCTTGGAGTTGATTCGGGTTCGCGCACCTTAGCGCAGGCAAGCCAGGCTTTGTTGCCTATTTGTGCTCTTCAATCGAGGCGTCAATAAGCGCCTCGTTAAAGTGCCGCAGTGCTTTCACCTGGCTGGCATGGCCAACAATTTGCGAAACGGCGGCCGCGCGCACCACGGGTATCTCTTCAACACCTGTTTCATCAAACACGCGCAGCGCCCGTTCCATGGTGTCGGAGGTGAGAAGTCTGGGCGTGCCTTCCTCAAGTCTTGCCGGTCGCTCATCAAGGTCGGGCGGCAAACGTTCCATGAAATCATTCACGCGAACCGAGCGCATAAGCTGGCTATGCGGACCATCAGCAACGGCCACACCACGGCTTTCCAATTGCCAATGAAAATAAGAACGGCCATGCACAGCAATGGTGATGCCGGTTGCGATGGAAACGGTAAGAAGCAGCGCAATGGACAGCGAATATCCGCCGGTCAGCTCAAAAACGATCATGGTGGTGGAAAGTGGCGCACCAATAACGGCGGCGGCCACTGCGCCCATGCCGAGGATTGCATAAAGCCCT